>NZ_BATC01000070.1 GCF_000466985.1 Brevundimonas abyssalis TAR-001
ATGGCCAAGGAAAAGTTCGAACGTAACAAGCCGCACTGCAACATCGGCACGATCGGCCACGTTGACCACGGCAAGACGACGCTGACGGCGGCGATCACGATGACGCTGGCCAAGGCCGGCGGCGCCAAGGCGATGGCCTATGCGGACATCGATGCGGCCCCGGAAGAGAAGGCGCGCGGCATCACGATCAACACGGCGCACGTCGAGTATGAGACGGCCAACCGTCACTACGCCCACGTGGACTGCCCGGGCCACGCCGACTATGTGAAGAACATGATCACGGGCGCCGCCCAGATGGACGGCGCGATCCTGGTGTGCTCGGCCGCCGACGGCCCGATGCCCCAGACCCGCGAGCACATCCTGCTGGCCCGTCAGGTCGGCGTTCCGGCGCTGGTGGTGTTCCTGAACAAGGTCGACATGGTCGACGACGAGGAGCTGCTCGAGCTGGTGGAGATGGAAGTGCGCGAGCTGCTTTCGTCGTACCAGTTCCCCGGCGACGACATCCCGGTGGTCAAGGGTTCGGCCCTGGCCGCGGTGGAAGGCCGTGACCCGCAGATCGGCGAGGAGCGCATCCTTGAGCTGATGGCGGCGGTGGACAGCTACATCCCGCAGCCGGAGCGTCCGGTGGACCTGCCGTTCCTGATGCCGGTGGAAGACGTGTTCTCGATCTCGGGCCGCGGCACCGTGGTGACGGGCCGGGTCGAGCGCGGCATCGTCAAGGTGGGTGAGGAAGTCGAGATCGTGGGCATCCGCCCCGTTCAGAAGACCACCTGCACGGGCGTGGAAATGTTCCGCAAGCTGCTGGACCAGGGCCAGGCGGGCGACAACGTGGGCGTGCTGCTGCGCGGCACCAAGCGTGAAGACGTCGAGCGCGGCCAGGTGCTGTGCAAGCCGGGCTCCATCACCCCGCACACCAAGTTCGTGGCCGAGGCCTACATCCTGACCAAGGAAGAGGGCGGCCGTCACACGCCGTTCTTCACGAACTACCGTCCGCAGTTCTACTTCCGCACCACGGACGTGACCGGCATCGTGCACCTGAAGGAAGGTGTCGAGATGATCATGCCCGGCGACAACGCCGAGCTGAACGTCGAGCTGATCACCCCGATCGCCATGGAAGAGAAGCTCCGCTTCGCCATCCGCGAAGGCGGCCGCACCGTCGGCGCCGGCGTGGTGGCCAAGATCACCGAGTAAGCTCGGTTCTTGCGATCTGAATACAGAGCGGCCCCGGAGGAAACTCCGGGGCCGTTTTGCTGTCCGGCATAAACTTCCCTCTCCCGATGGGAGAGGGCTGCGCGCAGCGGGATGCGAAGCAGACCGCTTCTTCAGCGCGCAGGGTGAGGTCGGGCGTTTCCGGCTTGAGCGTCCGCCCCTCATCCCCCACGCCAGAACGAAGCCGCTGACGCGCCTTCGTGCGCGGGTTCCCCCTTCTCCCACAGGGAGAAGGATCAGGTGAATCTTGCGGTTAATCCGCAACCTCGGGGCGAGGGTGGTTGCTGCAACCCATGGGCTGGTCTCTACGTTCGGAAACGGACGTTAAGGATCTGGAAACCATGTTGCGTGCGATCAGGATCGGGCTGTTCATCGGCGTCGTCATCGGCATGAGCGTCTGACGAGGGCGCCGCCCCGGCCTTTTCCAAGAGGAAACCGTGGCGAAACTCGCGCCTATCGCCTAATGTGCCTATGCGGCAGCCGCTGATCGCGCCGCGTCTCCGGGTTCCAAAACCCCTAAATGTTGCTCATAGCCATTGCCGTCGTTCTGCTCCTGATCGTGCTGAACGGGCTTTTCGCCATGACCGAGCTCGCGGTCGTGTCCTCCCGGAAATCCAGACTTCAGGCCCGCGCCGAGCGGGGCGACAGAGGCGCGCGCAAGGCCCTCAAGCTGTCGGAGGAGCCGACCCAGTTCCTGTCGTCCGTCCAGGTGGGCATCACCCTCATCGGCATCCTGGCGGGCGCCTATGGCCAGGCCACCATCGCCGGCGAGATCAACACCTTCCTGGAAGCGACCTTCCCCGCGGCCGCGGCATGGTCGGAGGTGGTCGCCACGGGCCTGGTGGTGGTGTGCATCACCTATGTCTCGGTGATCGTCGGCGAGCTGGTGCCCAAGCGCATCGCCCTGATCTTTCCCGAGCCGGTGGCGTCCCGAATGGCGGCGCCCATTTCGGCCGTGGCCGTTGTGCTCAAGCCTTTCGTCATGCTGCTGACGATCTCCACCTCCGGCATCCTCAAGGCCCTGGGCATCAAGGACAAGGACGGCACGGACGTCACCCAGGAAGAGGTGGAGACCATCCTGGCGGAAGGCACCTCGGCCGGCCTGATCGAGCCGGAAGAGCAGCTGATGATCGAGGAGATCCTGCGTCTGGGCGACCGCCCCATCCGCGTGGCCATGACGCCGCGGCCGGAAGTGTTCTGGATCGCCCTGGACGACACCGAAAAGCAGTTGCGCGACGAGATCCGCACCTGCCCCTATTCGCGCATCGTGGTGGCCCGCGAGAGCGACGTGGATAACCCCATCGGCGTGGTCCACAAGAAGGACCTGCTGGACAGCCTGCTCGACAACGGCGAGTTCAACATCGAGAAGCTGGTGGCCGAGCCGGCCTTCATTCCCCAGTCCACCTCGGTGCTGAAGGCGCTGGAGATCCTGAAGGGCTCCAAGGTCCACATGGCCTTCGTGGTGGACGAGTACGGCGCCTTCGAAGGGGTGGTCACCGCCACCGACCTGCTGGAGATGATCGCCGGCGACTTCAACGAGAGCCACGACGAGGTCAACGCCGACATCATCAAGCGCGATGACGGCAGCTGGCTGGTGGACGGACGCACCGACATCGACGAACTGGCCGACGAACTGGGCGAGGAGTTCGGCGAGACGGACGGCTTCCACACCGTGGCCGGCCTGGTGCTGCACAAACTGTCCCGGGTGCCGAACGAGGGCGAGATTCTGCAACTGGGCCGCTTCGAGGTCGAGGTCGTGGACATGGATGACCGCCGTATCGACAAGCTGCTTTTCACCCAGTTGATCCACAAGGAAGAAGAGCGGGCGGCGCGAGAGGCGGCAGAAGAGCAGGATTGACGGGCGGAAGCGCATCCCCGCTTGAAATGCGGCGCGTCGTGGGGCATAGCCCCCGGTCTGGCGAAGGCCTTGCGCGCCGTGGGGTCCGCCCTTCCGGCGCGCTGTTCTTTGTCCGGGGCCATAGGAGTTTAGCTCAGCTGGTAGAGCACCGGTCTCCAAAACCGGGGGTCGTGGGTTCGAGTCCCTCAACTCCTGCCACCCCGTTGTCGCGACATGGGACCTTCCCCATCTGGCGATCCAGACACCTTTGAAGCGTTAGAGACGAACAGATGGCCAAGGCGAAAACTCCCGGCGGACGCCGCGGAGGAAACAGGACGCAGACGGCGGCGACAGGCGCGGGTCAGACCGTGACCGTGGACGCTCCGGCGCCCAGGAAGAAGACCTCGCCGGCCCAGTTCCTGTCGCAGGTGCGCGCCGAAGCCCGCAAGATCACCTGGCCCAGCCGCAAGGAGACCTGGATCACCTCGGTGATGGTCCTGATCCTGGTGATGATCGCCGCCCTGTTCTTCTGGGTGGTGGACTTCGGCCTGGGCTGGGTCTTCCAGCAGATCATTTCCTTCGGCCGATAAAAACAAACAAGGAGACGCGCACGTGACCGATGCGGCGCCCGAAACCAAGCCGAGCAATCCCCGGCACAAGTGGTACATTGTCCACGCCCACTCCAACTTCGAGAAGAAGGTGGCGCAGCATCTGCGCGACCAGGCTCGCCAGCAGGGTCTGGAAGAGAATTTCTCCGAAATCCTGGTGCCGACCGAGGACGTGGTCGAGATCCGTCGCGGCCGGAAGGTGAACTCCGAGCGCAAATTCTTCCCCGGCTATGTGCTGGTGAAGATGGAGCTGAGCGACGAGGCCTATCACCTGGTCAAGAACACGCCGAAGGTGACCGGCTTCCTGGGCTCCCAGGGCGGCACGCGTCCGCTGCCGGTCTCGGACAAGGAAGTCGAGCGCATCATCGGCGCCGTGGAGGAGGGCGTGGAGCGTCCCAAGCCCACCATCCGCTTCGACATCGGCGAGACCGTCAAGGTCATCGACGGTCCGTTCGCCAGCTTCGACGGCGCGGTGGAGAGCGTGGACGAGGAGCGCGCGCGTCTTCGCGTGGCCGTGTCCATCTTCGGTCGTCCCACCCCGGTGGACCTGGAATACAATCAGGTGGAGAAGGTCGCGAACTGATCCGTTCCTTCTCCCAATGGGAGAAGGGGAACCCGCGCACGAAGCCGCGAGGCGGCTTCGTTCTGGCGCGGGGGATGAGGGCCGTCCCGTAAGCGTCTAAACACCCGACCCTCACCCTGCGCGCGAAGGAGCGCCTTGCTTCGCAAGCCGCTGCGCGCAGCCCTCTCCCAGTGGGAGAGGGTTTCATGACACAGGTTCATGACCTCGATTTAAAATGACTTCCCGCGGGCTTTGTGGCGAATTCCTGTCAACACGACAGGGAGAACCAAGCCATGAAACCCGCCTATCTGGTCGCCGCCGCCACCGCCGCCCTCGCCCTCGCAGGGGTCGCTCATGCCGGCGAGGTGGAGATCCGTGACGCCGTCGCCCGCGTGGTGGTGATCCCCGAGGACCGCACCGACATCGCCGTGGAGATCGAACACGGATCATCCACTTTGGACCGCCTGACGGTGACGCGCCGGGGCTCGGACATCATCATCGACGGCGGTCTGTCGGGCAGCGCGGTGCGCAACTGCACCTCCGGTCCCGCCAACGCGCGCCAGCCGGGCGAGGGCGCCCGGGTCGAGGTGCGCGGCCACGGAACCATCAATGTCAGCGACGCGCCCCTGGTGGTGGTCCGCACCCCGCGCGACGTGGACGTGGACGCCGGCCGCTCGGGCGGTCGCAGCCGCCTGCTCGGCATCGTCCGGGGCGGCTCCGGCGGGGCGGTGTTCGGCTCCATCGGCCGGGGCGCCAGCAGCATCGAACTGGGCAACCGCGGCTGCGGCGACTGGACCGTGGCCAACACCGACGGCGACCTGGACATCAGCAACTCAGGGTCGGGCACGATCCGGGCGGGAACGTCGCGTACCCTGGACCTGGCGGTGGCCGGATCGGGCGATGTCAGCGCCGGAGCTACCGGCGACGCCGACATCGCCATCACAGGGTCGGGCAACGTGACCTTGGCGGCCACGGCCTCGACGGACGTGGCCGTGGCCGGCTCCGGCAACCTGCGCATCGGCCGTGTGCAGGGCGATGCGATGGATGTGTCCATCGCCGGGTCGGGAGACGTTCGCGTTGACGGCGGCGAGGTCAGGTCGCTGGACGTCTCGATCGTCGGGTCCGGTGATGTAGTCTTCAACGGCCGGGCGGGCGACGTGAGCGCCTCAATCGCGGGTTCGGGCGATGTGCGGGTGGCCGAGGCCACCGGCAGCGTCAATCGCAGCATCGTCGGCTCTGGCGACATCCGCATCGGCGAATAAGGCCGGGCGAGCATTGAGGCGAGGGCCTCGCGGCCGGTCCGCGGGGCCCTTTCGTCTTTCCGGCTTTTCCGGCTCCACTCCGCTTGACGAAAGCGGAATCAACCGTCATAAGCCCCCACTCTTGTTGGACCGGCTGTGCACCCCCGGGTGCAGACGCGGCCCGCAGGAACGACCTGAGACCCTGTTCTTTACAGTGCCCAGGAGTTCACCGGCCTTCGCAGGTTCCTGCGTGGGCCGATCGTTTTTGCGGACGTGCGTACCCTGAGGGTCGAAAGACCCAAAGGCTCCGGTCTTTGAAATGGTTCACAGGGACGCGGTCCACCGACCGCTGTAGGAAAAACAACCGATATGGATCAAAGCATCCGCATCAGGCTGAAGGCCTTCGATCATCGCGTCCTGGACCATTCCACGCGCGAAATCGTCAACACGGCCAAGCGTACCGGCGCGACTGTTCGCGGCCCGATTCCGCTGCCGACTCTGATCGAGAAATTCACCGTCAACCGCTCGCCGCACGTCGACAAGAAGTCGCGCGAGCAGTTTGAAATCCGCACGCACAAGCGCGTGCTCGACATCGTCGACCCCACCCCGCAGACCGTGGACGCGCTCATGAAGCTCGACCTGTCCGCCGGCGTGGACGTCGAAATCAAGATTTAAGAGAGAAGAGGCGGGATCCGACATGCGTACGGGCGTGATCGCCAAGAAGCTGGGAATGACGCGCGTCTTCGCTGAAGACGGCGCGCACATTCCGGTCACCGTTCTGCAGCTTGATGGCTGTCAGGTCGTTGGCCAGCGCACCCAGGAGCGTGACGGTTACGTCGCGCTTCAACTGGGCGCCGGCTCCAGGAAGGCGAAGAGAACCAACCAGGCTCAACGAGCTGTCTTCGCCAAGGCCGAAGTCGAGCCGAAGCGGTATGTGACCGAGTTCCGCGTGTCGGAAGACGCGCTGATCGACGTGGGCGCCGAATTCACGGCCGACCACTTCGTGGCCGGTCAGAAGGTGGACATCCAGGGCCTGACCATCGGCAAGGGCTTCGCCGGCGCCATGAAGCGCTGGAACTTCGGCGGCCTGCGCGCGTCCCACGGTGTGTCCGTGTCGCACCGTTCGCACGGTTCGACCGGCCAGCGTCAGGATCCGGGCAAGGTCTTCAAGGGCAAGAAGATGGCCGGTCACCTGGGTCAGGAAACTGTCACCCAGCAGAACCTCACCATCGTCCGCATCGACACCGAGCGCGGCCTGATCCTGGTCAAGGGCGCTGTGCCCGGCCACGACGGCGCCTATGTGAAGGTCCGCGACGCCAACAAGAAGAACCAGGCCGACCTGCCGTTCCCCGGCGCGTTCAAGAAGGCCGGCGCCGAAGCCGCTTCGCAGCCCGCTGACAAGCCGGCCGACGAAGCCGTGGCGGCTGAAGCCTCCGAAGGCGGTGAAGAGCAATGAAAATCGCTGTAACCAATCTCGACGGCAAGAAGGCCGGCGACATCGAGCTGAACGACGCTGTGTTCGGCATCGAGGACATCCGCGGCGACCTTCTGGCCCGTGTGGTGAACTGGCAGCTGGCCAAGCGCCGCGCCGGCACCCACAAGGTCCAGACCCGCAACGAGAACAGCCGCACCGGCAAGAAGATGTACAAGCAGAAGGGAACCGGCGGCGCTCGTCACGGTTCGCGTCGTGCGCCCCAGTTCGTGGGTGGTTCGCGCGCCTTCGGCCCGATCGTTCGCGATCACGGCTTCTCGCTGCCCAAGAAGGTCCGGGCCCTGGCCCTGCGCCACGCCCTGAGCTCCAAGGCCAAGGCCGGCGAGCTGGTGGTGGTGTCGGACCTGACGGTCAAGGAAGCCAAGACCTCGGCCCTGCGCGCCACCTTCGGCAAGCTGGGCTGGGACAAGGCGCTGATCATCGCTGGTCCGGAAGTGGATACCGGGTTCGGCCTGGCCGCCCGCAACATCCCGCACATCGACGTGCTGCCGAACGCCGGCCTGAACGTCTATGACATCCTGCGCGCGAACAAGCTGGTGCTGACCAAGGCCGCCGTCGAGGCGATCGAGGCCCGCTTCTCCGAGAAGGAGGCCGCATAATGGCTGCCGCTCAACCCACCGCCCGTCATTACGACACGATCCTGGCGCCGCTGATCACCGAGAAGACGACCCTGCTCTCCGAGCAGAATAAGGTCGTGTTCAAGGTCGCGGAGAACGCCACCAAGGACGAGATCGCCGCTGCGGTCGAGAGCCTGTTCAAGGTCAACGTCGTCAAGGTCAACACCCTGGTTCAAAAGGGCAAGACCAAGCGGTTCCGCGGCATCAAGGGCCGTCGGAACGACATCAAGAAAGCGATCGTGACGCTGGCCGACGGCCAGTCAATCGACGTCACCACGGGGCTCTGAACCGATGGCTCTGAAGCATTTCAATCCGACGTCCCCGGGCCGCCGCGCCCTGGTGCTGGTCGACCGTTCCGAGCTGCACAAAGGCCGCCCGGAAAAGTCCCTGACCGAGGGCCTGAGCAAATCAGGCGGCCGCGGGCAGGGTGGTCGCATCGCCGTCCGCTTCCGCGGCGGCGGCGCCAAGAAGCTGTACCGCAAGATCGACTTCAAGCGTCGCAAGTTCGATGTGGTCGGTACGGTCGAGCGTCTTGAGTACGACCCGAACCGCACCGCCTTCATCGCCCTGGTGAACTACGCCGACGGCGAGAAGACCTACATTATCGCGCCGCAGCGCCTGAAGGCCGGTGACCAGATCATCGCCGGCGACAAGGTCGACGTGAAGCCGGGCAACGCCGCCCCGCTGCGCTCGATCCCGGTCGGCACCATCATCCACAATGTGGAGATGAAGCCGGGCAAGGGCGCCCAGCTGGCCCGTTCGGCCGGCGCCTACGCCCAGCTGGTCGGCCGCGACCAGGGCTACGCCCAGATCCGTCTGGGTTCGGGCGAGCTGCGCATGGTCCTGGACGGCTGCATGGCCACCATCGGCGCCGTGTCCAACCCGGACCACATGAACCAGAACCTGGGCAAGGCGGGCCGCAAGCGTCACATGGGCTGGCGCCCGCACGTTCGCGGCGTCGCCATGAACCCGATCGACCACCCGCACGGTGGTGGTGAGGGTCGCACCTCGGGCGGCCGGAACCCGGTCACCCCGTGGGGCAAGGACACCAAGGCGCCCGCACCCGCAAGAACAAGGCCACGGACAAGTTCATCATCCGTAGCCGCCACGTGAAGAAGGCTCGCTGATATGGCCCGCTCGTCCTGGAAAGGCCCGTTTGTCGACGGGTATCTCCTCAAGAAAGCCGAAACGGTCCAGACCTCGGGCCGCAAGGACGTGATCAAGACCTGGTCGCGCCGCTCCACCATCCTGCCGCAGTTCGTCGGCCTGACCTTCGGTGTCCACAACGGGCAGAAGCACATCCCTGTGCACGTGTCCGAGGACATGGTCGGCATGAAGTTCGGCGAGTTCGCCCCGACCCGGAGCTTTCCGGGTCACGCGGCGGACAAGAAGGCCAAGAGGAAGTAAGCCATGGGCAAGTCCTCCAATCCGCGCCGTGTCGGCGCCGCCGAAGCCCGCGCCAAGCTGGTCAACGTGCGCATCAGCCCTCAGAAGCTGAACCTTGTCGCGCAGTCGATCCGCGGCCTGCCGGTCCAGAAGGCGCTGAACGAGCTGGAATTCAGCCGCAAGCGCATCTCGACCGACGTCCGCAAGGCGCTGTACTCGGCCGTGTCCAACGCCGAGAACAACCACAACCTCGACATCGACAACCTGGTCGTCGCCGAGGCTTTCGTGGGCAAGAACATGGTGATGAAGCGTTTCGCGAGCCGCGCTCGCGGTCGCTCGTCGCGCATCCTGAAACCGTTCAGCGAGATCACCATCGTGGTCCGTGAAGCCGGCGAGGCCGCCTGATGGGACAGAAAATCAATCCGGTCGGCTTCCGACTGGGCATCAACCGCACCTGGGACAGCCGCTGGTTCGCCGGCGACCGCGACTATGCGCGCCTGCTGCATCAGGACCTGAAGCTGCGTGAATACCTGAAGGGCCGCCTGTCGGGCGCCGGGGTCTCGCGCATCATCATCGAGCGTCCGCACAAGAAGTGCCGCGTGACGATCTACGCCGCCCGTCCGGGTGTCGTGATCGGCAAGAAGGGCGCCGACATCGAGAAGCTGCGCAAGGACATCGCGGCGATGACCGAGGGCGAAGTTCACCTGAACATCGTCGAGGTCCGCAAGCCCGAGACCGACGCCCAGCTGATCGCCGAGAACATCGCCCAGCAGCTGGAGCGCCGGATCGCCTTCCGTCGCGCCATGAAGCGCGCGATGCAGTCCGCCATGCGTCTGGGCGCCAAGGGCGTCCGGATCAATGTGTCGGGCCGTCTGGGCGGCGCGGAAATCGCGCGGATGGAATGGTATCGCGAAGGCCGTGTGCCGCTGCACACCCTGCGCGCCGACATCGACTACGGCTTCATCCAGGCCAAGACGACCTACGGCATCATCGGTGTGAAGGTGTGGGTCTTCAAGGGCGAGGTGCTGGAGCACGACCCGATGGCGCAGGACAAGCGCTGGGCCCAGGAAGCTTCCGGCCCGTCGTCGAATGAAGGCCGCGAGCGTGGCCCCCGCGGTGATCGCGGTCCGCGCCGTGACCGGGGACGTGAGAGCTAAGTCATGCTGCAACCCAAAAAGACCAAGTACCGCAAGGCGTTCAAGGGCCGCATCCACGGCTCCTCGAAGGGCGGCTTCGCGCTGAACTTCGGCTCCTACGGCCTGAAGGCCATGGAGCCCGAGCGCATCACCGCGCGTCAGATCGAGGCGGCCCGCCGCGCGATCACCCGCCAGATGAAGCGCCAGGGCCGTGTGTGGATCCGCATCTTCCCGGACGTGCCGGTCTCCGGCAAGCCCGCCGAAGTCCGCATGGGCAAGGGCAAGGGCGCGGTGGATCACTGGGCCGCCCGCGTGGCTCCCGGCCGCGTGATGTTTGAAATCGACGGCGTGCCGGACGACGTGGCCCGCGAGGCGCTGCGCCTCGGCGCCGCCAAGCTGCCGATCCGCACCAAGGTGGTCACCCGCCTTGACGCCGGCATCGCCCACTCGGAGCAAGCGGCATGACCAAGATCGCCGATCTGCGGGGCCTGACCCCGGACCAGCTGTCCGACGAGCTGATCAAGCTCAAGAAGGAACAGTTCAACCTGCGCTTCCAGGCGGCCACCGGCCAGCTTGAGAAGACGCACCGCGTCAATGAAGTCCGCAAGGACATCGCCCGCGTCTCGTCGCTTCTGCGCGAGAAGCAGGCGGCCGCTTAAGGAAACGAAGATGCCCAAGCGTATTCTCGAAGGCGTGGTCGTGTCCGACAAGGGCGACAAGACCGTGGTGGTCCGCGTCAACCGCACCATTCTGCACCCGCTTCTGAAGAAGACGGTGCGCCTGTCCAAGAAGTACCACGCTCACGACGAAGCGAACGTCGCCAAGGAAGGCGAAATCGTCCGCATCGCCGAGTGCGCCCCGAAGTCCAAGCTGAAGCGCTGGGAAGTCGTCTCCGACACCCAGGCCTCGGCCAGTTAAGAAGAAGGATCGGATCCCATGATCCAGATGCAAACTAACCTGGAGGTGGCCGACAATTCGGGCGCTCGCCGGGTCATGTGCATCAAGGTGTTGGGCGGCTCCAAGCGCCGCTACGCCTCGGTGGGCGACACGATCGTCGCTTCCGTCAAGGAAGCCATTCCGCGCGGCCGCGTGAAGAAGGGCGACGTCGTGCGCGCCATCGTCGTGCGCACCGCCAAGGACATCCAGCGCAAGGACGGATCGGTGATCCGCTTCGACAAGTCCGCCGCTGTCATCGTCAACAAGCAGAACGAGCCGGTCGGCACGCGGATCTTCGGCCCGGTTCCTCGCGAACTGCGCGCCAAGAACCACATGAAGATCATCTCGCTGGCTCCGGAGGTCCTGTAACATGGCCGCCAAGATCAAGAAGGGCGACAACGTGATCGTCCTGACCGGCAAGGACAAGGGCCGCACGGGCCAGGTGGTCAAGGTGCTGCCGTCCGAGAACCGCGTCGTCGTCCAGGGCGTCAACATGGTCCAGCGCCACACGCGCCCGACCCAGGCTGACCCGAACGGCGGCATCAAGCACAAGGAAGCCTCGCTTCACCTGTCGAACGTCGCGATCGCCGACGCCAACGGCAAGGCGACCCGCGTGGGCTTCAAGGTGGAGAAGGACCAGAAGGTCCGCTTCGCCAAGACGACCGGAGACGTCATCTGATGGCCACCGAAAAGTACACCCCCCGGCTGAAGGCCGACTATCAGGACCGCATCAAGGCCCTGATGACCGAGAAATTCGGCTACACCAACGCCATGCAGACGCCCCGTCTGGACAAGATCGTCCTGAACATGGGCATCGGCGAAGCGGTGGCGGACTCCAAGAAGGCCAACGCGGCCCTCAAGGATCTGACCATGATCGCCGGCCAGAAGGCGGTCCCGACCAAGGCCCGCAACTCCATCGCCGGCTTCAAGCTGCGCGAAGGCATGGTCATCGGCGGCAAGGTCACCCTGCGCGGCGACCGCATGTACGAGTTCCTGGACCGGTTCATCACCGTGGCCCTGCCGCGCGTGAAGGATTTCCGGGGCCTGAAGGGCACCTCCTTCGATGGTCGCGGCAACTACGCCACCGGCCTTCGCGAGCACATCGTGTTCCCGGAGATCAACTACGACCAGATCGACCAGATGTGGGGCATGGACATTGTCGTCTGCACCACGGCCAAGACCGATGAGGAAGCCAAGGCTCTCCTCACCGAGTTCAAGTTCCCGTTCGTGACGAACTGAGCGGGAAGGGAAAAGAACCGATATGGCTAAGAAATCCGCCGTCAATCGCAACGAACGCGTCAAGAAGCTCGTCGCGCAATACGCCGAGAAGCGCGCCGCGCTCAAGGCGATCGCCAACGACGAGGCAAAGCCGCTGGAAGAGCGCTTCGAGGCTCGCCTCAAGCTCGCCAAGCTGCCGCGCAACTCGGCCGCCGTTCGCATCCGCAACCGCTGCGAGGTCACGGGCCGTCCGCGCGCCTACTACCGCAAGCTCAAGATGAGCCGTATCGCATTGCGCGAACTCGCATCGCTGGGGCAGATCCCCGGCATGACCAAGTCCAGCTGGTAAGGGGAGCGAACAGACATGATGATCAACGATCCCCTGAGCGACATGATCGCCCGCATCCGGAACGCCGCCATGCGCAAGCGTTCCAAGGTGCTCACCCCGGCTTCCCGCTTGCGCCAGCGCGTCCTGGACGTGCTGCAGGACGAGGGCTACATCCGCGGCTATTCGCTGGTTCAGAACCCCGGCGAGTTCCCGCAGTTCGAGATCGAGCTGAAGTACTTCGATGACCAGCCGGTCATCGCGGAGATCAGCCGCGTGTCCAAGCCGGGCCGTCGGGTCTATTCGGCCATCGGCGACCTGAAGCCGGTCAAGAACGGCCTGGGCATCTCGATCCTGTCCACCTCGAAGGGCGTCATGTCCGACACGGCGGCCCGCGAGGCCAACGTGGGCGGCGAAGTCCTCTGCAAGGTGTATTGATATGTCCCGCATCGGCAAGAAAACCATCTCCGTGCCCAAGGGCGTGACCCTGACCCTGAACGGCCAGACCGTTTCGGTGAAGGGGCCCAAGGGCGAAGCGACCTGGACCGTGGTCGAGGACATCGAGGTCAAGCACGAGGGCGACGAGCTCTCGCTGACCCCGCGTTCGGACACCCAGCGGGCTCGCTCCATGTGGGGCCTTTCGCGCACCCTGGTCGCCAACATGGTGATCGGCGTGACCGACGGCTTCGAGGAGACCCTGGAACTGGTCGGCGTGGGCTACCGCGCCGCCATGAAGGGTCAGTCGCTGTCGCTGCAGCTGGGCCTGAGCCACGACGTGGACATCGCCCCGCCCGCCGGCATCACCTTCGCCACGCCCAAGCAGACCGAGATCAAGATCTCGGGCTCCGACAAGCAGTCGGTGGGTCAGATCGCGGCGGTGATCCGCAAGCTCCGTCCGCCCGAGCCCTACAAGGGCAAGGGCATCCGTTACGCGGGCGAAAAGGTCCGTCGTAAGGAAGGCAAGAAGAAGTAAGTCATGGCTCTCTCTTCTATCCAAACCGCGAAGCGCCGCACCGAGCGCACCCGTCGTCGCCTCAAGGCGGTGGCCAACGGCCGTCTGCGCCTGTCGGTCCACCGTTCGGACAAGAACATCTCGGCCCAGATCATCGACGACGCCAAGGGCGTCACGGTGGCTTCGGCCTCCTCGCTGGAAGGCGAGAAGGGCAAGAAGCACAAGGGCTCGGACGTGGACGCCGCGACCCGCATCGGCAAGCTCATCGCCGAGCGCGCCATCGAAAAGGGCGTCAAGGACGTGGTCTTCGACCGCGGCGGCTATATCTATCACGGTCGGGTGAAGGCGCTGGCGGAAGCCGCGCGTGAAGCCGGCCTGAACTTCTAAGGAACCGCAGCATGGCGCACCAACCCCAACGCGGCGGCGGCGGCAACGATCGCAATCGTCGTGACAACCGCAACGCTCCCCAGGCCGACGGCCCGGACAGCGACATCGTTGAAAAGCTGGTCCACATCAACCGTGTGGCCGCGACCGTCAAAGGCGGTCGTCGTTTCTCGTTCGCCGCCCTGATGGTGGTGGGCGACGGCAAGGGCCGGGTCG
>NZ_BATC01000069.1 GCF_000466985.1 Brevundimonas abyssalis TAR-001
CTGGCAGGCCATGATCCAGCGATACGGCATCTACAATCCCTGGACCGGACGCGGGGCCATCGCCGGCCTGAAGACCCACGGGCCGCACAATGTGCGCGATGTCCTGGCCACCCATGTGCTGAAGATGACCGGCTCCTATGAACAGGCCGGCTTCGCCATCCAGGATTCGGCGCGGACGGTGGCCGCCCACTACGGGCGGTTTCTCCCCGGCGACAAGGCGGCGCTGGCCGCCAGGGTGCTGGATGCGGTCTGGGTCCCAAAGGGCCCGAAGGAAGACTAAGGCTCCGCCCTCGCGCGGGCCAGGGTGAAGCGCCTCCGGCGCCGGACCGGCCGGTCTCCCCGAGCTTCCGCGCCGGCCTGGGTCGCGACCGACGTCAGGGTCCGGGGCTTGTGCAGCCCGGGCGATCCCCCTCCGGCCGGTCCGCCCTGGCCCTTGCTACCCCGGTCTCGCCGACGGGCAGGGTTTCAGGCGCGCCTTGCGCCTGCAAACCCTGACCCGAGGAGGCAGACATGAAGACTCAATCCACTCACACCCCCGTTTCTGCGGCGGCTGACGCCGCCGCTGTGGAGGCGGTTCAGGAGCCGGTGCACGGGGCGGAGATCACCGTGCCGCTGAACCGGCTCAAGGCTTCGCCGCGCAACGCCCGCAAGGTGAGGCATTCGGCGGCGGCGCTGGAGGCGCTGGCGGCGTCGATCAGGGCCAAGGGGGTGTTGCAGCCGCCCGTGGTGGAGATCGAACGGGACGGGGAGGGCGCCGCGACCGGCGCCTACCTCGTCAGCATCGGCGAAGGGCGGCGGCAGGCGCTGCGCATGCTGGTCAAGCGCAAGACGATCAAGCGGACCCATCCGGTCCGGGTCATCGTGGACGCCGACAATGACGCCCATGAGATCAGCCTCGATGAAAACATCACCCGCGAGGCCATGCATCCCGCCGACCAGTTCGAGGCCTTCAAACGCCTCGCCGAGGAGAAGGGCTACGGCGCCGAGGAGATCGGGGCGCGGTTCGGGGTCTCCGCCCAGATCGTGCGCCAGCGGCTGCGGCTGGGGGCGGCGGCGCCGGAGTTGATGGCCGCCTACCGGGAGGGGACGCTGGCCCTGGACCAGCTGACCGCCTTCTGCGTCAGCGAGGACCGGGACCGGCAGCGGCAGGTGCTGGCCCAGATCGGACCCCACACCCCCGCCTACGCCATCCGCCGGGCCATGACCGAGGCCAAGGTTCCGGCCGGGGACCGGCGCGCCGTGTTCGTGGGCCTCGAGGCCTATGAGGCGGCGGGCGGGGCGGTGCTGCGCGACCTGTTCACCGAGGACGGCGGCGGCTGGCTGGAGGACCCGGCCCTGCTGGACACGCTCGTCGCCGAAAAGCTGGCGGCCCTCGCCGAGGACGTTCGCCAGAGGGAGGGCTGGACATGGGCCGAGGTCGGCGCCGACCATGCGGCGGTCCATGACTTCGCCCGCGTCTATCCGGTGGAGACGGCGCGCAGCGCGGCCGAGGCCGCCGAGATCGCGGCCCTGTCCGAGGAGTATGACCGGCTGGTCTCGGAAACCGACGCCGCAGAAACCCTGCCGCCGGAGGTGGACGCCCGCCTCGAGGCCATCGACCGGGCCTTGCAGGCCTTCGGTCCCGCCTTCGATTATGCGCCCGAGGCCAAGGCCCGGGCCGGGGTCATGGTCCTGCTGGGCCATGACGGCGCGGCCCGCTTCGAGCGGGGTCTGGTCCGGGCCGAGGACGCCGCCCGCCCGCACACCCCGCCATGGGCCGGGGAGGGGCAGGGCGACAGCGACGAGGACGCGGCCGAGGCGGCGCCCGGCGCCGGACCGGCGGACGGGGAGGACGAAGACGCCCCCGCGCCCCTGTCGGACCGGCTGCTGATGGACCTGACGGCCCGCCGCACCATGGGCCTGCGCGATGCGGTGCAGGCCGACCCGGCCACGGCGCTGGCGGTGACGGTCCATGCGCTGGCCCTGCAGGTGTTCTATCCGGGCTACGGGGACTGGACGCCGCTGCCCCTGCGGCTGTCGGTCCACGGCCTCGAGCGCGCGGCGCCGGGGGTCAGCGACAGTCCGGCGGGACGCCGGGTGGCCGACCGGCTGGAGGCGTGGGGCGCCCGCCTTCCGGAGAATCCCCGCGACCTGTGGGCGGTGCTGGCGCCCATGGGCGGGACCGACCTGCTGGACCTGCTGGCGGCGTGCACGGGGGCGGGCCTTTACGCCGTGCGCGACCCCCACGACCGCAGGCCCGGCGCTCTCGATCAGGCCGAGACGCTGGCCACGGCGGTGGGTCTGGACATGACCGCCACATGGTCGGCCACGGCCAAGGGCTATTTCTCGCGGGTGTCCAAGGGGCGAATTCTGGAGGCGGTGACCGAGGCCGTCGGCGCCGAGGAAGCCGGGCGTCTCGCGGGGATGAAGAAGGCGGACATGGCCGAGGCGGCCGAGGCGTTGCTGGAGGGCAAGGGCTGGCTGCCGCCGGTCTTGCGCACGGCGCCGTTCGAGGACGCTTGCGAGAGCGCGTCGGATGGCGACGGCGACGGCGACGGCGAGCGCGCCGACCGAGCGACGGCGACGCCGGAGGCGGACGCTACCCGTTCGCGGCGGAATAGGCGCGAACCCCCCAGACCTGAACACTGGCCGCGCGACCCATGGGTCGCGCGGCCTTCTCTTGTGACCGTTCTTCAATGGCATGGGGACGCGCCGGTCAGTCCGGGTGCACGTGGCGGGCTTGCGGGCAATGGCGGTGATCCGCAGCCTGCCCGGATCGGCGGGACCGAGGCGCGCTCGAGCCTTGGTGCACGGGGGGTTGGCGAAAGGCGCGCTTGGAGCCGTGGCGGTCGCGGGGTCTCGCGTTCGGGCGCCACATCCGGGCGCCGCCCCGAACCCCGGCGGGGCGACCGCGCCCGGACTCAATCCAGGAACCGGGCGTCCCTGTGGTCCAGCAGGAATTGCCGGGTCTCCCAGTAGGCGTGACGTTCCAGCGCGAACATCGCCCCGACCTGTCCCCCGACGTCGCCCCGACGATAGGCGTCGTCATAGGCGGCGTTCGCCTGGGCCACCCTCTGCCTGTAGTCCCAGTAGCGATAGGCTTCAGCCCGGATGCGCAGGCCTTTGTCCAGCAGCCGCATGGTCAAGCCTATGGCCGACGCCGCCCCCATGAGAACGAGCCACGGGCCGGGAGAGCCCGCAGTCCGGATCACCTCGATCGCAGCCAGAACCGCGAAAACCGGGGTGGCGAGAACGCCCGCATGCTCAAGGGCGGTGATCAGGCCCTGACGGCCTTGCGCCGTGCCCGTGGACGGCAAGGTGGCCAGGGCGCTGAAGGCCTGCTGAACCTGCAGTCTTTGCTGGTGAACCCTCCGTGACACGAAGGCGAACCGATCAGGAGCCGCCTGCGCTTCGGCCGTGATGCGGGCCTGGAGCCGATCAAGGTCAGGCGGGACGGCGCCTGTGGCCCAGACATCGTGAAGAGCCCCGTCCTGCAACCATCGGTCCCAGCCCTGGTCCGCTTCCTGCCGCAGGCGAGCGGACATGTCGCGCAAGGCGTCGCTGCGCACGCGCGCCCACGCCGCCTTCGCTTCCGGATTCGTTCTGGCGCGATCCGCCAGGGCGAAGTGCTCAATGAGCGTATGAAAATAGCCCGCGCGGAGCCGTTCGGCCTGGAGCCGGTCTGACAGCCAGCTTCGCTGACCCCCGGAATGGGTCATGTGCCAGATGGCCAGGACAAATCCGGCAATCATGGCCCCCAGGGCCAGGGCCAGCACGACCATCCGTGTCTGTCCCTGAAGCAGTTCCGACAGGGGCACCAGGGCTGCGCCCAGACCGGCCAGCAGGGTCACGCGAAGCCCCAGGCCTCGGCTTCGCTTCTTGAAGGTCTTGGCGCGGTCCTCGTGAACCTGGAAGGCCGCCCGCAGTTCTGGCCAGTCCACGACGGCGTATTCATCGGGATGCTCAGCCTCGAAGGCGCACCTCAGTCGCGCGTCATAAAGGATGTCCGGATTGGTCCACGACCTGAGCGGATTGCCGAAATAGAGCGGGTTGGACTGGTCCGGGGTCGTCATTGGAGCCTCAGGAATTTCAAGCCGGCCGCCTGGGCGTCGGACGGGAAGGTGATCTGGTCCAGATGGGGCCGGAGAGCCTCTCTGAGCCGGCCCGCCCAGTGCGCTTTTGCGCCTGCGTCCGCAAGTCGAGGCGCCCATCGGCCGAGTCTCTCCAGAATGTCGCCGGTGCACGCGCGCAGAAGCTCGGGACGGGTGGATGCGAGGCGTTCCACGAAGGCCGTCATGGCTGGGGCCGAATTGACGCCGCCCAGGGCCCCGAACCCGGCGATTCCGTGACGCATCACCTCAATCGTCTCGGGGGTGTCGGTCGGTCCGGACTGGAGCACCGCTTCCGCGACGGCGACAGATATGAGGTCGCCGTCGGCCGCGTGGGCGGTCGCCGTATCCCGCACTGCGCGCAAGGCCCACCGGGACACGGCGCCGGGATGATTCAGGTCTGCCGCAGTCCGAACGGCCAGGTCGAACACCTGGGTGACGTGGCGCGCCTGGTGCTCCGAAACCGGGGGCGTCATGCGGCAGGTCTGCACCACCGCCGCAAGCCAGTCGCCCACAAGCCGTTCGGCCTGGGGCCACCGATCGCGCCGGGCGAGCGCCCTTGCGGCCTCCAGGATGAGGGCGAGATTGAGCGCGGGCTTGTTCGATCGCCAGGCCGCCAGCTCCGCGGTCCTGAGCGTCGCCGCGGCGGCTTCGGCCGGGCCCAGCACGGCGCGACGCGCCAGCAGGCCGCCGCTCAACTCCAGCGCGAGCGGCGACCCGGCGTCGAGGCTCTCGGCGATCATCGCCAAGGTGTCGTCCAGGTGAGACAGGGACGAGGTGTCCTGCACCGCCTGGATCCGGCTGTCCGCGAGGCGGCAAGCGGCCTCCGCCAAGCCGACGAGCGCCGACACCCGCAGCGATTCGTCCGCGGTCGCGCGTATGATGTCGGCAAAGGCGCGGTGCAGGGCCGCCAGCGTGCCCTCCCGGTCCGTCGCGGCATCGCTCGGCAGGGAGAGACGCCCCAGAGCGCTCATGACGGTGATCAGGGGGCCGTCGACCCGGGTCCGGGGCAGCAAGGCGATGACCGCGTCGGCCCGGCGCCGCAAATCCGTCGGCGGAGGCTCGCCCCGGGCGGCCCTGATGACGGCATGGGCGGCCCTCGCCAGCAGAACGGGATCCCCATCCCGGGCAGGCCACTGTCTGGTCATGGCGGCGAGGCTGCGTCCCAGCGACCTGGCCGATTTCTGAGGATTGGCCGGATTGGCCGCTGCGGCGAGCGCCAGGCGCAGGCGCCAGGTCTCGCGCTCCGGCTCTGTCTGCAGCAGGCGCATCGACAGCCAGGCGTTCAGGCGCATGCCCCAGCTGGGGGGCGCCCAGGACAGGATGTCCTCGATCGCCACAAGGCGCAGGGCGAGCATGGTCGGGTCATCGGTCAGGGACCGCGTCGCGGCCTCCGTGAGCACCTGGCAGGCCCGACTGACCTTCGGCTCTGCGAAATTGCGATTGATCAGCACGAGATGTTCGATGAACCGCTTCAGCGCGTCAGGGTCGGACGGGAGATCGGCTTGCGCCAGCCGGCCTTCACCGAGCGCCCAGTGAGCGACGCGCGCGCAGATGTCCAACGCCAGCCGGGCGTCGGCATGGTCGGTGGACTGCGCCAGGGCCCGGGCCTGGGCGGCGGCCCCCCGCCAGTCGCCGGCGCTCATGATCTCGGAGATCATCCGCAGTTGCACCCCGAGACGGGACTCCGGCGCCAGGGACTCAAGATTGTTTCGAATGCGCGCCTTGACCTGTTCCGCCTCGGCCGGCGCGCCCAGCATGACCAAGAGTTTCTGCCGCTCACGGAGGCGATGAAAGAGCGGCTCCTGAGACCGGGCGCTGGTGCGGGGCAGGGCGCCCGTCGCCAGGGGCGCGGGAAGTTCAATCGCGTCGTCCCCCTGGTGCAGCTGCAGAATGAGGGGCCGGCCGCTTTCCGTCAGGGCGGCGACGAGCCCGTCTTCGCTGATGTCGCAGACGGTGATGCGTTCGTCGCCGTGCCACAGCACAGTGGGACCGCCCGCCTTGGTGGAACTCAGACCCAGGACCCGATCAGAGGTCCAGGCGGTCCACTCGAGCGCGCTGGAGCGCCCGTCCCGGGCGGAACGCGCCTGCAAGGCGATGAAATCGGGATGGTTGAAGATGGCTTCGAGCTGGGGCGTTTCCAGCAGCATCTCGCCCGTCTGGAGGTGATAGAGTCGGAACCGTCGATCCGAAGCCCAGGTCAGATAGCCGCGATCCTCGAGGATTTCCGCACCCTCCAGGGCCGCGCGCTCCGGCGGCGGCGCGCCCCAGGCCATCACCAGGTCCGGCCCATCCGTATTCGGTGCGCGCGTCCAGCGACGGACGCCTCTGGACGGACTCCAGCTGACGTAATCGCCGCCGGCCAGCCTGGACAGGCCGGCCCCGGAAAAGCGCGCCTGGGCCTGGCGACCGTCAATCGGAAAAACCTCGATCACCTCATTGGCCTGAAGGGCGGCGAAAAGACCGGCGCTCAGGTCGACCAGGTCGCGCACCTGGGCATCCGGGCGCGCGCTGGCGGAAAGGATGCGCCGGGCCTGCTCCGGATCATGGCCTGCGTAGTGGAAGAGCCGGGGCGTCTTGGTGTCGCTCTCGCTGAAAATCTGGTCCCTGGACCAGAAATGGATCGGATAGTTCCGGAAGAACCAGGCCAGGCCGCCGCCGATGTTGCGCAGGCCCCATTGCTCATATCGCCGCGCATAGTCGTTGGTGCTGGCGCCGGTTTGCAGCGCGCGCGCCTGATTTCGAACAGGCTCATAGGCGACCAGGACGCCGCGGGACGTCATGACGACGATCTGGTCGGGACGCTGCAGCGGGGCGCCCTCCAACAGCACCGCCGAAAAGATCTCCACGGTGTTGGCCACCGCCAGGGTGGCGATCGGGGTCTCGCGCAGGGTGTCCCAGAGATGGACGGCCGAGCCGAAGCCCCAGGTGGCCACCAATTCGTTCTGCAGCAGGATGCCGTTGATCCTGGCGAGGGGTGTGGAGCCGAGCGGTCCCATCTGGTTGAGCACGGGATCCTCGAAGACGGTTTGGCCGCCCTTCTGGATCCGCGCCTGCTGACCCTGGAGACGCCGGGTCAGGGCGCCGCTGCGCGCGTCGAAGACATACAGTCCCGGGTCGTTGGTTTCAGCGCGGCGATAGGCGACGGCCTGGCCGTCGGCAAGCAACCGCAATCCGGCCAGGTCGCGGCACTGGCTGAGGTGCTCAGGGGGCTGATCTTCGTCCCCATCGGTGTCGCCCACATAGACCTGGGAGCCTCGAGCCACCGCGCCGTCGAACACCTTGCGGGGCGATTTCGCGGCCCCGTTGGGCGCCCTCATGTCCTCGTCGTTCAGGCCTTGGGCGGCGGTCTCCGCCAGATGGCGCGCGGCCCCGGTCCAGCGCTCAACGGCCATGTCCCCCTCGCGGGCCGATCCCGCCGTGCCTTGCCCGACCAGGCGCGCCTGATCGTCGAAGGCGAGGATGGCGGCCTTTTCCGTGCGCCCGGCCAGCGGGCGCGCCTCAAGGGCGACGGCGCCGTGGTCGCACCGGATGAGACGCCAGGGGCGAGGACGCCCCTCGTCTTGCGACGGCGCCGGCCTGATCTCGCGAAGGCCTGAATCGCCGTCCCAGGCCACAAGAGCGCCGTCCAGGCCGGCCAGAAGGCAACCGTTGGGCAGGGGAGCGTGCCGCGCGACGATCAGGTCGCTGTCCCAGCGGTTTTCGAGACGGTCCAGTCGCACGGCGCTGAATCGCCCGTTCCTGACCACGACGCTTCGCCGCCCTCGGTGATCGACAAAGCGACGCCGACCACCTCGGCGCCGGACCCGGCCGAGGGCGGCGCGCCCTCGGCCGGCGGTGCGATCGCTTCAGCCGGCCCGGGAGGGTTCAGGGGCGCGGCGTGGAGGCTTCCATCCTCGGCCAGCAGCACGGCCTGGTCGCGCCAACGGGCCGCAGCCAGCCATGCACGGCCTTCGGGGGCGGGCGCATCCACGAGCGGTCGACCGGAGCGCATGTCCCAGGCCGTGATCCCCGCCTCTGACCAGGCGAAGATGACGGCGGCGTCCACCAGCCAGACATCCTCGGCCTGCCGGCCGGGGGCGGACAGGACGCGGCGACAGTCGCCGTCCCGAAGCCCCCACAAACGGATGGTCCCGTCTGCGGACCACGTCAGGCCGCGGTCCTCATCCGCAGCGATGAAGCCCAGCACCTCGTCTTCGTGGCCCTCCAGGACGGATCGCGCCCCGCCGCTCCCAGGCCATGTGCGGCGCAGCCAGAGCGCCTGCGCCTTGCCGAGCGCGCTCACCGGTTCGAACACCCGGCGCGCCGGATCCTCGGGCGGCCTTTCAAGGGCGACCTGGATCAGGATCCCGTCGGCCGGCCAGGCGGGGCGTCCGCGCCGCAGGAGGTGGGCCGAGCGCCGCAGCAGGTCCTCGATGGCGGCGAGGCGCCCGGTGCGTTCGCCGGCGAGTCGGCCGAAGTCGCCGATCAGATCATCGCTCTGGTTCAGGCGGCATTTGGCCAGGACGAAACCTCTGTCGGACAGAAGGTCGTGCAGCGCCTGATTCCGTCCGGCCCGTTGCAGCGCCGCCGGCAGCTCCATGAGCTTGCGCTCGTTCGGCGTCCGCCCGTCATGGGCTTGTTCTGCAAAAAAGTCGGCCAGCTGTCCCGCGCGCCAGGTCAGGCCGAACCCGGACAGGGCGAGGCGTTCCACGGCCTCTTTGACCACCCGATGGAAGAAGGTCAGCAGTCGACCACTGGGCGCGTCCGTCTCGCGCAAGAGGTAGTCGAGCTGGTTGCGAAGGCGGGCCCAGATGACGCCGGGAAGTTCGTCGGTGCTCGGTGAATTGGGATGAAGGGCGACGAATTCGGCGCGCGTCGCCTCGTCCCGGAACAAAAGCTGCCGAAGTTCCGGCTCGGTCAAGCCCTGGCGGGCGACCGCAAGCAGGCCGAGGCTGGCCGAAATCAGGGCTTCGCCATGGCCGTCCACCCTCAGACGTTGCAGCAGATGCTGAAGCACGGACTCCATGGACAGCTCCAGGGACTCGTCAATGGCGTCGAAGGAGCGGACCTCGCGCAAGGCTTCGCTGAGAAGCCGCAGCACCAGAGGCGTGGCGGTCGCGACCAGTCGCGCCTGCAGCTGGCTGTACTGCGCCGGCTGCAGCCTGCGGCCGAAGCGCTCGAGCCGCTGCGCGATCGCGGCGATCTGATCTGCGGGCGTCAGTCCCGGCGTCTCGATCACCTCGCCATGGCAGGTCCTTTGCGCCAGCTGATCGGCGGTTGGGCCGTGTGCGGCGCTGATCACGAACTGCACATTGGCGGGCCAGTCATCGCCCAATCCGTCCCAAAGGGCGCTGCGAGGATCGAGCTCCAGCTGGTCCAGGCCGTCGATGAAGAAGCGGATTCGCGTGGCGGGGCTGACGGTCGCCACCGTCCTGCGCAGCCTTTCGAACTCCGTGTCATGGAGTCGCTCGTCCAGTGCGGCGCGGTCCCCGGCGCGTTCGACCAGCTCGTCCGCCATGCCGGAAATGAGGCTGGACAGATTCAGCGAGGCCGGCGTCGCACCGACGAAGCGCTGGACGACGGTCGTGTCCGCCGCCTCCGAAGCCCGTTTCGCCGCAGCCGCCATCACCGCGGATTTGCCGATGCCGCCTGCGCCCGTGATCAGCAGAAGAGAGGCCTGCCGCGCCAGAATGTCGGCGACCAGGGCTTCACGGCCGACCATCGACGCGAGCAGTTCACGTGCGAATTGATCATGGTCGCGCGCCTCCCGTTCACTGGCCGTGATGGCCCGGTCCGCGACCAGAGCCTCATCGACCTCGGACTTGATGCGCGCAAGGAGGGCCTGTTCGAGGGCTTGAACGCCATCGGCATTGTTGTCGAACCGGATGACTCGCTGCCCGGAGGCGGCGTCCGCTTCGGCCAGCAGGACCTCCAGGAACGCGTCTTCGGCCTCGACCGGGTCATTCCTGACGGCGACGATCGATACGGCGCCCTCGCCCATCGCCGCCACCGCCTGGCGCAATTCCTGAAGGGTGACCGTGGCCGTCTGGGCCAGAACCTGAGCGAGGTCCGCGCGGCGCGCCGCGCGATCAATGACGGCGAGCAAGGCCCGTTCGGACGCCGCCCATTCCGCATCGCTTACGCCCGCCCGCTCCAGCAGGCCGGCCTGGGGCGGGACGTTGTTGCGGTCCAGCCGGTACCAGCGCTGGATGAGCGCGCGGTCCTCCGGCGCATCACAAGCCGACAGCAGGGCCGCGAAATCGCCCTCGGACAGGGTGTGCGGCAAAGGACGCGTGCCGCTGCGATTTCCGATCAACAGGATGAAGCAGGGTTTGACCCCCAGAGCCGTGCAGCGGTCGACTTCCGACAGACACACCCGCACCGTCCGCTGCGCGGACGCCACATCGCGGGTCACCCCCCAGCGCAGATCGACAGCTCGAAAGCCGCCCCTCGCTCCTGGCAGTAGCGTTGCAGCTCTGCGAGAACGCCGTCCTTCAGGCGATTTCGCAGATCGTGAAACTCGGCGAAGGTCGAGCTCAGAAAAAACGCGAAACTTCATAGTCTCGACCGGCGATGCCTATCACTGTTCGACCAGTGATTGCATCTTTCCAGAAGCAAACCAAGGCCAGGAGTTCGCGCTGCCCCGCAGCCGAGACACGGCCTCCGCGTCCAAATGCGCCTGATCAAGGGCGGGAGCCTGCAGCCCGCGACGCCCGGCGGACGGCAAGCTGTTCGCCGCAATTGGGCGGCCGGCCTTAGTGGCTTTGCGCCGTCCGCCCCCAGGCCTGGTCTCGCTGCGCAGTGATGAGCAGCGTCAGGAGAAGACTCGGCGCGCGAGCCAGGTGCAGGCGACGGCACATCAGGCAAGTCTTCGACGATCAGGACACGTGACATTTGGGCAGTATGCACCAGCTCGCCACACATCTAACCCCCTCAAACAAGGGGGTAACGGCAGGGCTACGGTGCGCCGTCACGGACGAAGCTGAGAATTATTTTGCTGGCGTCGCCTTGGCTAGCTTAAGTCCGAAACGCGCCAGAAACGGTCATTGGCACTGTGGCGACAACCGGACCTTTAGGCCAAGCCCTGCTGAAAGACCGCTTCCGACCCAAAGCGGCATTTCCGCAGATGGCGGTAGATGAACAATGGTGTTGCAGCTAGGCTTGACCGATGGCCGACCACGCGACACCGAACCTACCCGCAATCGACTTCGAGGCGACCTCGCAATTTTATCAAAAGCTGGGCTTTGAACAGGGATGGCGCGACGACGGTTGGATGATCCTGACGCGCGGATCGCTGATGCTGGAGTTCTTTCCTCATCCGGAACTTGCTCCCGGAGAAAGCTGGTTTAGCTGCTGTCTTCGCCTCGACGATCTGGACGCTTTCCATGCCATTGCGCGCGCCGCCGGCATTCCCGATCAATGCTGGGGCTGGCCTCGGATGGACGAACCCAGGGTCGAGGAGTCCGGCATCCGCATAGCGTATCTAGTCGATCCCAACGGATCGTTGATCCGGCTCATACAGAATTGAGGCAGCACGCCTCCCCGAAGAGCCATGTCTGCTACCCACCCTTAGCAGCCATCAACGTGCAGCAGCGTCGGCAAGGTCGCCTCGCGCCAGGAGCGGTCGTTGGGAAACGTCCAGGAACCGGACTTTGGCGATCGCTACTCGACCGCTCGTTAAAGCCGCACACCAAAGCGTGGCAAAACCTGGATCATTGTGGCGTACAGCAGCACGGTCACGGCGCAGCGACGGCAAGCGCAGGCCAGAACGCCACGCCGCGCCTGAGCAGGGCCGGAACGATGAGGAACATGGGCAGGCTGGGCAGAACGAACCAGAAGGTCGCCTGGGCATGATCGGCCAGGCGAGCCTCATCACCTGTGTCCCGCCACAGCCAGATCATGCCGAGAATGGAGACGAGCGGCAGTGAAATGATCAGCGCACCCCAACCCGGATAGCGGCGGGCCACCTCGCTCCCCAAGGCTATCATGACGCCGGACACCGCCGCCTTGATGATCAGATAGAGCATCGCCTCACATCCCCATGGCGGCGCCGCCCGAACCATATTCCATGACCAGCATCCAGACGGCCATAGCGATCATCATCAGGTTCTCGGTCAGCGACAGGAAGCCCAGCGGCACATTGCTGTCGCCGCCGACGCAGGCGCACTTCAACTCGCGCTTGTCGAGATAGACGGCCTTGAACACCGACACCGCGCCGATGCCGCCGATCAGTAGCGCCACGGGCGCCGACAGCCAGGTCAGCACGCCCGCCACCATCAGCGCTCCCGCCCCGAACTCGGCGAACGGATAGATCTTGCCGTAGGGAACCCAACGTTTGGCCAGAAGGTCGTAGTTCAGGAACATGGTCGAGAAGCCGTCCACGTTCTGCAGTTTCAGCATGCCAAGGACCATCATCGACAGGGCGATGAACCATTCCGCAGCCGGAACGGTCAGCGGGGTTCCGTGGACCGTCAGACTGAGCATCGCCGCCATCACGGCCGTGGTCAGGAACACGACAACGACCGGCGTATAGGTGGTCGCGTCCGGGTCGCGGACCTTCAGGCCCATAAAGCGCCGAAGATCGTCGTAACCACCGATGCGATTGCCGTCGATAAAGGTTTGCGGCGTCGTCCGGACGTCGTGCTCAGCCTTGAAGGCGTCGGTTTCCTCACGGGTTTCCAGCCATCGGTCATCGACCTGATAACCGCGGCTTCTCAGCAAATGCCGCGCCTTGAGTCCCCAGGGACAGACGTGGCCGGGCATGACCATCCGATAAAGCGTCGCCGTCTTTTTCATCTCAGGCTCCGTGACTGTTCAATTCGAGGCCGTCACCCTACCTTCCGTACTATGGTACGGAGTCAACCATGAAGATTCGAACGATCGCAGTTCTGGCGCGCGAAGGCGGTGTCGGGGTGGAGACTGTGCGCTTCTACCAGAGACGGGGCCTGATGCCGACGCCGGAGCGGGTGTCTGGCGATCGTGCAGGCGGTAGCGTTCGCCGCTATGGCGACGAGGATGTTCGCCGCCTGCGCTTCATCCGCTCCGCGCAGACAGCGGGCTTCACCCTGGATCAGATCGGTGAACTGCTGGCGCTGGACGCGGGCGAGGATCGCGCCAGGGCCCGTGAGCTCGCGACGGAACGCCTAGGGGCTTTGGACCGGACCATCGCGGAACTGGAGCAGGCGCGCGCCGCCCTTCGACGACTGGCGAGCGCATGCTCGGAAACCATGACGGGGCCCTGTCCCATCATCTCCGCCTTTCAGGGCATGTCGACGCGCTGACGCTAGGCGCCGTTGTGACGGCCAAACACGGTGGTGCGGCCCTGCCGGTCTATGAGCAGAGTGACATAGGGCTCACGGCCCGCCGCCTCCATCCCGGGGGAGCCGGCCGGCATGCCCGGGGCGCTCAAGGCGACGGCGGCGGGCCGGTCACGCAGCAATCTGGCGACATCGGAAGCCGGCACATGGCCCTCGATGGCATAGTCGCCGGCCACGGCTGTGTGGCATCCGGCCAGACGGTCCGGCACGCCGTGGCGAGCCCGGACCGGCGCCAGGTCCTCGAGCTCGATCACTTCCACCGTCCAGCCGGCGGCACGCATGTGCGCCACCCAGCCGTCACAGCAGCCACACCATGGGGTCTTGTAGGCCGTCATCCGCCGGTCCTGCGCCATGGCCGGCAGGGCCGCGGCGCAGACGACGCCGGCGCCCAGAACCGCCCGGCGGTTGATCAGAACAGCGGTCATGGTCGTCCTCCTCAGAACCAGGCCTTGATCCCGATTACGAACCGCGTGTGTTCGGGCTCGCCGCCGAGGGCGCGGGTCAGGTCAGCGGTGTCGCCCAGGTCGCGGCTCCATTCGACCCCGACGTAGGGGGCGAACTCCTTGGCGATCTCGTAGCGCAGTCGCACCCCCGCCTCCACGTGGGTCAGGCCCGACCCCAGGCCCAGCTCGGGAATGTCGGAGGCCGAGGCCTCGAGCTCGAACCGGGGCTGCAGGATCAGGCGCCGGGTGATGCGCTGGTCGTACTCGGCTTCGACGCGCGCGGTCAGATCGCCCTCGGTCGACAGGAAGGCCGCGGCGTCCACCTCCCACCAATAGGGGGCTAGGCCCTGAACGCCGAGCACAAGATGGGTGGGGTTTTCACCGCCATCGCGGAAATCCTGGCGCACCCCGGTCTGGACGTCCCAGAACGGGGCGACGGCGCGACTGTACAGCGCCTGCACCTCGCCCTCGATCTCCCCGTCGAAATCACCTTCGCCCTCGGATTTCCACCAGAAACGGTTGATGTCGCCGCCGGACCAGCCGCCCGCATCCCAGAGCCAGCTTTCCT
>NZ_BATC01000068.1 GCF_000466985.1 Brevundimonas abyssalis TAR-001
GGCCGTTTTGCGCGGCGGTTTTGTTATTGAGGCGAGCCTGATGGCTGAGATCATTCTGAACGTGGACGTCCGCAAGGACGTGGGAACCGGCGGCGCCCGCGCTGCGCGGCGTGAAGGCTTCGTGCCGGGCGTCCTGTATGGCGGCGGTGAAAAGCCGGTCGCCATCTCGGTCAACGAGAAGGACTTCCGCAAGTCGCTGTACACCGGCAAGCTGCTGGGCCACCTGGTGACCCTGAAGTACGGCAAGGAGACCCAGCCGGTCATCGCCAAGGACATCCAGTTCGACCCGGTGTCGGACCGTCCGATGCACTTCGACCTGATGCGCGTTGACGCCAAGGGCGACGTGAAGATCTCGATCCCGGTTCACTTCAAGAACCAGGACGAGTGCGCCGCCTTCCGTCAGGGCGGCTCTCTGGAGATCGTCCGCCACGAAGTCGAGATCGTCGTCCGCGCCGACCGCATCCCCGAAGAGCTGGTCGTGGACCTGGCCGGCCGCGAGCTGGGCGACGCGATCCGCATGTCGGACATCACCCTGCCCGAGGGCGCGCACGCCACCATCACCGACCGTGACTTCATGATCGCCTCGATCAAGGTCTCCTCGGCCGCCCAGTCGGAAGCCGCCGACGAAGCCGCTGACGCCGCCGCCGAGGAAGAAGCCGCCGCGCCTGAGGCTGAAGCCGAGGCCGAGGCCGAAACGGAAGAGAAGTCGGAAGACTGATCCCGCTTTCCGGGTTGGAAGCTTGAGACGGCCCCTTCCGGAAACGGAGGGGGCCGTTTCCTTTTCTGGACTAGATTGACGCCATGCTGATTCTCGCCGGCCTGGGCAATCCGGGCGACAAGTACCGCAACAACCGCCACAACATCGGCTTCATGGCCGCCGACGCCATCGCGCGCCGTTGGCGGTTCGGACCCGAGCGGGCCAAGTTCCAGTCGGTGGTCTCCGAGGGCGTGATCGAGACGCCCCAGGGCGAGGTCCGCGCCCTGCTGATGAAGCCCCAGACCTACATGAACGAAAGCGGCCGCGCCGTGGGCGAGGCGGCGCGCTTCTACAAGGTCCCGCCCGGCGAGGTGATCGTCTTCCACGACGAGATCGACCTCGCCCCCGGCCGCTTCCGCATGAAGACCGGCGGCGGCGCGGCGGGCCAGAACGGGGTGCGCTCGCTGATCAGCCACCTGGGCCCCGACTTTCGCCGCGCCCGGCTGGGCATCGGCCATCCCGGCGAGAAGCACCTGGTGATGCCCCACGTGCTGGGGGACTTCCACAAGGCCGAGCTGCCCTGGGTAGAGGCCCTGCTGAACGCCGTCGCCGACGCCCTGCCCTTCGCCGCCATGGGCGACGACGAGCGCTATCAGGGCGAGGTCCTGCGTCTGGCGCCCGCGCCCAAGTTCAGCCCCCGGCAGGCCGCGCGAAACGACGACTAGCGCTTGTTCAGCGCCACCATGAACACCTCGGACGAATCCTTGCGGCTGGCTTCCGGCTTGACGAATTTCACCGTCTCGAACTCGGCCCGCAGCCGGTTCTTCAGATCGCCCAGGTCCGCGCCCTGGAACGCCTTGGTCACGAACGAGCCGCCCGGCTTCAGATAGGTGATGGCGAAATCCGCCGCCGCCTCGATCAGCAGGACGATCTTCATGTGGTCGGTCTTGCGGTGCCCCACCGTGTTGTGGGCCATGTCGGACAGCACCAGGTCCGGCGGTCCGCCCAGAAGCTCGAGCAGCCGCTCGCCCACGCCGGGATCGGTGAAGTCGCCTTCGATCAGCTCCGCGCCGGTGATGGGCTCGATGGGCAGCAGGTCCACCCCCGCCACCGCCGTCGCGCCGCGTTTCAGGGCCACCTGCACCCAGCCGCCGGGCGCCGCGCCCAGGTCGATCACCCGCGCCCCGTCCCGGATCACGTGCAGGCGGTCGTCGATCTCGGTCAGCTTGAAGGCCGCGCGGCTGCGCCAGCCCTCGGCCCGGGCCTTTTCCGAGAATTTGTCCGCCAGCTGGCGCTTGATCCATTCCTGGCTGGACAGGGACTTCTTGTCCGCCGTGCGGATCTTCTGGCCCATGCCGCGTCCGGCGGCGGTCCCGCCCGTGGGCAGTCTCACCATGCGGCGGCGTTCGGGCGGTTTTTCATCCTGGCTCATGAACGCTCCATAGCCCTCACGCGCTTGAACGGCTATGACCCCCGCGACTTTAGACACGGAGAGCCCCAATGGCCGACACCCTGACCTTCACCCTCGACACCGGCGCCGGCACGGGCGACGTGGTCATCAAGCTGCGTTCCGACCTGGCTCCCGGCCACGTGGAGCGCATCACCGAGCTGGCCTCCGAGGGCTTTTATGACGGCGTGGTGTTCCACCGCGTCATCCCCGGCTTCATGGCCCAGGGCGGCGATCCCACGGGCACCGGCACCTCCGGCTCGTCCAGGCCCAACCTGAAGGCCGAGTTCAGCAAGGAGCCGCACGTGCGCGGCGTCTGCTCCATGGCCCGCACGGCGAACCCGGACAGCGCCAACAGCCAGTTCTTCATCTGCTTCGACGACGCCACCTTCCTGGACGGCCAGTACACCGTCTGGGGCCAGGTCATCGAGGGCATGGACCACGTGGACGCCCTGCCCAAGGGCGAGCCGCCCCGCGCGCCCGGCAAGATCGTCAAGGCGACGGTGGCCTAGGGCCCGTCATCCGCTACCGGGAGGGGCGGCCTGCGCCGCCTCTCCATGGACACCCTCAGCGGAACTTGCGCAGCCCCCGCGGCCCCTGCCGGCCGGCCGCGGCGCGCTTGCCCAGCCAGTCGCGCCAGTCGGGCCAGTTGCGGCGACGGTCGCCGCCGTCGCGCCAGTCGGGGCCGTCCTCGGCGTTGAACACGGTGATGTCGGCCAGGCCGCCCTGCTTGTAGGTCTGCAGCTTGACGCCCTTGCCGCGCGCCATCTCCGGCAGTTCCTCTAGCGGGAACACCAGCGCCTTGATGTTCTCCCCGATCACCGCGACATGATCGCCCGACACGCGCAGGCAGGCGGCCATGTCGCCGTTCAGCACCTGCTTGCCGCCGCGCTTCTGGGCCAGGGCGTCGTCCTCGGGCGTGACGAAGCCGTAGCCCGCCTTCGACGCCACCAGCAGCTTCGCGCCCGGCTGGTGCGCCAGCACGTTGATGATGGCCGCGCTCTCGTCCAGATCGATCATCAGGCGCAGCGGCTCGCCGTGCCCGCGCCCGGACGGCAGCTTGTCGGCGCCGAGGGTGAAGATGCGCCCGTCGGACGCCGCCACCAGCAGCTTGTCGGTGGTGAAGGCGGGCACGAGGAAGGCCAGATCGTCGCCCTCCTTGAACTTCAGCTCGGACGGATCGTCCACCTTGCCCCGTGCGGCGCGGATCCAGCCGCGCTCGGACAGGATGACGGTGATGGCCTCGCGCGGGATGAAGGCGTCGATGGACACCTCGCTGACGTCCGGCGCATCGCCCATGGTGGTGCGGCGCGGCGAGATCAGGGCCTTGCGTACGTCCTGCAGGCCCAGCGCCAGCAGCTTGGTCTGTTTGGCCGGAGAGGCGATCATGGCCTTGAGGCCCGCCAGCTCCTCAGCGAGTTCGTCGAACTCCTTCTGGATGGTCATTTCCTCAAGCCGCGCCAGCTGACGCAGGCGGGTGTCGAGGATGAAATCGGCCTGCAGCTCGCTCAGGGCGAAGCGTTCGATCAGCCGGGCCTTGGGCTGCTCCTCTTCGCGGACGATGCGGATGACCTCGTCCAGATTGAGGAAGACGAGCTTGAGTCCTTCCAGCAGATGTAGCCGTTTTTCAATGCGTTCCAGCCGCCACTGACCACGGCGGATCAAGACCTCGCGGCGGTGATCCAGGAAGGCGACCAGACAGGCCTTGAGCCCCAGCACGCCCGGGGTGCCGGTGGCGTCCAGCACGTTCATGTTGATGGGGAAGCGCACCTCGAGATCGGAGAGCTTGAACAGGCTCTCCATCAGCACCTCGGGCTCCACCGTGCGGGACTTAGGCTCCAGGATCAGGCGGATGTCCTCGGCGGACTCGTCGCGCACGTCGGCCAGCAGGGGGGCTTTCTTGTTTTCGATCAGGTCGGCCAGGGCTTCGATCAGCTTGGACTTCTGCACCTGATAGGGCATCTCGGTGACGACCACGCGCCACATGCCCCGGCCCAGATCCTCGGTCTCCCAGCGCGCGCGCAGGCGCACTCCGCCCCGGCCGGTCTGGTAGGCGTCGAGAATGGAAGCGGCGGACTCCACCGCCACGCCGCCGGTGGGGAAGTCGGGGCCGGGCACGATGGCGACCAGTTCCTCGGTCGTCGTTTCCGGCGTCTCCAGCAGCTTGAGACAGGCGTCGATCAGCTCGGCGGCGTTGTGGGGCGGGATCGAGGTGGCCATGCCCACGGCGATGCCCGACGAGCCGTTGGCCAGCAGGTTCGGGAACCCGGCGGGCAGGACGATGGGCTCCTCGTCCTGATCGTCATAGGTGGGGCGGAAGTCGACCGCGTTCTCGCCGATGCCCTCCAGCAGCAGCTGGGCCGCCGCCGTCAGCTTGCACTCGGTGTAGCGCATGGCCGCGGCGCTATCGCCGTCGATGTTGCCGAAATTGCCCTGCCCGTCCACCAGCGGATACCGCTGGGCGAAGTCCTGGGCCAGACGCACCAGCGCCTCATAGATCGAGGCGTCGCCGTGGGGGTGGTAGCCGCCCATCACCTCGCCCACCACCTTGGCGCACTTCCGCGCCGCGGCCTGGGGGTTCAGGCGCATCTGGTGCATGGCGTACAGGATGCGCCGGTGCACCGGCTTGAATCCGTCGCGCACGTCCGGCAGCGCCCGGTTGGTGATGGTCGACAGGGCATAGGCCAAGTAGCGGCGGCTGAGCGCCTCGCCCAGGGGCTCGTCGACGATGCGGCCGCCCTCGGGCGGCGGAGTGTGAACAGTCATGGGCCGTCGAATCAGGGATGTGAGGCCCGAAGTCTAGCCCGGATGCCGGGTTATCCCCCCACGGATCCCTAGACGTCGAAGTCCAGTCCGAACTGCGCATACAGCGCCCGGGAGTCCTGCCACTTGGGATCGACCTTGACCGTGATGAACAGGTGGACCGGACGGTCCATCAGTTCGGTCAGCTCCTCGCGCGCCTTCTGGCCGATCCATTTCAGGGTCTGGCCGCCCTTGCCCAGGATGATCGGGCGCTGGCTGTCGCGCTCCACATAGATGGTCTGTTCGATGCGGGCCGAGCCGTCGGGCTTCTCCTCGAAGGCGGTCGTCTCCACGGCGGCCGAATAGGGCAGTTCCTCGTGCACGCGCAGGTACAGCTTCTCGCGGGTGATCTCGGCGGCCAGCACCCGCAGGGGCACGTCGGCGCTCTGGTCCTCGGGATACAGCCACACGCCCTCTGGCATCAGGGCCGCCAGACGGGCCTTGAGATCGTCCACCCCCGAACCGTCGGCGGCCGAGATCATGAACACCTCGGAATAGACGCCCAGTTCGAACAGCTCCTGCGACACGCCGAGCATGGCGTCGCGACGCACGCCGTCGATCTTGTTCAGGGCCAGGATGGCGGTGGCGCCGGTGGCCTTGAGGTTCTCGGCGATGGCGCGCGTGTCCTCGATCTGGCGGTGGTCGGCGGCGGAGCTTCGCGGGCGGCCACCGCGATCTCGGCGGCGACGTCCACCAGATGCACCACGGCGTCGGCGTCCTGCGCCCCGCCCCAGGCCGAGGCGACCATGGCCCGGTCCAGCCTGCGGCGCGGCTTGAAGATGCCCGGGGTGTCCACCAGCACGATCTGGCTCTGCTCATGGATGGCGATGCCGCGCACAGGGAAGCGCGTGGTCTGCACCTTCTGGGTGACGATGGAGACCTTCGATCCCGTCAGCCGGTTCACCAGCGTGGACTTGCCGGCGTTGGGCGCGCCGATGATGGCGGCGAAGCCGCGCGGGGGGTGGGGGTGGTCTCGGTCAAATGACGCCTTCTCGGTTCAACAGGGCGACAGCGGCCGCCTTTTCCGCCTCCTGACGCGAACGTCCCTGGGCGGTCAAGGGTTCAAGCCCCTCGATCGACACTTCGACGGTGAATGTCGGCGCATGATCCGAGCCGGTGCGCTTGACCACGGCATAGGACGGCAAGGGCCGCCCCTGCGCCTGCGACCACTCCTGGAGCGCGGATTTGGGATTGGCCAGGCGGGGCGCGGCCGGCACGGCCAGCTCTTCGGCCCAGGCCCGTTCGAACACCGCCCGGGCGGCGTCCATGCCTCCGTCCAGCCACACGGCGGCCAGCACCGCCTCCATGGCGTCGGCGACGATGCCGTCCTTGCGCCGCCCGCCGGTCTTGGTCTCGCCGGGCGACATCCGCAGGGCCTCGCCCAGATTCAGCCGGTGCCCAACGCGGGCGCAGGCGGCCTTGTCCACCAGGCTGTGCAGGCGCGACGACAGCTGACCCTCGTCCGCCTCGGGAAAGTCGCGGCACAGGCGGTCGGCCACCAGCAGTCCCAGCACCCGGTCGCCCAGGAACTCCATCCGCTGGTTGTCCGGCACAGGCTTGCCGTGGGGCATGCCTCCCTCCCCCACGCTGGCGTGGGTCAGGGCGCGGTCCAGCAGGGCCCTGTCGGAAAACGCGTGGCCGAGGCGGCGCTCAAGCTCTGCGACCGCCTCGGTCCGGGCGTTCATGGGGTCAGTTCAGCCCGTTGAAGAAGCGGCTGGGCCGCAGGTTGGCGAACCAGCTGACCGGGTTCCACAGCGAGGCGCCGGGCTCCCACGAGAACAGCACGATCTGGGCCTTGCCGACCAGATTCTCCTCCGGCACCAGGCCCACATCAGCGCGGCTGTCGATGGAGTTGTCGCGATTGTCGCCCATCATGAAGTAGTAGCCCTCGGGCACCTCGAATACCTGGGTGTCGTCCAGGTCGAAGCCGCGGCCGAAGTCCTGGATGCGGAAGGTGCGGCCCTCGGGCAGGGTCTCGTCCACCTGGGCTGCATCCATGGGCCCGAACGGGCCGTCGATGCGCAGGGAGCCCGCGGGCACGTTCTCCACCGCCACGCCGTTGATGTGCAGCTGTCCGCCGATCATCTGGACGCGGTCGCCGGGCAGGCCGATGACGCGCTTGATGTAGTCGGTGCGGTTGTCCTGGGGCAGCTTGAACACCACCACGTCGCCGCGATCCGGCTGCGAGCCGAAGATGCGGCCCTCGAACAGCGGCGGGCTCCACGGCAGGGAGTGGCGGCTGTAGCCATAGTTCCACTTGGACACGACGATGTAGTCGCCCTCGTAGAGGTTCGGCTCCATGGAGGCGGACGGAATGGTGAAGGGCTGGAACAGCAGCACCCGCAGCACCAGGCGATGGCCAGGGCGTAGACGATGGTCTTGATGATCTCGACCGTCTCGTTCTGGGGCGGCTTCACCTTGACCGGGCGGCCCTGGGAGCGGGCGGGACGGTCCACGGGCTCGTCCTCGAAGGGCGCGTCGCCCTTGTCGCTCCAGATGGGCCGCGGGGGGGTCTGGCTGGTCCCGGCCACGGCGGAAACCGTCGTCGCGCCCGCGGCCGCCGCGGCCATCATGGCCTGTTCGGTGGTTTCCGGCTCTGCGGGATCGGCAGGCTGAACCGGCTCGTCCGCCTCGACGGGCGTTTCATCGACGGGTTGGGCGGAAACCTCGTCCTGCGCGTCCTCCAGAGGCGGCTGCGTCTCGGCCAATTCGGGCGCGGAGGCGGTCTCGGCCTCGTCGACGGAGGGCTGGTCGGCTACAGGGGCGTCCGCCGCGATCGCGTCGTCTTCGTCCCGGTCCGGCTTTTCGTTGTCTGTCATCGGTTTTCACGCCCATCCCCGCCGCTTGACGCGGTCGTTCAGGCGCCTTCGGTAATGGTTGACGGGGTTGCGGGCAAGGCTTCGATCACCACGAACGCCAGGGCATAGGGGTGCTCATCAGACAGCGTCAGATGAATTCGCGGTTCGTGGCCGGGCGGGGTCAGGCGCGCCAGATGCGCCGCCGCATGACCGGTGAGGGCCAGGGTCGGCTGGCCCGAGGGCAGGTTCACCACCCCCATGTCGCGCCAGTAGACGTCGCGCCGCATGCCGGTGCCGAGCGCTTGGCGCAGGCCTCCTTGGCCGAGAACCGCTTGGCGTAGCTCCAGGAGGCATCGGGCTTGCGATCCGAACGGATGCGCTCGATCTCGGTGAAACAGCGCTGCTTGAAGCGGTCGCCGAACCGCTCCAGCGACGCCTCGATGCGCCGGATGTCGGTCATGTCGGCCCCGATGCCGATGATCACAGGCCCCGCGCCTCGTCCATCAGCCCGCGCATCCGCGCGATGGCCGGCGCCAGACCGACGAAGATGGCCTCCCCGATCAGGAAATGGCCGATGTTCAGCTCCACCACCTCGGGAATGGCCGCGATCGGCGTGACTGTGTCATAGTCGATGCCGTGGCCGGCATGGACTTCCAGCCCCAGCGCCGTGGCCTGCGCCGCCCCGGCCCGCAGGGCGGCCAGCTCGGCCTCGGCCTCCTCGACGCGGCCTTCGCGGAAGGCGTCGCAATAGGCGCCGGTGTGCAGCTCGACCACCGCCGCGCCCGTCCGATGGGCGGCGTCGATCTGATCGGGATCGGGGCCGATGAACAGGGACACCCGTGATCCGGCGTCGTTCAGTTGCGCCACGAAGGGCGTGATCCAGTTGTGGCCGCCCACCACATCCAGCCCGCCCTCGGTGGTGCGCTCCTCGCGCTTCTCGGGCACCAGACAGACGGCGCGCGGGCGATGGTGCAGGGCGATGGCCAGCATCTCCTGGGTGACCGCCATCTCCAGATTGAGCGGCCGCGCCTGCTCGCGCAGCAGGTCGGTCAGGCTGTCGATGTCGCCGTCGGAGATGTGGCGGCGGTCCTCGCGCAGATGGGCGGTGATGCCGTCGGCGCCCGCCTCCAGCGCCTCACGCGCCGCGCGCACGGGATCGGGATGAACGCCGCCCCGCGCGTTCCGCACGGTGGCCACATGGTCGATGTTGACACCCAGGCGGACCCGCTCGGCCATCCCTCGTTCTCCTCGCCCGATGCGGGCCATGCCTCTTCAGCCCGCCGCGAACGCGGACTCTTTCACGACTTCGCCAGACGACGGCTGCCCGGATCCTCCACCGGCACGGCGGCCAGCTCCGGCGGCAGGGCGTCGGCGGGGTAAGCGGGCACGTCCAGGGTTGCCAGGGCGATCAGGGGCACGCCCACATCGGCGCGGCCGCCCGACCGGTCCACGATGCAGGCGGCGGCGACCACCTCGCCCCCCGCCTTCTGGATGGCGGCGATGCATTCGCGCGACGACAGGCCGGTGGTGACGATGTCCTCCACCATCACGACCTTCTCGCCCGGCTCCACCGAAAAGCCCCGGCGCAGGCGGAATTCGCCACCCTCACGCTCCACGTACATGGACGGCACGCCCAGATGCCGCGCGGTCTCGTAGCCCGGAATGATGCCGCCGACGGCGGGCGAGATCGCCACATCCACCGGCCCCACGGCGGCCGTCACCTTCTCCGCCAGCGCCCTGCACAGGCGGGCGCAGCGGTCGGCGTTCATGAACACCAGGTTCTTCTGCAGGAAGACCGGGCTGTGCAGGCCGGAAGACAGCACGAAATGGCCTTCGCGCAGGGCGCCGGCGGCTCGGAATTCTTCAAGGACGTCGTCGGAGGTCATGCTTGCGGACCTAAGCCGCCCGCGCCGTTTCGGCAAGGGCGGAAGCTCAGCCCCGCGCCCGCTCCACCGTGTCGACGCTGGGGTTGGCGCGCAGGGCGGCGATGATCTGGGTGGCGTGCCGGGCGTCGGCCACCTCCACGTCGATCTCCATGTCGAAGAAGTCCTGCTGACGGTGGGTCATGTTCAGGTTCAGGATGTTGCCGCCCGCCTCGCCGATGACGGTGGCCACCTGCCCCAGCACGCCGGGCGCATTGCGCATGGTGGCGACCAGACGGGTGGAGGCCACCGCGTCCTGTTCGGCCTGGGGCGTCCATTGCAGGTCGGTCCAGACGGAGTCGTCGTCGGCGAAGTCCGCCAGGGTGTTGCAGTCGATGGTGTGGACGGTCAGGCCCTGCCCCGGCTCGATGATGCCGACGATCCGGTCGCCCGGCACCGGCGAGCAGCAGGCGCCGAAATGGATGCTGACCCCGGGACGCAGGCCGCCGCCGCGCACATAGAGGCGCGCGTCCGACCCGCTTTCGATGCGCTTCTTCTCGACCGGCTCCGGGCCGGAGGCCTTGAGCTTGGGAAACAGGATGCCCACGACCTTGCCGGCCTGGGCCTGGCCGCGCCCGATCTGTTCGAACAGATCCTCTTCAAGCTCGATGGCCAAGGTCTCCAGCGCCGGCTTCAGCGAGACGTCCTTCGCCTCCTTGTCAACGCGGGCCAGGGCCTGGTCCAGGGCGGCGCGGCCCAGCTTCTGGAACTCCTCGCGCTCGGACAGGCGGATATGGCGGCGAATGGCCGAACGGGCGCGGCCGGTGACGGTCAGGGAGCGCCAGTCGGAGGGAATGTCGGGCTTGGCGCCGCGGATGATCTCCACCACGTCGCCGTTCTGGAGCGGCGTGCGCATGGGCTTGAGCTCGCCGTTGATCTTCACGCCCACGGCGCTGTCGCCCACCTCGGTGTGGACGGCGTAGGCGAAGTCCAGCGCCATGGCCCCGCGCGGCAGGGTGATCAGCGACCCCTTGGGCGTGAAGACGAAGACCTGATCCAGATACATCTCCAGCTTGGCGTGCTCGACCCAGTCCTCGCCGCCCTCGCCGTGCTCGATCACCTGCACCAGATGGCGCAGGGTCAGCAGCGGATCGCGCCCGCCGCCCTCCTCCATGGCCTCGCGATCGAAGCCATAGGACTTGTTCTTGTAGCGCCAGTGGGCGGCCACGCCTTCCTCGGCCACGCGGTCCATGGCCTCGGTGCGGATCTGCATCTCGATGCGCAGGCCCGACGGGCCGACCACGGTGGTGTGCAGGCTGCGGTAGTTGTTGGACTTGGGCGTGGAGATCAGATCCTTGAACCGCTCCGGCACCATGGGCCATGCCCGGTGGATGACGCCCAGCGCGCGGTAGCAGTCGTCCTCGCTCTGAAGAATAACCCGAAAGCCGTAGATGTCGGACAGGGCCGAAAAACCCAGCGCCTTCCTCTGCAGCTTGCGCCAGATGGAATAGGGCGTCTTCTCGCGACCGAACACGCGGGCCTTGATGCCCGCCTCCTCCAGCACCGTCTGAACCTCGCGGGCCACCCCCTGGACGGCGCGGCCGTGCTCGAGGCGAAGGGCCTCCAGCCGCCGCTCGATGGCGGTGCGGGCCGTCGGGTTCAGGTGCTCGAAGGCGAGCTCCTCGAGCTCGGTGGCGATGCGGTGGATGCCGATGGAGCGGCCCAGCGGCGCATAGACCTCCAGGGTCTCGCGGCTGATTCGCTCACGCTTCTCGGGCTTCACGAACTCGAGGGTGCGCATGTTGTGCAGGCGGTCCGCCAGCTTGACCAGCAGCACCCGCACATCCTTGGAGATGGCGAGAATGAATTTGCGCAGGTTCTCGGCCTGGCGCGTGTGCTCGGCCTGAAGCTCCAGCCGCGACAGCTTGGTGACGCCCTCGACCAGACCGGCCACCTCCTCGCCGAACATCTCGGCGATGTCGTCACGGGTGGCGGAGGTGTCCTCCACCACGTCGTGAAGCAGGGCGGTGACGATGGTGGCGGTGTCCAGGCGATAGTCGGTCAGGATGCCCGCCACCTGGATGGGGTGGGCGAAATAGGGATCCCCCGAGGCCCGCAGCTGCGAGCCGTGCATCTTCATCGCATAGACATAAGCCCGGTTCAGCAGGCCCTCGTCGGCGGTGGGGTCATACGCCTTGACGGCGTCCACCAGCTCGAACTGACGCATGGCGCGCGAACGGGCCGGGGCGGGTTTCGCCTCGGCCCGTTCTGAGCTTGCAGTATCAGGACCCGGCGTGGACGCCTGGGCACGCGCCGGGGAAATCAGGATTCCGTCGGCTGGCGCGGGCGTCAGTAGCGATCCTCCTGGCCGCCGTCACGGTCGCTCTGCAGGGCGCGGATCAGCTCCTGCTCGGCCATGTTCATGTGCTGGGGTTCGGCCAGCAGGGCCACGGTCTCGGCCTCGTCCTCGGCTTCGGTGCGCTCATCCACGCGCTGCAGCGTGGTGATGAGGTTTTCCTGCAGATCGTCCGGAACCACCGTGTCGTCGGCAAGCTCGCGCAGGGCCACGACGGGGTTCTTGTCGTTGTCGCGGTCGATGGTCAGGGCGGCGCCGTTCGAGATGCCGCGCGCGCGGTGACCGGCCAGCAGGACCAGTCCGAAGCGGTTCGGAACCTTCTCGATGCAGTCTTCGACGGTGACGCGGGCCATGAATATCCTCGGAGGGGCTTGGGGAGAACCGGGGAAAATAGAGGGTTCGACGTGGCAAATCAATGGCGCGCGACGTGCGGAATGTCGCGGCGTCAGTTGACCGGCCGCGCGTCCGTTCCGACTTTACAGCTTTCAGCCAGCACCTTCGCCGTCTTCGCCGCCGTCGGGTGCACCCATTCCGGCGCGATTTCCGCCAGCGGGCCCATGACGAACAGGCGCTCGGCCGCGCGAGGGTGCGGCAGGATCAGACCCTCCAGATCGCCGCTGAGGCGGCCATAGGCGATCAGATCCAGGTCCAGGGTGCGCGGGGCGTTGATCCGCCCACGCTCCCGTCCGAACGCCTCCTCAATCCGCCCCAGCGTCGCCATCAGGGCGTGGGGGTCATGGGCGGTGGTGACGACGGCGACCCCGTTGACGAAGGGCGGGTCCGACGGATCTGGCCAGGCGGCCGAGCGCCACCAGGACGACAGCGCCAGAACGTCGATGCCGTCTGCCCGGAAACGGGCGACCGTCGCCTCCAGCACATCAATGCATGACGGCCAGACCCCCTTGTCATTCGAGCCCAGTGCGATCACCACTGCATCCTCGCCGCCGACAGCCAGGTCCGGATCGTCGGCGGTCTCGATATTTTGCGGATTTTCAGTCATGCATTTCTATCCGACGGAGCGCATCGCGCTGTTCATCGACGGCGCCAATCTGTATTCGGCCGCCAAGTCCCTGAACGCGGACATGGACTTCAAAAAGCTGATCGAATTCTTCCGATCAAGTGGCGTTCTGGTTCGCGCCTACTATTACACAGCCATTGTCGAGGGCGAAGAGTATTCACCGATCCGTCCTCTTGTGGACTGGCTGGACTACAACGGCTTCACCATGGTGACCAAGCCGGTCAAGCGCTACACCGACGCCTCGGGCCACACCCGCACCAAGGGCAACATGGACGTGGAGATCGCGGTGGACATGCTGTCCATGGCGCCGAACATCGACCATGCGGTGCTGTTCTCCGGCGACGGTGATTTCCGGTATCTGGTCGAGGCCGTTCAGGACAAGGGCGTGCGGGTCAGCGTGGTCTCCACCCTCAAGAGCCAGCCGCCCCAGGCCGCCGACGACCTGCGCCGCGCCGCGGACCAGTTCGTGGACCTGTCCGATCTGATGGACGTGTTCGGACGCCCGAGCCGCGAGGCATGAAGACTCTGATCCCCGAGCCGCCCGCCAAATGCCCGCTGTGCCCTCGCCTGGTCGAATACCGGGCCGGGAACGAGGCGCAGAACCCGGACTGGTTCAACGGCGCGGCCCCCTCCTTCGGCGATCCCGAGGCGCGGCTGCTGGTGGTGGGCCTGGCGCCCGGCCGCACGGGCGCGAACCGCACCGGACGGCCCTTCACCGGCGATCACGCGGGCTGGCTGCTGTACGAGACCCTGATCAAAACCGGCTTCGCGCGTGGCCGGTATGACGCCCGGCCCGACGACGGCCTGGAGCTGATCGACTGCATGATCACCAACGCCGTCCGCTGCGCACCGCCCGGCAACAAGCCCCTGCCGATCGAGGAGAAGACCTGCCGCCCGTTCCTGATCGACCGGCTGGCCGCCCTGCCCCGCCTTCAGGTCATCGTCACCCTCGGCGACGTGTCCCGGCGCAATGTGCTGAAGACCCTGGGCCTGCCCGCCTCGGCCGCGCCGGCGGGCCATGGGGTGGAGGCGGAGGTGGGCCCCTACCGCCTGATCAACAGCTACCACTGCTCCCGCCTCAACACGAACACCGGCCGCCTGACCCCCGCCATGTTCGAGGATGTGTTCAAAAGGGCACGGCAGGCCCTGGCCGTCACGAACTGACAGCAGAGCCGGGAACACGAATCAGGCCTTCTCCGTTGATGTCCCGCTGAGGGAGCAACGGATATGACCAGCAAACAGAGAACCTTCACCCGCAAGGAAAAGCGCGTCGCCCTGACCGCGCTCGCCGTCGCCGTCGTGGTGGTCGCGGCCATCACCCTGCTGAACCCCAAGCCCTATCTGGGGACCTATGAGACCGGTCGTGGTTTCGACGCCCCGGCGGGGGTGATGGACGCCCGGCCCATCGGCGCCGCCTGATCCGGAGCATGATCGTTTCGGACGGAACCGCGCAGCGGTCCCGGCTGAAGCGTGAATCATGCTCTCGCTTTAATCTGGAGCCTGATTCACGGCATCAGCGGAATCGCGAAGCGATTCC
>NZ_BATC01000067.1 GCF_000466985.1 Brevundimonas abyssalis TAR-001
CACCACCGCCCCGATCACCGCCAGGCCCGCCGCCACCCGCAGCCCCTCCAGGGCGAAGGGCGCGGCGGCGGGCACGCGCAGCCGCCACAGCCTTTGCCACGGCGATGCGCCATAGAGGTCGAACAGCCGCTCCAGATCCGGGTCCGCCGATTTCAGCCCCGTCAGCACGCCCGAAAACAGAGGGAAGAAGGCCACCGTGGCCGCCAGCGCCACCACCGCCCGGTCGGCGTTGTCCAGCCCGGCCCAGATCAGTACCAGCGGCGCGATGGCCACCACCGGCGTCACCTGAAGCGTCACCGCCAGCGGCCGCACCGCCCGCTCCGCCGTGGGGTTCAGGGACACCGTCAGGGCGAGGGCCGTGGCGGCCAGCCCCGCCACCATCAGCGCCTGCAGCGCCATCCAGAAGGTGGCCCAGGCCGAGGCGGCCAGACGCGGTCCGGTCTCCACCAGCGCCATGAGCACCGCGCTGGGCGGCGGCAGGAAATAGGCGGGCACGGCCAGCGCCCGGCAGGCGATCTCCCACCCCGCCAGCAGCAACGCCAGCAGGATCAGGGGCGCCAACATGTCGCCCGCCCGCCTCACGCCGCCGGCTCCATGGCCGCGTCCAGCGCCGAGGCGATCTGTTCGACGGCGCGGGCGTGGGCCGGGTCCAGGCGATGGCCCGCCGGACGCGGCAGGGCGCCGGGCGTGCTGATCTCGGCGGCGATCCGGCCGTCGACGGCCCGCATCACCAGCACCCGTCCGGCCATGTAGGCGGCCTCCTCCACGTCATGGGTGACGAAGACCACGGCGGGCCGGCGCCGCGCCCACAGGGCGTGAATGTCCTCGATCAGGGCCCGGCGGGTGGCCGAATCCAGCGCCGCGAAGGGCTCATCCAGCAGCAGCAGGTCGGGGTCGGTCACCAGCGCCCGGGCCAGGGACGCGCGCATGGCCATGCCGCCGGACAGCTGATGGGGCCGCGCCCCCGCCCGCTCGCCCAGCCCCACCTGCGCCAGGGCGGTCCGCGCCCGCACATGGGCCTGATCCTTCGATTGCCCGGCAAGGCGCAGGGGCAGGGCCACGTTCTCCACGGCGGCGGCCCAGGGCATCAGGGTGGCGTTCTGGAACACCAGACCGGTGCGGCCCTTGTCCACCCGCCGCTCCACCCGGCCCGCGTCCGGCGTCTCCAGCCCGGCCAGCAGCCGCAGCAGGGTCGACTTGCCGCAGCCCGAGGCCCCGACCACGGCGACGATCTCGCCGCGCGTCACGGCCAGGTCCACCGGGCCGATAGGGCCACGGTCGGCGTGATGGACGACCACCCCGTTCAGCCGGGCGATGAGGGAAGGGTCAGCGGTCATGGACGTCCAGCCCGGTCAGAAGGCCGGACTGTTCCACGGGCCGGGGCGGGACGGAAGCGTCTCCATCAGCCTGCCGGAACGGTTTCAGTCGTCGCGCTGGGCCTCGCGGATGCGCGCGCGCTCCTGCTCGACGGCGTCGCGGCGGGCCGCCTCGCGCGCGGCGATCCGGCGCTCGATCTGGACCAGTTCACTGGCGTTGCGGCGGGAGGCCTCCTCGCGGCTCTCCCCCGGCTGACGACCGGTGATGTCGGGAACATAGATGCGCTGGGCGCAGGTGCGGGTCTCGAGATCGTACCAGCCGCCCCGGGCCTCGCATCGTTCTCCGGGGGCCGTCCAGAAGACGCGGAAGAGCACCACGCCGATCAGGAGCACGGCGAAAATGATCAGAAACAGGAAGCCCAACCGCTTGAAGCTCAGATACACGCGCGAGAATCCCCGGGAAGTTGACTTGGCGTTACGTTGACAGGCCGTGACGGCCGTTCCATGTGCTGCCGCACCAATAAGGCCGCGGCCGGGCGGCTTTCCAGACCAAAGTTTCAAAAAGGGTTCGGCATGAAGGTTCTTGTCCCCGTCAAACGGGTGATCGACTACAACGTCAAGGCGCGCGTCAAGGCGGACCAGTCGGGCGTCGACCTGGCCAATGTGAAGATGAGCATGAACCCCTTCGACGAGATCGCCGTCGAAGAGGCCGTGCGCCTCAAGGAAGGCAAGGAGCACCACGCCGCCGGCACCGCCGACGAGATCGTGGTCGTCTCCATCGGTCCGAGCCAGGCGCAGGAGACCATCCGCACCGCCCTGGCCATGGGCGCCGACCGGGGCATCCTGATCCAGTCCGACACCGATCTGGAGCCACTGGCCGTGGCCAAGCTGCTGAAAGCGGTGGTCGAGGAAGAGAAGCCCGACCTGGTCCTGATGGGCAAGCAGGCCATCGACGGCGACAACAACGCCGTCGGCCAGATGCTGGCCGCCCTGCTGGACTGGCCCCAGGGCACCTTCGCCTCCAAGCTGGAGATCAAGGACGGCAAGGCCGTGGTGACCCGTGAGATCGACGGCGGGCTGCAGACCCTGGCCTCGACCCTGCCGGCGGTGGTGACCACCGACCTGCGCCTGAACACCCCGCGCTACGCCTCCCTGCCCAACATCATGAAGGCCAAGAAGAAGGAGATCGCCATGAAGGCGGTCGCCGACTACGGCGTCGACACGGCGCCGCGCCTCAAGGTGCTGAAGGTCACCGAGCCGCCCAAGCGCTCGGCCGGCATCAAGGTGGCCGACGCCGCCGAACTGGTGGCCAAGCTCAAGTCCGAAGGAGTCCTGTAATGGCCGTTCTCGTCATCGCCGATCACGACAACGCCCACGTGCGCGACACCACCCACAAGACCGTCGCCGCCGCCGCGCAGTTGAACGCGGGCGACATCGACATCCTGGTGGTGGGCCAGGGCGCCCAGGCCGCCGCCGACGCCGCTGCGAAGATCTCGGGCGTGCGCAAGGTGCTGCTGGCCGAGTCCGCCGAACTGGGCAAGACCATCGCCGAGGCCGTCGAGGCCGTGGTGGTCCCCATGGCCGGGGACTATGACGCCATCCTGTCGCCCGCCTCGTCGGACGGCAAGAATTTCGCCCCGCGCATCGCCGCCAAACTGGACGTGGCCCCCATCTCCGACATCATCGAGGTGGTCTCCGGCGACACCTTCACGCGGCCCATCTATGCGGGCAACGCGCTGGAGACGATCCAGAGCTCGGACAAGACCAAGGTCATCACCGTGCGCCCCACCGCCTTCACGGCGGCGGAAGAAGGCGGCTCGGCCAAGGTCGAGACCATCAAGGGCGCCGACGCGGCCAAGACCGACTTCGTCGGCGAGGAAATGGTCAAGTCCGACCGTCCCGAGCTGGGCGCGGCCAGGATCGTGGTCTCCGGCGGCCGGGCCCTGGGCTCGGCGGACGAGTTCCACGCCGTGATGGACCCGCTGGCCGACAAGCTGGGCGCCGCCGTCGGCGCCAGCCGCGCCGCCGTGGACGCGGCTACGCCCCCAACGACTATCAGGTGGGCCAGACCGGCAAGGTCGTGGCGCCGGAGCTCTACATCGCCATCGGCATCTCGGGCGCCATCCAGCACCTGGCCGGCATGAAGGACTCCAAGATCATCGTGGCCATCAACAAGGACGCCGACGCCCCCATCTTCCAGGTGGCGGACTATGGCATCGTCGGCGATTACAAGACGGTGATCCCCGAGCTGATGAAGGCGTTGGGCTGAACCTTCGAACACCCTGACGGGGGAAAGGGCCTTCCCGGCCCGCCCCCGCTTGGCGTAAGACAGCCGTCCGCGCGTTTCCGCGCGATCGGTTCAAGAGGCGTTCGACCGCATGGTTGAAATCAGGACGGTGGCCGTCATCGGCGCAGGCCAGATGGGCATGGGCATCGCCCATGTGGTGGCTCTCGGCGGCTATGACGTCAGGCTTTACGACGTGGGCGCGGACAAGCTGCCCGCCGCCATCGGCGCCATCGGCGCCAGCATGGCCCGCCAGGTCTCGCGTGGGACCGTGACGGCGGCCGACGCCGACGCGGGCCTGGCCCGCATCCTCCCCATCGAGACCCTGGCCGAAGCCGGAACCGCCGATCTGGTGATCGAGGCCGCGACCGAGGACGAGGCCATCAAGAAGTCGGTCTTCCGCGACCTGACCCCGCACCTGGGCGCCCATACCCTGCTGGCCTCCAACACCTCGTCCATCTCCATCACGCGGCTGGCCTCGGTCACCGACCGGCCCGAGCGGTTCATCGGCCTGCACTTCATGAAGCCGGCCCCCGCCATGAAGCTGGTGGAGCTGATCCGCGGCATCGCCACCTCGGGCGAGACCTATGACATCGCCGTGGCCTTCGCCGAGGCCCTGGGCAAGACCACCACCGAGTCCGAGGACTTCCCCGCCTTCATCGTCAACCGCATCCTGGCGCCGATGATGAACGAGGCGGTCTACACCCTGTACGAAGGCGTGGGGAACGTCACCGCCATCGACACGGCCCTGAAGCTGGGCGCCAACCATCCCATGGGGCCGCTGGAGCTGGCCGACTTCATGGGCCTGGATGTGGTGCTGGCCATCATGAACGTGCTGTACGAGGGCCTCGGCGACAGCAAATACCGCCCCTGCCCGCTGCTGGTGAAATATGTCGAGGCCGGCTGGCTGGGCAAGAAGACCGGCCGGGGCTTCTATGACTATTCCGGCGCAACCCCGGTTCCGACCCGATGAAACGCGATCTGAAGGACATCCGCGACGTGGGCGATCTGCCCGGTCAGGCGCCGATCAAGTGGCGCGGCTCGCCGGGCCTGTGGGCCCTGCTGGGGGGTCTGGCGGCGGTGGCCTGGCCGCCGCTGATCCTGACCCTGCCGCTGATGCCGCCGTCGCAGATCAGCTTCGGCTTCGACATGGACTGGCGGCTGCAGGTTCTGATCGCAGGCGTCATCGCGGTGCCGCTGGGCATGTACATGCTGGCGCGCGAGCGTGAACGGTCGGGTTCCCCGTCCACCCGTCTGGGGGTGATCTGGCGTTTCCTGCTCTACGGAGGCTTGCTGGCGGCGGTGCTGCAGATTCTGACGGCCCTGGTGATGATGGGTCTTCGCTGGGTGGAGGCGGGCGCCTGGCGCAAAGCCTGGGCGCGGCCGAGACCACCCTGCTGATCTATGGCGTGGCGGGACTGCCGCTGGCCATGCTGATCGGCCTCAGCTACGCCCTGTGGGCGGGGCTGTGCGTGGCCTGATCGCCTTCACGCCCAAGCCCCCGCCGGTGCGCCCGCGCGCCGGCCTGCTGGGCGAAACCGAAGGCGTCTAGGCCCCGCCGCCGCGGAATCATTACAGTCCTTTCATGAATCCCGGCTTGCCGATCGGGCGGATCGAGGCGACCCTCCCGCGCGAATGTCTGGGAGGGGCGACATGACCGAAACAGCCGTCAACACATCAGAGCGCGATCCCGTCGCCGAGCCCGCGCCCGTGCGCACATCCGACCGGCTGTTCAGCCTGGACGTGGTGCGCGGCTTCGCCGTGCTGGGCATTCTGGCGGTCAACGCCATCACCTTCGCCATGCCTGAACCGGTCATGATGAATCCGTCGCTGCAGCCCGGCGGACTGGAAGGCGAGGCGGCGGCGGCCTGGCAGACCATGCATGTGTTCTTCCAGGACAAGATGCGCACCCTGTTCTCCATGCTGTTCGGGGCGTCGCTGTTCCTCATCGGCGGCGAACGCAGCGACCTGACGCGCGGCAAGCTGCTCAGGAAGCGCCTGTTCTGGCTTGGGCTGTTCGGCCTGGCTCACGGCCTGTTCTTCTGGTTCGGCGACATCCTGCTGCTCTACGCCCTGACCGGGCTCGTGGTCCTGCTGGTGCGGTCCTGGAGTGCGAAGCGGCTGCTGATCGTGGGGGTCGCGCTGAACGTGACCCTGTCGGCGCTTTATGTGGGCGCCATCGCCCTGATGCGCATGGCGCCGCCCGAGGCTCTGGCGGACATGAACTGGGACGCCTCGCCCCAGCGGATCGCGGAAATGATCGCCGAATATCAGGGCACGGCCCTCGAAACGACGCTGACCCTGATGGGCAGTTGGGTGTCGGTGGTTCCGTTCATGGCCATCGGTTTCATTCCGGCGACCGCGGCCCTGATGATGATCGGCATGGGACTCTACAAGAGCGGCTTCCTGGCCGGCCGCGCACCCGCGTGGGTGTATGGGCTGTTCATCGCCCTGGGGGCCGGATCCGTGTGGCTGATCCACGGAGAAAGCTCGGCCGTGATCGCCGCCGGTTTCCCCATGGTGGAGACCCTGATGCGCCCGGCCAACACCTTCCTGTCGCCGCTGGTGTCGCTGGCCTACGCCAGCGCCCTGATCCTGCTGGCGCGGTTCGGGCTGAAGCTGATCCTGACGCCGCTGGCCAGGGCCGGGCAGATGGCCTTCACCAACTACCTGACCCAGACCCTGATCATGACCACCATATTCTACGGCGGGCGCGGCCTGGGCTATTTCGGCCAGGTGGGCTGGCCCGAGATGTGGATGTTCATCATCGGCATCTGGGTGGTGCAGCTGATCTGGTCGCCCCTGTGGCTGTCGCGGTTCACCATGGGGCCGCTGGAATGGGTGTGGCGCCGCCTGACCTACGGAAAAGGCGTGGCGCTCAAGCGGGCTTAAGGCGCGCTATCGCTCGCCGCGCGGCGGCTCGCTGCTTGAGCGCATGTTTGTGCGCTAACGCTCGCCGCGCGGCGGCTCGCTGCTTGAGCGCGCGGGGAGCCTGACCATTGTCGCGGGGGACGTGATGGCGTAATCGCGCGCCATGACATCCCCCGCCGACACCACCACCGAACCCGTCCGTCCCGAAGCGCGCGCGCCGCGCGGATTCCAGGACCGGCGCGGTCACGACCTGGTGGCCGAGCGCCGCATCGTCCAGGCGGTGTCCGAGGTCTACGAGCGTTGGGGCTTCGAGCCGCTGGAGACCTCGGCCTTCGAATACGCCGACGCCCTCGGCAAATTCCTCCCGGACGCCGACCGCCCCAACGAAGGCGTGTTCGCCCTGCAGGACGATGACGATCAGTGGATGGCCCTGCGCTATGACCTGACCGCGCCCCTGGCCCGGTTCGCGGCCCAGACCTGGGAGACCCTGCCCAAGCCGTTCCGCCGCTACGCCTTCGGGCCCGTCTGGCGCAACGAGAAGCCCGGCCCCGGCCGTTTCCGCGAGTTCGTCCAGTGCGACGCCGACACCGTGGGCTCGGACCGGCCCGAGGCGGACGCCGAGATCATCGCCATGGCCGTCGAGGGTCTGCAGGCCGCGGGCCTCGCGCCCGGTCAGGCCGTGATCAAGATCGCCAGCCGCAAGCTGGTCAACGGCGTGCTTCAGGCTGCTGGCGTGACCGAACAGGGCCAGACCCTGGCGGTGCTGCGCGCGGTGGACAAGCTGGACCGGCTGGGCCCCGACGGGGTGAAGCTGCTGCTGGGCGAAGGCCGTCTGGACGACTCCGGCGACTTCACCAGGGGCGCCGGGCTGAATACGAAAGGCGTCGACGCCGTGCTGGCCTTCCTGGCGGTTCAGGCCGGGTCTCGCGACAGCGTGCTGAACGCCCTGGACGCCGTGGTCGGCGGCACCGAAGCGGGGGCCGAGGGCCTGAACGAACTGGGCCGCATCAGCGCCGCGCTGAAGGCCATGGGCGTGGCCGACGAAGCCGCCGGCATCGATCCCTCGGTGGTGCGCGGGCTGGAGTACTACACCGGCGCCGTGTTCGAGGCCGAGCTGCTGCTGGACACCACCGACGACAAGGGCCGTCCGGTGCGCTTCGGCTCCATCGGCGGCGGCGGACGCTATGACGATCTGGTGGCCCGCTTCACCGGCGAGCGCACGCCGGCCACGGGCTTCTCCTTCGGCGTGTCGCGCCTGGTCTCGGCCCTGCGCGCGGCGGGCCAGGACCCCGCCGGGGACGCCCGCGGCCCGGTGGTCATCATCGCCTTCTCCGAAGACGACATGGCCCACTATTTCGCCGCCGCGTCAGAGCTGCGCGGCGCCGGGATCGCGGCCGAGGTCTATCTGGGCAAGGCGGGCATGAAGGCCCAGATGAAGTACGCTGACCGGCGCGGCGCCCCCGCCGCCGTCATCATGGGCGGCGACGAGATCGCGGCGGGCAAGGTCACCATCAAGGATCTGGACCTGGGCCGCGAACTGGCTCGCAAGGTCGCCGATAACGACGCCTGGCGCAGCGAACGGCCGGGCCAGTCGCTGGTGGATCGCGCCGATCTGACGGCCACGGTGCGGGCGATTCTGGATCACGGCAAATAACCTTCACCATTGCGTGGGTTATCAGCGATCACCTTGCTTTTGCCCGGCTTTTCAAGGCTGCGGCGGCTTGACGCGCCCGCAATTTTGGCGTTTTGTTGCACTTGTGTGAAGCACGGCGCGCCTTCGGGCGAGCTGATGGTTCTCCGGCGTTTCGGGGAGGAAGCGCCCGCTCCGACAGAGAGCGAGAAGACCCGCCGCGATGTATCCCCCGCGGCGGGTTTTTTCTGTCTGGGACTCATCTTTGGTGCGCTAACGCTCGGCTCGCGGAGCCTCGCTGCTTGAGCGCGCGCCTCCGCTCATCCCGGCGAAGGCCGGGATGAGCGGGAGAACAACCTCACCCACGAAAAAGGGCCGGAGCGTCGCCGCTCCGGCCCTTCCTCAGTTCGCTTTGACGCGCCTTACCAGAGGCGGACCCGGTCTTCCGGCGCCACGTAGTAGCGGTCGCCCGGCTGCACGTCGAAGGCGTCGTACCAGGCGTCCACATTGCGCACCGGCCCGATCACGCGGAACTCGGCGGGCGAGTGCGGGCCCTGGGCCAGCTGCTGGCGCAGGGCGTCGTCGCGGTACAGACCCCGCCACACCTGGGCCCAGCCCAGGAACACGCGCTGGTCGCCGGTGTAGCCGTCCAGAACCGGCGCTTCCTGCCCGTTCAGCGACACCCGGTAGGCTTCCAGGCCCAGGGTCACGCCGGCCAGATCGCCGATGTTCTCGCCCATGGCCAGGGCGCCCTGGATGAAGTGGCCGGGGATCGGCTCATAGGAGTCATACTGGGACCCCAGGATGTTGGTCTGGGCGACGAAGCGGGCGGCGTCCTCTTCCGTCCACCAGTCCTCCAGACGGCCGTCGCCGTCGGACTTGCGACCCTGATCGTCGAAGCCGTGGCCGATCTCGTGGCCGATCACGCCGCCGATGGCGCCGTAGTTGACCGCCGGGTCGCCGTCGGGATCGAAGAACGGCGGCTGCAGGATCGCGGCCGGGAAGACGATCTCGTTCTTGGTCGAGGAATAGTAGGCGTTCACCGTCTGGGGCGTCATGAACCATTCGGCGTCGTCCACCGGCCGGCCCAGGCGGTTCAGGTCATAGTTCCAGCGCCACTGCCCCGAGCGGAGGTAGTTGCCGAACAGGTCGCCCGCCTGGATGTCCAGGTCGGAATAGTCACGCCATTCGTCGGGGTAGCCGATCTTGACGCCGAACTTGTCCAGCTTGTCCAGGGCGCGGACGCGGGTCTCCTCGCTCATCCAGTCCAGGTTGCGGATGCGCTCGCCCATGGCGGTCTTCAGGTTCTGGACCAGCTCCTCCATCTGGGCGCGGTGCTCCGGCGGGAACCAGCGGGCCACGTACAGACGACCCAGGGCTTCACCCAGACGACCCTGGGCGAAGCTGACGCCGCGCTTGTCGCGGGGCCGCTGGGCCTGGGCGCCGGTCAGCTCGCGGGAGCGGAACTCCCACTGGGCGTCGCTGAAACGCTCGGACAGATAGGGCGCGGCCTGGTCCACGGTGTGGAAGGCCTGCCAGGCGCGCAGGGTCTCCATGGGCGCCTCGGCGAAGACGCGCGCCATCTCCGGGAAGGCGGTGTTCTGGCTGACCACGAAGCGGTCCTGCTCGCCCAGACCCGCCGCCTCGAAATAGGCGGACCAGTCGAAGCCCGGCGCATAGGCGCTCAGCTCGGCCGTGGACATGGGGTTGTAGGTCAGGTCGCGGTCACGGCTCTGGATGCGGGTCCAATGGGCGGTGGCGATGGCGGTCTCCATCTGCACCACATCGACGGCGGCCTGTTCGGCGTTCTCCCAGCCGGCCATCTCCAGCATGCGGGCCACATAGACCTGATAGGCGGCCAGCTTCTCGGCGAAATTCTCGGCCAGATAATAGTCGCGGTTGGGCAGGCCGATGCCGCCCTGGCTCAGATAGACCGCATAGGCTTCCGGGTCGCGGGCGTCGTCGCTGATGTAGGTCCCCCAGAACGAGCCGCCGGGCGCGCCCTGGGTCGCCCCCATGTAGGCGGCCATGGCGTCATGGCTGTCGACGGCGCGGATGGCGCTCAGCATCGGCTGGATGGGCTGGGCGTCCAGGGCGTTGATGGCCGCCACGTCCATGAAGCTGTTGTAGGCGTCGCGGACCTTGGCTTCGTCGCTGCCGGCGGCGAGATCCTCGGCGGCCGAAATCTCCGCGATCAGCGCCGTCATGCGGTTCTCGGACAGCTGGCTCAGCAGGTCGAACGAGCCGTAGCGGGTGCGGTCGGCCGGGATCTCCAGATTGTCCACATAGGTCCCGTTGGCGTAGCGGAAGAAGTCGTCGCCGGGACGCACGCTGGTGTCGCGGCCTTCCAGGTCGAAGCCCCACGTGCCGTAGCGCGGCGTCTCGATGCTCTCATAGCCCGTGGCGCCCAGCTGCGGCGCCTGGAACAGCGACACCACCGTGCACGACTGGTTCATGCACTCGTGGTCGTGGCCGTCATCGGCCATGGCGGCGGCGGGCAGCAGCAGGGCGGCGACGGCGGCGCCGATCATCAGTCTTTTCATGGTGTTTCCCACAGGGGTCCCTGAGCCGGGACGAGGTCGGCGCACCATAGGGGTCCGGACCGCCCCCCGAACCTAAAAAAAAGTTCATCCAACCCTCGGCCGCTCTCGCATCGACGCGCGCGATGCCCTTTAGATGGTCGTTCTGACAAGGTGAGGCTGGATGGCGGCGGAACACGCGGGCGAATACAAGGATCTGGTGGTTTTCCTGGCCGCCGCCGGGGTGCTGGTGCCCATCTTCAGCCGGTTCAAGGTCAGCCCCGTGCTGGGCTTCCTGGCCGCGGGCGTGCTGCTGGGCCCCGACGGCCTGGGCCGGTTCGCCGACGTGGCGCCCTGGGTCGAGTGGCTGACCATCACCGACCGGGCGGACATGGCCGTGCTGGCCGAGCTGGGCGTGGCCTTCCTGCTGTTCATGATCGGGCTCGAGCTGTCGTGGGGGCGGCTGAAGACCATGCGGCGCATGGTGTTCGGTCTGGGCGTGGCCCAGATTCTGGCCTGCACCGCCGCCCTGTCCGCCCTGTTCCTGCTGCTCGGCCAGACCCTGGACACGGCGCTGGTGGCGGGCATGGCCCTGGCGCTGTCGTCCACGGCCATCGTGCTGCCGGTCCTGGCCGAACGGAACCGCATGGGCGCGGGCGCGGGCCGGGCGACCTTCTCGATCCTGCTGGCCCAGGATCTGGCGGTGGCGCCGCTGCTGATCACCGTCACGGTGCTGGCGGCCCTGTCCGCCACGGCCGAGGGCGGGCTGCATCCCGCCGCCATCGGCACGGCCCTTCTGACCCTGGGTCCCGCCGCCCTGGGGGTCGGACTGATCGTCATTCTGGGCCGGCTGGTGCTGCGCCCCCTGTTCCGCTCCGTGGCCCGGGCCCCGGGGCGCGAGCTGTTCCTGGCCGCCGCCCTGCTGATCGTGGTCGGCGGCGGCGTGGCGGCCCAGGCGGCGGGCCTGTCCATGGGCCTGGGCGCCTGATCGCGGGGCTTTTGCTGGCCGAAACCGAGTACCGGCGCGAGGTCGAGCTGGCCATCGAGCCTTTCAAGGGCCTGCTGCTGGGCGTTTTCTTCGTCAGCGTCGGCATCGGCCTGGATCTCGACGCCGTGTTCGCCGAGCCGCTGCGCATCCTGTCGCTGGCCCTGGGACTGGTGGTCATCAAGGCGGCGGTGATCTTCACCCTGGCGCGCGTTGCGGGACTGAAGTCGCGCCAGGCCCTGGAGACCGCGCTCGTGCTGGGACCGGCCGGCGAGTTCGCCTTCGTCATTCTCAGCGCCGGGGTGGCCGAGGGCGTGGCCTCCCCCGCCTTCATCCAGTCGGTGCTGGTGTCCGCCACCCTGACCATGTTCGCCATCCCGCTGCTGGCCGGCATCGGCGCGCGCATCACGCGCCGCCCGCGTCGTCTGGAGAATGAGGATGAGGTGGAGCAGGCGCCGGAGCTGACCCCGCCCGAGAGCACGGTGCTGATCGTCGGTTTCGGCCGGGTGGGACAGCTGGTGGCCGAGATGCTGAAGGCCCATGATCAGAGCTACATCGCCATCGATTCCAACTCCAGGGCCGTGACCGCCGCCCGCCGCAAGGGCGAGCCGGTCTATTATGGCGACGCCGCCAATCCGGAGATGCTGAAGCTGTGCGGCGTGGACGGCATCCGGGCCCTGGTCATCACCATGGACGCCCCGGGCAAGGTGGACGAGGTGGTGGGGGTGATCCGCACCCTGCGCGAGGATCTGATCATCATCGCCCGGGCCCGCGACGATCGCCATGCGGAGCGCCTGTATGCCCTGGGCGTCACCGACGCGGTGCCGGAGACCATCGAGGCCAGCCTGCAACTGGCCGAGAACACCCTGGTGGATCTGGGCGTGCCCATGGGCCTGGTCCTGGCCTCGGTGCACGAGCGCCGCGATGCGTTCCGGAAATCCTTCCAGGCCGCCATGCCCGAGGCGCGCCGCCGCCCCGCCCGCGCCCTGCGCGCGCGCGCGCCCGAGTAGCCGTCAGTCGATCCCGGCGTGCTCGTCGTCCAGGGCGTCCTTGGCGTCCAGCATGGCGCGCTTGAAGCCCAGCGGGTCGGCGATGGTCTTCAGGTGATTGGCGCCCTGCTCGCTGGCGGTCAGGATCAGAATGTCGCCGAAGCCCATGATGCGGCCGATCAGGGTCTGCTCGGTCTTCACGTCGTTCAGCTTCTCCAGGAGGCTGTCGGACACCTTCTTGTTCAGCACCCCTTCCATCTGGATGATGCGGCGGCTGGTCATGACGTTCATCTGATTGCGCCAGACCAGATGCTCCCAGATCCAGCCGAACAGCGGGATCACGGCCAGGCCCGCCACCCACATCCAGCGGTCGTCACCCGCGTGGGTGGTTCGGTAAAGCCAGACCGCCCCCGCCACCATGGCCCAGAAGGTCAGGGCCCACCACATGGTCCTGAACACGCGCACGATCCAGTGCCGCCGGGTGATGCGCATGATGACCTCGTCATCGCTCAGCACCTTCTTCAGATAGCCTGTCGCCCGATGGGCCATGGCCGCCTCCCTCCCCCGAATTGTCATTAACTATGCGGGTTCAGCGCGCGAACCGCCAGACGGGTTGTCCACCGGCAAAACCTTTTCATTAACCTGTGGAACGCATTTTGGTCACCCTTGCGTGGTCAAAACAGCGCTCCGATCAGCCTGGTGACAATAAGTCACTGAATTTATTCGAAATAACCGATAAAAGTTCCGAGAGCTCAAATATCGAGGAGCCTCGTTCGAACGTGACCGGGGGGGGTTACCGGTTCGGGCCGCAGCGCCCAAGCGTAGAGTGACAGTGAGTATGCGAGAGTCTTCCCTGAACGCACCCTTCGAGCCCGTCGACCAACCCGCCGACGGTCCCCGCCTCAATCGCCGCCAGGCCGCCAAGGTGCGCACGCGCCAGAAGGTGCTGGACGCCGCCCGGGATCTGTTCTCGGAGCGCGGCTATGACCCGGCGACCATCCGCGACATCGCCAAGGGCGCGGGCATGTCCACCGGCGCGGTCTTCGCCAATTTCCAGGACAAGGCTGAGCTGTTCGAAGCCGTTCTGGCCGAGAACATGGAGCGCCTGACCGAGGTCGTGCGCGCTTCCGCCGCCTCGTCCGGTCCGGTCAAGGAGCGCCTGACCACGGCGCTGGACGCCGGCTATCATCACACCATGGGCCACCTGCCCCTGATGCAGGCCATCGTCGCCCGGTCGTGGTTCCAGCCCCAGCAGGCCGAACAGCGCGCCCGCGGCTTCACCAAGGGCCTGCTGTCGGTGATCGGCGAAGTGCTGCGCGACGGCGTCCGCTCCGGCGAGCTCAAGCAGGACGTGGACACCCGTCTGGTGGGCGACATGGTGTGGGATTCCTGGCTGACCAACTATCGTGGCGCGGCCTATGACGGCTGGGACGAAAAGGCCCTTTCCGAGCGCCTGTCGCGTCAGCTGGACGTGATCCTGGCCGGCGCCGCCGCCAAGGGCTGACGCCGTCTCGGGTGCGGCGCCTTACCGCGCCGTTAACCCTGTGGCCGTAGATGCGCCGTAAAACCGGGGAAGTTCGGGACTGATCCTGATTCCCCGCTGACGGAGCCGCCCATGCAACGCCGCCAACTGATCCTTTCCGGTCTCGCCGCCGGCGCCGTGGGCGCCTGCGCCACCCGCCAGCCGGCCGATCCCAACTATCCGATCCATTCAGACGCCACGGCCCCCGCCTACACCTTCGACGAGCTCGTTTCGGCCGGTTCGCGCGAACTGGGCATCGCCGCCGAAGCCATCGGCGCGGCCATCGAGCGGGTGTTCGCCGACCAGGGCGACCGCCCCACCGGCTACATCGCCGGCGAGGAAGGCTCGGGCGCGGCCGCCGTCGGCCTCCGCTACGGCCGCGGCGCCCTGCACATGAAGGATCTCAGCGCCTCCCAGGAGGTGTTCTGGCAGGGCATTTCCGTGGGCTGGGACTTCGGCGGCAACGCCAGCCGGGTGTTCACCCTGGTCTACGGCCTGTTCCACCCCGACATGCTGTACCGCCGCTACCCCGGCGTCGAAGGCACGGCCTATCTGATCGCTGGCCTCGGCGTGAACTACCAGCAGGCCGACGGCATCGTCCTGGCCCCCATCCGCACCGGCGTCGGCCTGCGCCTCGGCGCCAATGTCGGCACCATGGCCTACAGCCGCCAGCGCAACCTGCTGCCTTTCTGAGTTCCCTCTCCCGTCGGGAGAGGGCTGCGCGCACGGATGCGCCAGCATCCGTCCTTCGCGC
>NZ_BATC01000066.1 GCF_000466985.1 Brevundimonas abyssalis TAR-001
CCCTCCACCGCTTCGCGGTCCCCCTCCCCCGATGGGGGAGGATTGCCCCGACCGCCCCCGCGCCCCATGTGCCATCCATGACAAAGACCCTGAAGATTGATTTCGTTTCGGACGTGGTGTGCCCCTGGTGCGTGGTGGGGCTGGGCGGGCTGGAGACGGCGCTGGAGACGCTGAAGGCCGAGGGCATCGCGGCGGAGGTGCGCTTTCAGCCGTTCGAGCTGAACCCGGACATGGCGCCCGAGGGCGAGAACATCGTCGAGCACATCGGCCGCAAATACGGCGCGACGCCGGAGCAGTCGGCGGCCAACCGGGCCAATATCACCGCGCGGGCGGCGGAGGCCTGGCCGGGGTTCGAGATGAACATGGGCGAGGACAGCCGCATCTGGAACACCTTCGACGCCCACCGGCTGCTGCACTGGGCCGGGGAGGTCGCGCCCGGGAAACAGGCGGCGCTGAAAAAGGCCCTGTTCCACATCCACTTCACCGAGGGCCGCAACCTGACCGACGCGGGCGAACTGACTGCGGCCGCCGAGGCCGCCGGCCTGGACCGCGCCGAGGCCGCCGAGGTGCTGGCCTCCGGCCGCTATGTGGACGCGGTGCGCGAGGCCCAGGCCCTGTGGCGCGCGCGCGGCATCAACGCCGTGCCCGCCGTGGTGGTGGAGGGCAAATACCTGATCTCCGGCGGCCAGCCGGCGGGGGTGTTTGAGGAGGCGTTGCGGAAGATGGCGGGGGATACGGCCTAGGCCGCCCCGCAGGCCTTCTACCAAGCCGCGTCGGTGGCTTGGTAGAAGCACCGCATGGCGCCGGCTAAGGTTCGTCTAAGACCTATCGCCCGAACAGACTCGGCTGATTGGGGTCCGAGGGCGCCTCATTTTTGTCCGCGACGGGAGCCTCTGCTCCCAATTCGGCTTGGGCAGCGAAGTAACCTTCCGCAAAAATCTCGAGCATTTCATTCTTGCGCGCCTCAGAAAGGCTGGGCACGTCTGACGCCTGAACAATCTTTAGTTCTCTGTCTTTTGAGCCTTTAGGCGCACTAAAGTCCAAGATCTGGAAATCTGCTGCCTCCAAGTCCGGGTCTTCGGCCAAAATCTCCCGTACCATCGTCACGAAGAGTGAAAGCCGCTCGTCCGCGAGCGGATTAGACTTCCAGAAGCTAAACCAAGGAAACACGACGCCCGTCCGGCTCCCGTATATGATCGGCGGGTCGAACGGCACCATCAAGCCACGGCCCGCTGCGTAGTAGCGTCGATCAACACCCATGACGTAGGTGGGCAACTCACCCGCAAAGTGATCAGCTATTAAGGGCAAAAGTTCGAGGTAATAGCCACGAACGTCTTCGCGTTTTACCTTGGTTCGAATTGCGTGTTCGATCTGCTCCCTAGATACACCAAACAGCAACATATCACGCACAAGGCCAAACAGAGCAGCATAGCTGAATGTGGGTGGATTTTTGACAAGATGAACCAACCCCTTTTGAACTTTGGTAGGGGTTTCATGCCAGTTGCGAGCCAAATGCTGCGCGGAAGGGACTTTCAGCTTAGCCATGAGATCATCACTGAAGAGAGAAAGGGACAAACGCGTGCGAATAAAAGCTTACGATACTGTCTTCCTTGATCTTCATCCCTGGATTGACCACGCCAGCGTGGTTCCAAGTTTCGTCCCAAGGCCCCCCCTTAGCATGACTCAACTTCACTAGGTCGCTTGCTCTGAGCTGACTGTAGAAGGAAACCACCTTCTCCAAAAACTCCTGAGTCGTCGAATCGAATTCATAATCCACGATTCGTGAAGAACCTGAAAGAGGGTCAAAGGATTTGGCCCGGGACGTAATTGACGAATTGTCGAACGACTTAAACTCTCGATATAGGTAGGGCAGGACAGGCCCAAACTCCCACGCCTCGAAGGAGTGCTTGACTAGCGGAGTCTTCAGTTCGATCAGGCTCCACACGTGACAGAAATAGACAATTTTTTGGAGCGCAAGATTAGAGATAGGGCGACCCACGTCCTCACAGACGTCCAACACGAAGTTCGCAATCGCTCTGCCGTCGTATACCATTCGGGGTCCGTTCTGCTTACGTTCTAGATGTGCGAAGCTGTGGATGCAATATCGCGCCAAAGATGGAGGTTTCGATTTGTACGAATGCCCCCTGGCCGCTGTGGACCAACGGCTAGCCGATCTCCACCGCCATTGGCACATCGCCGAGGCCGCATACTTCGACCCCGATGCGTTCAGGGTTGGGATTCAGACAGCCATCCAGACCGCCCGCACTGTGACCTTTATACTTCAAGCGCAAAAGGCGATCTTCCCCGATTTCGACGAGTGGTATTCGGGGTGGCAGGACAGATTTAGAGCCGACACGCTGATGCGTTGGATGGTGAACGCTCGGAACAGAATCGAGAAGCAGGGCGATCTCGAAACCCACAGTTGGGTTCGCGCGGAGATTGTTGCTTCGCATCTCTCCGGAGAAGGGCCGCGGATAGATGCACCAGCGGAATTGTTTGACGCTCCCTGGAAGATCGTCCGCGCGATTCCACGAGATGCGCTGGGAGAACATCTCCGCAATAAAGGAACCCTACGAATTGAGCGCAGGTGGGTGGAGAACACGCTTCCAGATTGGGAACTCCTCGACGCTGTGGCCACCACGTATGGGCGATTGGCTGAGCTCGTCGCCGATGCTCACGGAGCATTGGGGCTCACGGAGCCCGAAACCGTAGGGGAAGGGGAAACGGTCTTTGGGCCCGGATTTCGTGAAGGTCGGCTCCCCTGCATGGTTGGTCATGCAGACCGGCGTGCAAAGCTGTTTGGCTTATTGGACGGTCGTCCGCTGACTATCACCACCTCCACGGTCAAGGTAGACATCAGCAAGAGAGCTGAACTTGAAGCGCACTACGGGATGACGCCTAAAGAGATGTTCCCGAAGCCGAAGGGAGCCTCAGCCGAGGAGTTTGCTGAGGCCACCTTCGAGGCGGCCCGGAAGGTGTTCCTCAAAGATGGATACCACGCCCACATCAACTTCCTGCTCAAGAAGGGTGTTCTCGTCCAACTGGCGGAGAGCCGCATCGACGACCCCGGGCAGAAGTACCTTCTCTCCAAGAAGTTGGGAGACCATGTCCGGCTTTCCGGTGCCGACGCAGTCCTGCTGATAGACGAGATTTGGACAGCTCCCTTTGACCCTGCGTTTCCTTATCGGGGAGCCGCCGAAGCGCCCAACCGGGGCGAGGCGCTCGCAGCCAGTTTGGCTCAGCGAGACGGCGACATCGTACGGTGGACCGCGCAGATTCATCGCGACGGGGACAAGGTCACACTTGGCAAAACTCGCCGAGAAAGAGGTGGCGCCGCTTTTCATTTCGCTCACGTCTATGAAGCGTGGGGGAAAGAGATTCCCGCCGCTTGGCGAGCGACGGGCGCCTAGGACCCCTCACACCTTCACCTCGATCTCCCCGCCCCCGGCGCGGAATTTCTCCGCCATGTCCTGCATGCCCTTCTCGGCCTCCGCCAGCGATCCGCCGGCATCATTCTGCGCCGCCGCGGCGTCGCGGATGTCCTGGCTGATCTTCATGCTGCAGAATTTCGGGCCGCACATGGAGCAGAAGTGGGCGGTCTTGTGGGCGTCCTTGGGCAGGGTCTCGTCGTGGAAGCTGCGGGCGGTTTCGGGGTCCAGGCCCAGGTTGAACTGGTCCTCCCAGCGGAACTCGAACCGCGCGCGGGACAGGGCGTCGTCGTGCAGGCGGGCGGCGGGGTGGCCCTTGGCCAGGTCGGCGGCGTGGGCGGCCAGCTTGTAGGTGATGACGCCGGTCTTGACGTCGTCGCGGTCGGGCAGGCCCAGATGCTCCTTGGGCGTGACGTAGCAGAGCATGGCGGTGCCGAACCAGCCGATCATGGCGGCGCCGATGGCTGAGGTGATGTGGTCGTAGCCCGGCGCGATGTCGGTGGTCAGCGGGCCCAGGGTGTAGAACGGCGCCTCGCCGCAGTGCTTGAGCTGTTCATCCATATTGGCCTTGATCTTGTGCATGGGCACATGGCCGGGGCCCTCGATCATGACCTGGCAACCGTGGTCCCAGGCGACCTTGGTCAGCTCGCCCAGGGTGCGCAGTTCGGCGAACTGGGCCTCGTCATTGGCGTCGGCGATGGAGCCGGGGCGCAGGCCGTCGCCGAGGCTGAAGGTCACGTCATAGGCCCGCATGATCTCGCAGATCTCGGCGAAATTCTCGTACAGGAAGGACTCGCGGTGGTGGGCCAGGCACCACTTGGCCATGATGGAGCCGCCCCGGCTGACGATGCCGGTGACCCGCTTTGCGGTCATGGGCACGAAGGGCAGGCGCACGCCCGCGTGGATGGTGAAATAGTCCACGCCCTGTTCGGCCTGTTCGATCAGGGTGTCGCGGAACACCTCCCAGTTGAGGTCCTCAGCCACGCCGCCGACCTTCTCCAGCGCCTGATAGATGGGCACGGTGCCGATGGGGACCGGGGCGTTGCGCACGATCCAGTCGCGGATGTTGTGGATGTTGCGGCCGGTGGACAGGTCCATGACCGTGTCGGCGCCCCAGCGGGTCGCCCAGACCATCTTGTCCACCTCGTCGGCCACGTGGCTGAGCACCGCCGAGTTGCCGATGTTGGCGTTGATCTTGACCAGGAAGTTGCGGCCGATGATGCACGGCTCCAGCTCCGGGTGGTTGATGTTGGCCGGAATGACCGCGCGGCCCCGGGCGACCTCCTCGCGCACGAACTCTGGCGTCACGTAGTCGGGGATGGACGCGCCGAAGTCCTCGCCGTCGCGGATGGTGGCGCGGGCGGCGTCGCGGGCCAGGTTCTCGCGGATGGCGACGTATTCCATCTCCTCGGTGATGATCCCGGCGCGGGCGTACTCCAGCTGGGTGGCGGGGCGGCCCTCGCGGGCGCGCCAGACCGGGCGGGCGCTGTCGTCGAAGGCGGGGGCCAGATGGGCGCCGGACGCGCCGCCGTTGTCTTCCGGTTTGACCTGCCGGGGATCGGCCACCTGCTCCACGTCGCCGCGCCGGGCCAGCCAGGCCTCGCGGTGACGGCCCAGACCCCGCGCGATGTCGATGGCGGGGGCGTCCTCGGTGTAGGGGCCGGAGGGGTCGTAGACGACGACCGGGGGCTCGTCGGCCGTGGGGTGCAGGTCGATCTGGCGGTGGGGGACGCGGATGTGGGGGAAGAGGCTGCCGCTCTCATAGACCTTGCGGCCGCCCATGCGGGGACCGACGGTGACGTCGCCGGTTTGAGGAGCCCTGGAAGGATTCTTCTTGGGGGAAACGTTGATGTTCATGCGCGGCCTCTTCGTTCGCAAGAGGGTGCGCCGACGATCAGAAAAGGCGGAGCGGTCCTGTGGCGCCGGGGCGTGAGGGCCGCCCGTTCCCGTCCCTTCGCCGGCATGACCCGGATCAGGTTCGACCGGTCAGAGGGACACCTCTATCTCAGCCGCTCAAGCGCGACCCCCGGGAGAACAGGCGAGCAGCCTACGCCAATCTCACGGTTCCGACCAGCCCGTGACGCGGGCCTCCACCGGGGCGGGGGCGCCGGGGAAGGCCAGGGCGACGGCGGTGCGGCCCTTGCCGGGCACATAGTCGATGGTGGTGGAGGCGGTCTGCCCGCCCGAGCGGCCCTCCACCTGCACGGCTGCGGCGGTGTCGCGGCCCAGGTTGCGCACCTCGATCTCGGCCACGAAGCCGCTGGAGGCGGGGCGCACGGCGGTGACCTCGGCGGTCAGGTCGGGCGGGCTGGGAGGCTGGATCGCCGCGTGGACGATGACCCCGGCGGCGGCGAGGGTCAGGACCAGACCCAGCCCCGCCATGATCCACTGCAGGACGGGATGCCCGGGGGTCGAGGATTTGGAGGAGTCGGCCATGGGCTACACCAGAAGACGGGCGGCGGCCGCGCCGATGGCGGCGGGGAAGCCCAAGACGAGGACCACGGACACCAGCTCGGCCAGACCCTGATCGGCGACGCGGCCGAAGGTCCACATGACGAACAGGCCCACCAGAAGGGCGATGGCGTAGCCGGGCAGGGTGAAGTGGAAGAAGGCGGCGACGGGCCGGCCGTGCTCCTCCTGACCGGCGAAGCCCGCGGCATAGACGATCAGGTGCATCAGGGTCACGGACAGGGTCATGAGGCCGAGAATCTGCAGGGGCGAGGCCTTGTAGGCGATCAGCTCCATCTCCTCGGTGGGGGCCATGTTGAGGGCCAGGAACAGGGCGCCGGCGGCCATCAGGAACAGCTCGCCCGGATAGGAGGCCTTGTCCTCGTCGCCGTCGTCCTTGTCGTCCCCGCCGGCCAGCTGACGCCGGGCCAGAAGCGCGCCCATGGCCGCGGGCGCGGCCTGCAGCATCAGCCGCCCCGCGACCTCGCCTGCCGGGTCGCCCCACTGGATGACCCCGAACAGGACCAGCAGCATGGCTGCGGTGATGAAGCCCACGGCCAGGGCGACGGCCACGTCCAGCCCGTCGCTGACCACGCCGCCCCCGTTGCTGAACCCGGCGTAGTACGACAGCCCCCACAGCAGGGGGACGCTGAGCGCCAGAAAGGCCAGCTGGCGCCCCGGCCCCATGGCGGCGCCCGCCTCCCACATCTCCATGGTCATGAGCAGCGGCAGGCCGAACAGCAGGGCGCCGCCGAAGGCGCGGCCCAGATCGCGCAGCCAGGCGCGTTCGCAGTCCAGGTCGATCAGGGCGGCGCCGGTCATGGGCGCTCAACGCGCGAGACGGGCCAAGGCTTCACCCTAGAGGATGGCGCAGAACCGCTGGCGCATTGCGGCGCGTGTCTGATCATCCAGTCCGTGATCCAGCCATGTCTGCTCCTGCCTCGTGAGGGTGAAGGGGATGACGCCGTCCGGGCTGAACCAGATCAGATAGCCGCACTCATCCCGCCGCTCCCATGAGGCGACGTAGTCCACAGCGGCGTAGTATCCGGGGGGAACCCCGTCAGGGTTGGCGTACCAGGTCAGGCGGGCCAGCTGGCGCGAGATGGGGGCGCCCGCTTCGGCTCTGTGCTGTTCCCGGGTGCGCGTCCATTCCGCCAGCGAGGCGCCGCCGGTCATCTCTTCGGAGGTCATGGCGAGGGAATCGGCATGCCGCGCCTCCTCGACGGCGGAGAAATACCGCTCGGTCAGTCCGTCTATTATCGGAGTCAGGCGCTCGAGGTCGGTCTCTGAAAGCGGGGGGGCGGTCGTCGCACTCGATGCCGGTGCGGCCTCTCTCATCCCGCAGGTCACATTCTGGACCAGGGTCACGCTGTCCACGCCGGCCGCATCGCCGCTCGACTCCACGGCTTCATTGGAGGTGAAGCTGTAGCGACCGAAGACCCAGGACTCCGACCCGCAGAGCCGCACCGCCGTCGGCTGCAATGCGGCCTGTGCGTTGCCCGGATTTGTCTCACCTTCAACGGTCACCGTGAGGCGATACGCCTGATCGCCCAGGGTTTCGACCTGCACATCCGGAAGGGGCGTGGGCTGAACCAGCAGCAGGACAGCGGCGAACGTCGATGTGGGCATTGCTGGATCCCTGGGCTAAGGCGACATCTGATCGAAGCAGAGCCAGGACCGTAAAGCCATGCATCTTTCCCGCTTTCCCCGTGTGCGTCTGGCGCATCTGCCCACGCCGCTGGAGCCGGCGCCGCGCCTGTCCGAGGCGCTGGGGGTGGATATCTGGATCAAGCGGGACGACTGCACCGGCCTGGCCGGCGGGGGCAACAAGACCCGCAAGCTGGAGTTCCTGCTGGGCGACGCGATGGCGCAGGACGCCGACACCCTGGTGACCCAGGGTGCGGTGCAGTCCAACCATGTGCGCCAGACAGCGGCGGCGGCGGCGTCCTGCGGCCTGGCCTGCGAGATCATTCTGGAAGAACGCACCGGGTCCACGGCGGCGGACTATGTGGGCAACGGCAATGTGCTGCTGGACCGGCTGTTCGGGGCGGGCATCCGCACCGTGCCCGGCGGGACGGACATGGTCGCCGAGCTGGAGACCACGGCGGATCAGGTGCGGGCGCGGGGCGGCCGGCCCTATGTGATCCCCGGCGGCGGGTCCAATGCGATCGGGGCGCTGGGCTATGTGGACTGTGCGCGGGAGATCGTGGTCCAGGCCGATGATCTGGATCTGGAGATCGACCGCATCGTCACCGCCACAGGCAGCGCCGGCACCCATGCGGGGCTGGTGGCCGGACTGGCGGTGATGGGGGCCGACATTCCGGTGCTGGGCATCGGGGTGCGGGCGCCGAAGGACAGGCAGGAAGCCAATGTGCGCAAGCTGGCCCACGAGACCTGCGCCCTGCTGGGCCATGCGGGGCGCATGAAGGACGAACTGGTGGTCGCGGACTGCGACTATGTGGGCGAGGGCTACGGCCTGATCGACGACGGGGTGATCGAGGCCCTGAAGCTGGCGGCGCGCACCGACGGGCTGGTGCTGGACCCGGTCTATTCAGCCAAGGCCATGAAGGGGCTGATCGCCCTGGCGGGGCAAGGCCGCTTCGAGGGGGAGACCGTGGTGTTCCTGCACACCGGCGGGGCGCAGGGCCTGTTCGGCTATCACAGCGAGCTGGACGGCAAGCTGTAATGGGCAAGGTGCTGGGGGTTCTGGGCGGCATGGGGCCGGCCGCCACGGTGGCCTTTCTGGAACAGCTTCAGGCCCTGACCCCGGCGTCGGGCGACGCCGACCACATCCGGGTCATCGCCGACATCAATCCCCGCGTGCCCAACCGCAACACGGCGCCGGAGGCGGCGGGCCGCGAACTGGCGCGTATGGCGGCGGCCCTGAGGGACGCGGGCGCCGAGGTGCTGGCCATGCCGTGCAACACCGCCCACACCCACGCGGCGGCGATCGTCGAGGCCTCGGGCCTGCCGCTGATCCACATGATCGAGGAGACGGCCCGGGCGGTGCGTGAGGCCGGAGCCCGGCGTCCCGGCGTGCTGGGCACCGGCGCCGGGCGGATGCTGCACGCCGAACGCCTGGACGCCTTGCTGCTGGATGCGTCGGATCAGGCGGCGTTCATGGACCTGATCGGACGCATCAAGGCCGGCGATACGGGCGAGGCGGTGCGAACCGGCATGGCCCGGCTGGCCGGCCGGCTGGTGGATCAGGGCGCCGACGCGGTGGTGGCGGGCTGCACCGAGGTTCCGCTGGTGCTGGGACCGGGGGATCTGGACGCGCCGCTGATCGACACCAGCCGGGTGCTGGCGGCCGCCTGCGTCAAGGCGTGCCGTTGATCAGCCCAGGTCGGTGACGTCGCCGGTGCGGGGGGGCTGGCCGGCGAACTCGTCGGCGTAGGCGGGGGCCAGCAGGGACCGGAACACCGACTGGGGGATGGCGACCTCGTAGCCGCCCTCGGCGTAGGGGCCGACCTGATAGGGGCCGATCAGGAAGATCAGTCCGCCCGCCTTGCCCGGGGTGGTGGACGGGGCCAGCACGAAGGGGGTCGTGCCCGCGCGCGGACAGGACCAGCCGCCCTGGGTCGGGTTCAGGCCGATGGGCTGCGCGTCCGGATTGCGGCCGCGCCGGGCGGTGTTGAGGGCGTCGCACAGGGCCTGGTCCAGGGCCGACAGGTCGGCGCCGCGCCGGAACAGCTGGGCCGGCTGGACGAACTGCTTGAGGGCCTTGTCCCAGATCACCGCGCCATAGGCGGGGTTGGGGTGGGCGCCGCCGGTGTATTCGGAGCTGTTGCGCTGCAGGCTGATCAGCTTGCCGGTCTCGCCCGCAGCCACATAGTCGATGTGCTTGGAATAGGGCGGCAGATCCATGTCGCCTTCGTATTCGGTGCGGTCCGCCTGGGCGCCCTCGGAGAAGGTGCGCAGCTCGCGCACGGCTTCCGCATACAGGCGGGCGTGCAGGTCGGGCTGGGCGCGGACCGCGTCAGGCAGGGCCAGCTCGACCTGGGCGAAGCGGTTCTCGCTTTCGTAGGTCATGGGCGCCGCGCCGTCGGCGGGGGTGACGGCGGCGCCTCGGCCGGGGCCTCGGGGGCGGGCGCCTCGCGCTCGCGGCGGTCGCAGGCGGCCAGGGTCAGGGCTGCGGCGGCGGTCAGGATCAGGGCGCGGGACGGCAGGCTCATCAAGGGTCTCCTCGGGAAGGAACGGCCAGCCTACAACGAGATCGCGCCGAGCGCGACGGCGGCCAGCAGGATCAGCCCCGCCTCGCGGTTGGATTTGAACAGGCGCAGGGCCAGGGCCCCGTCGTCGGGCTTCAGGCGGGCGATCTGCAGGGCCAGATGACCGGCATACGCCAGCAGGCCCAGGGCGAACAGCGGGCCGAGCCCGGCCAGCACCCCGGCGCACGCCGCGCACAGCACGGCCAGGCCGTAGAACACCGCGACCCCGGTCCTGACCTTGCCGCCCAGCCGCCGGGCGGAGGACTTCACCCCCACCATGGCGTCGTCCTCGATGTCCTGCAGGGCGTAGATGGTGTCGTAGCCGAGGGTCCAGAACACCCCGCCGAGGTAGAGCAGCAGGGCCGCCAGGGTCAGGGTTCCGGGATTGCCCGCATCCATATGGAAAAACGCCACGTCCGGGTTGAACCATTCAAAAATGGTTCCACGCCACGACCACATGCTGGCCGCCGCCGCATAGCCCAGCAGGGCGCCCCAGTTGAAGGTCAGGCCCAGCCAGGCCTGGGGCCACCAGGTGATGCGCTTCATGAAGGGATAGGCCGCCACCAGCACCAGCGATCCGACGCCCAGCAGTACAGCGGTCAGGTTGAAGGTCAGCAGGATCAGCAGGCTGATCAGGGAACAGCCGATGACGAAGGCCCAGGCCCGCTTCACGCTGATGCGCCCGGAAGCCACGGGCCGGGCGGCGGTGCGGGCCACCTGCCGGTCGATGTCGCGGTCGACGATGTCGTTGAAGGCGCAGCCCGCCGCCCGCATCAGGCAGGCCCCGACGGCGAAGGCGATGACCAGCCAGATCGTATGCTCGGGCGTTCGGCTCCGATCCTGCTCAAACAGAGCCAGAGCAATCCCCTGCCACCCGGGCAGCAACAGCAGCCAGATGCCGATGGGCCGGTCGAAGCGGCCCAGCTTCAGCCACGGCTTGAGGCCCTCCGGCGCGAACCGGTCCACCCAGTTGGCGCGGGCTGCGTCGGGAAGCGGCGCGGTGTTCATGGGCGAGCCATAGCGCCGCTTTGCGGCCCGGGCGAGTGGGCTGACGTCGTTTCGGCGCCACAGCGGGAGAAATGCGAACGCATCGCATTGCCATTCGCGACGCCGCCGCCTAAGAGCGCCAAATCTTAAGAATGCGTCGCAATCAAGCGTACGCGCACCCCGGACCTCAGCCCCATGACCCACCGCGCCGCCGTCTCCGTCCTCGCCCTCGCCGCCGCCCTGGCCGCCCCGACCGCCTGGGCCGCAGACAGCGATCCCACGGTGCTGGAGGCGGTCATCGTCACCGCCTCGGCGGAGGACGCCCGCACGGTGGGCGGGTCGGCGACCTTCCTGGACGACGATGCGCTGGAGGTGTTCGGCCACGCCGACGTCAACCAGGTGCTGCGTCAGGTCCCGGGCGTGTTCCTGCAGGAGGAGGACGGCTTCGGCCTGCGCCCCAACATCGGCATCCGGGGCTCGGGCACCGACCGCTCGGGCCGGGTGGCGGTCATGGAGGACGGGGTGCTGATCGCTCCGGCCCCCTATGCGGCCCCGGCCGCCTACTACTTCCCCCGCCTCGCGCGCATGACGGGCGTGGAGGTGACCAAGGGCCCCGGCGCCATCAAATACGGCCCCCTGACCACCGGCGGCGCCATCAACCTGTTCTCGACCCCCATTCCCGAGGCGGCGGCCGGCGAGCTGGAGCTGCTGGGCGGGACCGACGGCGCCCTGCGCGCCCACGGCTGGGCCGGGGGCTGGGCGCCGCTGGGCCAGGGGCTGGAGATCGGCGGCCTGATCGAGGGTCTGCGCGAGGAGAGCGACGGCTTCAAGGCGCTGGACAACGGCGGCCCCACCGGTTTCGGGATCGACGACCTGGTGTTCAAGCTGGCCCTGCGCACCGGGCCGGGCGCCGCCCTGCCCCAGTCGCTGGAGCTGAAGCACCAGACCTATGACGAGACCTCGCACGAGACCTATCTGGGCCTGACCCTGGCGGACTTCGGCGACGATCCGTTCCGGCGCTACAACGGCAGCCAGGCCGACCGCATGGATGTGGCCCACGACACCTGGCAGCTGACCCACCGCATCGCCCTCTCCAGCGCCCTGGACCTGACCACCGTCGCCTATCGCACGGACACCACCCGCGCCTGGTACAAGCTGAACGACGTGCGCAACTCGGCCGGGACCGGCTGGGTCGGGATCAGCGCGGTGCTGGCCGATCCGGCGGCCTATGCGGACCAGATGGCGGTGCTGGTCGGGGCGGACGGCTTCACCAGCGCCGACGGCGCCCTGCGGGTGCGCAACAACAACCGCGCCTATGAGGCGGAAGGCATCCAGACGGTCCTGACCGCGCGCTTCGACACCGGCGCCCTGTCCCACCAGCTGGAGGTTTCGGCCCGCTATCATCGGGACTCCGAGGACCGGTTCCAGCGGGACGACCTCTACCGCATGGACGACGGAACCATGGTCCTGACCAGCGCGGGCGTGGACGGGACCCAGGCCAACCGGGTCGCCGAGGCCGAGGCCTGGGCCTTCTTCGTGCGCGACGTGATCCGCGCCGGCGCCCTGACCCTGACCCCCGGCGTGCGCTATGAGACCATCGACCTGACCCGCACCAACCATGCCCTCGTGGGCGGGCCGCGCGGCGCGCCCCTGTCCGTGATCGAGTCCAGCGTCGACGTGTGGATCCCGGGCGTGGGCCTGACCTATGACCTGACCCCGTCCCTGCGTCTGGTGGCGGGGGCGCACCGGGGCTTCTCCAACCCCGGCCCGGGCTCCTCGGTGGATCCGGAGACCTCGTGGAACTATGAGGCGGGGGTGCGGCATCGGTCCGGCGGTCTGGACCTGGAGGTCATCGCCTACGTCAACGACTACGACAATCTGCTGGGCACCTGCACGGCCTCGACGGGCGGCGGCTGCACCATCGGCGACCAGTTCTCGGGCGGCGCCTTCGTGGCGCGCGGTGTGGAGGCGACGGCGGCCTATGATCTGGGTCCGACGGTGGGCGTGGGCTTCGGCCTGCCGGTGTCGCTGGTCTACACCTTCACCGACACCGAGTTCCGCACCAGCTTCTCGTCCAGCTACGAGCCCTGGGGCGAGGTGCAGGCCGGGGACGAGGCGCCCTATCTGCCGGCGCATCAGCTGACCCTGAACGCCGGGGTCCGGTTCGACCGGTGGCGCGCCGACGTGCGGCTGAACCGGGTCAGCGAGGCCCGCGCCGTGGCCGGATCGGGACCCATCGCCGCCGGGGACCGCATCGACGCGCGCACCCTGGTGGACCTGGCCGGGTCGTTCGACCTGACCGACAATGTCGCCCTGTTCGCCAGCGTCCAGAACCTGACCGACGAGGTCTACAACGTGAGCTTCTCGCCCGCCGGGGCGCGGCCGGGCGCGCCGCGCATGGCCATGGGCGGCCTGCGCCTGAGCTTCTGATCCAAGCCGGAGGTCAGGGCGCCATGCGGCCTTCGGCTCGTGGAACGGGAAGACGATGTCCGGGTCGGGGACGATCGGCTTTTCACGGCCCGGGCGCTCCAGCCGGGACAGGACGTGGCTCATGATGCCGAGCCGGGCGTCCTTCTTGCGGTCGGTGCCCACGATGGTCCAGGGCGAGTGGCCGGTGTGGGTGGCCCACAACATCTGGTCGCGCGCGGTGGAGTAGTCGTCCCAGCGGGCCTGGGCCACGCCGTCCAGGGCGGAGATCTTGAACTTCTTGAGCGGGTCTTCGCGGCGCGCCTCGAGCCGGGCGGCCTGCTCCTCGCGGCTGATATCCAGCCACAGCTTGATCAGGGCGATGCCGTGGCGGGTCAGCATATCCTCGAATTCGGGCGCGTCCTCGAGGAAGGCGGCGTGCTCGGCCGGGGTGCAGAAACCCATGACCGGCTCGACGCCGCCGCGATTGTACCAGGAGCGGTTGAACACCACGAACTCGCCCGCCGCCGGGAAGTGGGGGGTGTAACGCTGGAAATACCACTGGGTGGTCTCGCGCTCGGTGGGCTTGGGCAGGGCCACCACGCGGGTGTTCCGCGGGGCCATGTGGGCGGTCATGCGGCGGATCGCGCCGTCCTTGCCGGCGGTGTCGCGCCCCTCCAGCACCACCAGCACCCGGCGGCCCTCGGCCATGAGCCAGGCCTGGGTCTGGACCATCTCGATCTGGAGCCGCTTCAGGCTCGCCTTGTAACCATCGTTTTTTGTCATGACCCACAGTGCGGCCGGCGGCGCGGCGGCGCAAGCGGGGCGCGAGGTGACAGGGTCGGCGATCCGGCTAGACTGCGTCCCGAGACAGGAGACACGCCATGCTCGACCGCCGCCGCCTGATGCTGGGCGCCGCCGCCCTGACGGCCGCCGGCGCCGCCGGACCGGTTCTGGCCACGCCCTCGCCGCGCGACGCGGCGCTGGCGGAGGCGCTGGAGCGCTCCGGCGCGCCCGCCCTGGCCGGGGCGGTGATCGGGCGCGAGGGCCTGATCTGGAGCGGGGCGGCGGGGGTGCGGATCGCCGGGGGCGAGGACGCGGTCACCGATCAGGACCTGTGGCATCTGGGATCCAACACCAAGGCCATGACGGCCATGCTGTACGGACGGCTGGTGGAGGATGGCCTGGCCCGCTGGGGCGCGACCCTGCCCGAACTGTTCCCGGACCTTGAGGTCGATGCGGCCTGGGCGGAGACCACGCTCGAGGACCTGATGGCCCACCGGGCGGGCCTGCTGGACGCGGCCGTGCTGGACATGCCGACCCGCGTCGCCGGGCTCAGCGACCCGCGCCCGGTGGACGAACAGCGCACCGATCTGGCCCGCCGCGCCTGGCCGCGCCGCCCACGGGCGAGCCGGGCGTCTTCGCCTATGGCAATCTCAACTAATGTGCTGGCGGGGGCGGCCATCGAGCGCCTGACCGGGACGACCTGGG
>NZ_BATC01000065.1 GCF_000466985.1 Brevundimonas abyssalis TAR-001
ACTCAAAATCCGGTTCCGAAAGGAGTGTCGGTTCGACCCCGACCGCCCGCACCATCTATGCCCATAGGGCTTTTGTCAGTTCCGTCCCTGGAACGACCCGCGAACGTCGCGTGATCCTGTGTAAATCCTGTGTAGTGACGTTTCACGCCCTGTTGCGGGTCAGGGTCCGTTCAAGCGCGGTCATGGCGTCGTCAACGTGGGGATTGCTGACGTGGGTGTAGCGAAGCACCATTGGATCGTCTTGTGGCCGCTGATCTGTTGAACCGTCGCCAGCGGCGCGCCCTGCTCAACCAGTCGGGTGATGGCCGTGTGACGCATGACATGGGGCGTGTAGACCTTCGGGTTGAGGCCAGCCGCGATGACGGCGCGCTGAAACGCCTTGCTGAATTTCACAGTGTGTTCCGATCTTGAACGGCTGTGTCGGGCAGGAAAAATCCATCCTTCCTTGTCGTCGCGCTCTTGCCTGACCTGCCTCAGTGTAGCGAGGAGGCTCGCGGTCAGCGGTTGATGCCGCATCCCCGCCTTTGCGTCCGGGATGAAGAGCCTGCGCGTCGTCCAGTCGATCTGATCGAACCTGGCTGAGGTTGATCTCCGAATGTCGCATGGCGGTGTTCAGGCCGAACTCCACGAACAGCCAGAGGTCAGGGTGAGGGTCCAGTATTGCCGCCTGCCGGAGGGCAGCAATCTGATCGTCCTGAAGGGTCACGATCCGCCCTTGGGGCTCGTCCAGTTTCGGGATGCGGCACGGCACCTTCGCCAGGCGCTTCCGACGGACGGCAGTGGTCAACATGTGGCTAAGGGTGGCGAGGTCGCGGTTCACCGTTGCCGGGGATGAGCCCGCGTCCAGACGTGCACGGATGTATCGACCCACATGCTCCTCACTTAGGGTCTCGATGATTCGGTCCCCGAAGTAGGGCTTCAGGCGTTTCTTAATCTGGGGGCGCTTGCTCATCATGTTCTTGCCGTTCGTGTCCTCCATCTCCTGGAGATACCAGTCGGCGAGTTCGCTAAAGCGAAGCTGCGTTTTTCGCCCCGCAGGCAGTGACGAAGTCCCGAAGAGGATGTCGGCCTTCAAGGCTTCGATCCTGGCTTCGCACTTCTTGATCGTCCATCCTTCGCTGGAGAGGCCGAGGACGCGATGGATGCGCTTGCGATGGTGCATGAACTCCACTGTCCATCGCGTATCGCCTCGCAGCTTCTCTGCGACGATCCCATTCTCTCGGATAGATTGGCCGGGGGGCAGCTGGGCGATGGCTTGCGGCGTCAACTTTTGGAAGCGCCCTGCCATCAGATGGCGATTTCGCTGATCACGTCGCGGGTCGACTGGTTAGCTCCCAGCCGGGCGGCATTGATCGCGGACAACGCCGCTTGCCTTCTTTTGAGAACGGCGACCAACTCCCGGTCCAGCGCGTCCATGTCATCGGCGGGGATGTCGGCTTGGCGCTCAGCGTCGGTGCGGGCGTCAAGTCGTCGCGCGCCCGCCTGATCTTCACGCTCTCGCTTTATTCTGGCGATCTCGTCGTCCAGTTCTGCAACTTCTCGAAATTTCTCATCTCCGACGGGAACAGGGAGGACCTCCTGCGCCCATTCCAGCGCCTTGATGAGGCCGAAGTAGACAAAGGCGCTATCTTTGGTTCCCGCGCCGCCTTCAGCCTGTGAAAGGCGTCGCCCGATAGACAGCACGGTGTCCAGAACCGCCTCAAGATGGTGGAGTGAGCCGTCAGAGCCCTGCAGGCCCCTTACCAGCAGGAGTTCGGCCTCCTGACTAATGGACCGGCCAGCACGTTCCGCATGATCCTCCAGTGCGCGACGTGTCTCCACGGTGATGCGCGTCGTTAGGACTTCAGACTTGTCTGACAGTGGTCCTCTCCGCCGCCCTTTTCCCTTGTCCGCCATGCTCGCCTCCAGTTTATGACTTCATATTGAATACATGAGACTTGACTGCCGGGGCAACCCCTCGCATGATGGCTGCATGTTGAAGTCATGAAAGGAGGCGCGGTGAGCGGAGTAGGGTTTGAGCGGGCAGCCGTAAGGATGACCCCAGACGGGAGATTGACTCGTTCGGAAGCGGCCAAGTTCATTGGTGTAGCTGCACGGACCTTGGCCAACTGGCGGTCAAAGGGGGTCGGGCCGCGCCAAATTAAGGTTGGAGGACGGGTGTTTTATCGCCTCGACGACCTCCAGGTGTTCGTCGACGAATGCGGGGCGGCCTGACATGTTGCAACCAGTTGCAAAGGCTGGATGCTCGCGCACCATCGTCGGCACGGTCATGCCGTCGGTCCGGCCATTTGGGGCGAGACCTTCTTGCCGCTTAACGCCAATGGTCGAGGATCGAGCCGTCGATCTGGACGGTGATCTGCTCCAGCCCTTTGCACAGGAAGACCTTGGTGAAGGGTTTTCGTGCGTTGGAGCCACGAGACGCCTTGATGCGCCAGCCGCCCTTCACGTGCTCCCGGACCTTTACCACCATCGGGTGGGCCTCGAGGTCCAGACGCTTGACGACGTCCTCGTTCATCTTCAGCGCACCAGTCAGGCCGTCGAGGGAGGTGGGCTGGTTCTGCATCTCAGACACCAGCGACAGCGCCTGCGTGAAGAACGCCCGCAGGTGCGAAGGGTGGGTGCCCGTGATGTGCATGTAGGCCGCGCGATCCCGGAGGTCCTTGAACGCCTTGGAAGCAGGCGTAGACAGGATGCGTTCGATTTCCGCCCTAGAGGCGGGTTCTCTGTCTCGAACAGACGTCATGGTTCACCTCCGAGCACAGCGGCCACAAGAGGCGTGTTATTCACCGCCAGCACCTCCTCCGGCCAGAGCATGTCGGAACGACTCGTGCGACGCGGCCGTCGTGGGTCAGAGCATGGCAAGTTAAGTCGCCTTCAGCGCCGACGGCCGCCACAACGGCCAAGTCACCTCGCATGAAGACGGGTTGGTCGGCGGAACACCTGTCCGAGTAACCAACAACCACCACGACCTGGCCGTCCCGCATCGCTTCATCCTCCATGCCCGTGACCATAGGGGGAGGAGACAGGCTTGTCAAAGCTGAATTCGGCTCAACTATTTGATAAATAAGGTGAAACATACACATGAAGGTGCCGAACGATATCCGTCTGGATGCGGAGAATGGAGGCTTGGACATTGAAGCCGTCCGCCGCGAGGCTCGTGACCGCCTCAAGCGGTTCCAGAACGAGATCGAGAACAGACTTGCGGCGGCCGACCTCAGAGGTGCGAGACACAAACTGCACAAAATGATGCAGAACCGGTCCGTGCGGCTTCAGGCTCTTATCCTGGCGAATGCGAGAGTGCCCGCGCCGGAGCGCCTCGACCTCGTCGATCTCAGAGGGCTCATTGACACAGTCAAACCGATGACGCGAACCGCGTCCCCGCAGGCTTCGCCATTGAGAAATCTGATGGTGGCCGTCGTCCCGCATTCATGTTCGGGTTGGAGGATCGGGCCTGCGCCGTCCTGATCCGCGAAGCCCTCAAACCTTTCGCCCGCGCGCACCCTCGGTGGGCCTGTCATCCTGCACAGGTTCTGTTGAGCGGTGGGTTGCCCGCCGCGTGCGACCATCTCCGCCAGTCCTTGAACGCGGCCCCTTCCGGGGCAGTGTTCGTGCAGATCGACGCGAAACGGTTCTTCCCGTCAATCGCATGCGAAGGACTGGCGGGGATGACCGGACTTCCACCCGAAGTGATCCATCGGCATCTGTCGGTGAAGCACATGGATGTCCGGGGAAGACGCTCTCTCCAAAGTGCTCTCAGTGTGAATGAAGGCATTCAGAGGGGTGAGACACCCGCGCCATCTGGCGTGGGGCGTGAAGAAGGAGAGATGGCTCTGGGCGGTATCGCCACCGGCTCAGCGGCGTCTTCTCTCGTGGCCGAAATGGTGATGGGGCATATCCTGCGAGATGCGGGCAGCTTGCCGGGCCTCATCGCCTTGATCGTTTACTCCGACAACATCGGGGCGGTGGTCAGGTCACGGGAGGAGGCGCTTGCAGTTCAGGCAGCCGTCCTTGTTGCGTTCAATCGCTCCAGGGCAGGGCCATTCTCCGCCAGCAAGGTCTCGATCAAGGACGTTGCAACCGGTTTCAACTTCCTCGGCTACCGATGGCGACGACAGGAAGGCACGGTCCATGTTGAACCGTCTCGGCTGCGTCACGAGCGTTGGGAGATGGCATTCGGCAACGACCTCATGTTCGCGTTGTCGGGTGATGATGCTGCGGCCTTCGACCACCTTCGGAGTAGGCTTCAGGCTACGCACACAGTAAGTCGGCTTGGGCCGGTCGGAGCAAGTTTGTGGCGCGGTGGGAGGGTCGCATCACCGACTACGAGAAGCTGGTTCGTAGACGGGTAAACACTTTGGGGTGGAGGACCGAGAGCTGCCTTTAGCAGCCTTTGAGGCTCGACGTGGCTGTTCTGCGACAGGCGGCCGCCCCCCCCGAATCCTACTGTTAGGCAAACTCGTCCGCAGAAAGCCTAGCCTGCTCCAGCACTAGTTCGATGGCATGAGGCTCCAGATCAGGCGGGTAGCCGAACTTGCGGAGCAACTGCTTCACCTGTCGCCGCATGTCCGCCCGGACACTCTCCTTCCGAGTCCAGTCGATGGTAACGCTGGCACGGATGCGCCTAGCGATCTCCTGAGCGAGCACGCGAAGCTGATCATTCCCTAGCAAATCCATCGCGCTCTTGTTCTCGGCGAGCGCGCAGTAGAACGCATACTCTTCATCGCTCAGCCCCAACGCCTGCCCCCGGCCCACCGCATCGCGCATCGACTTGGCCAAATCGATCAGTTCCTGGATCACCTGAAGGCTGTCCACGGCGCGGTTGTGATAGCGGGCCATGGAAGCTTCGAGCCGATCTGAGAAGCGGCGGGCCTCGGCAGCGTTCTTCCGTTCACGGCCCTTCACCTCGCCCGCTAGTAGTTTCCTAAGCGCCTCGATGGCGAGGTTCTTCTGGTCCATCTTCTGGACGTCGGCCAGGAACTCGTCGGACAGCAAGCTGATGTCGGCCCGGTCCATGCCCGCGACCCTAAAGACATCGAGAATGCCGTCAGCGACCACTGCGCGGGAGAGAAGCTGGTTCAGGTCGTGGTCGATCTCGGCCGCATCCTTACGACCTCCCGTATGCTTGATGAGGTTGGCCCGGATCGCGGTGAACAGTGCAATGTCGTCTCGCAGCCGGGCTGCTGTTTCGGTGCCCCCTGCCAGTGCAAAAGCCGTCACCATCCGAGCCGCCATGTCGAGATAGCGACGTCTGCCGTCTTTGACTGACAGGACGTAATCGATGCAGTCGCGCAGGACTTTCAACTTGCCCGCCGGTCCTTCAGTGAAGAAGGTCCGCCACCGCACGTCGTTGAGCATGGCGATGATCGCCTCATGCTCGGCCAGCAACAGCCGCGCCGCCGCATCCTGATCAACGCCAGCCTTCTGCTGATCGCGCGCGCTGAAGGTGGCCAGCGCAGCCTTCAACTCCGCGCCGATGCCGAGGTAATCGACGACGAGACCGCCCGGCTTGTCGCCGAAGACGCGGTTCACGCGCGAGATCGCCTGGATCAGCCCATGGCCGCGCATCGGCTTGTCCACGTAAAGGGTATGCAGGCTCGGCGCGTCGAACCCGGTCAGCCACATGTCTCGGACGATGACGAGATCGAACTCCGAGGACGGCTCCTTGAACCGGTCGGCCAGCTTGCGCAGACGTCCCTTGTTCCGGATGTGCGGCTGATACTCCGGCGGATCGCCCGCGCTGCCGGTCATGACGACCTTCAGCATCCCTGCCCCATCCTCTGATCCGGCCCAATCAGGGCGTAGCGCGACGATGGCCTCGAACAGAGCAACGCAGATGCGACGGCTCATGGCGACGATCATCGCCTTGCCGCCTCCCATCGCCTCTCGCCGCTGCTCGAAATGCTCGACAATGTCGGCTGCGATCAGATCCACTCGTTCGTGAGCCCCGACCAGAGCCTCAAGCCGGGACCATCGTCCCTTATGCTTCTCCGCCTCGGTGGTCTCCTCGGTTTCGAGCACCGTATCCGCGCCTTCGTCTAGTGCGGCCTTGGCCTCCTCGTTCAACCGAAGCTGGGCCAGCCGGGCCGTGTAGTAGATCGGGACCGTAGCTCCATCCTCGACGGACTGGGCGATGTCATAGGTGTCGATCTGATCGCCGAAGACGGTCTGTGTATTCCGGTCGGCGGTCTCGATCGGCGTGCCAGTGAAACCGATGAAGGTGGCGTGCGGCAGGGCGTCTCGGATGTGCTGGGCAAAGCCGCCGGAGGTCAGGACGGCGGTCTCTCCCCGCACCGTCACTCGCGACACGAAGCCATACTGGGTCCGGTGGGCTTCGTCAGCGACCACGATGATGTTCCGGCGGTCGGAGAGTTCAGGAAACGACGCCTCGCCCGCGACCAAGCCGAACTTCTGCATGGTCGTGAACACGATGCCGCCCGACGCTCGCCCAAGGGCAGTCCGGAGATCATCGCGGCCATCGACCGCCGACGGTGTGGTGGCGAACAGGTCCGGATGGGCGCAGAAAGTGTCGAACAGCTGGTCGTCCAGATCATTGCGATCCGTGACCATTACGACCGTCGGGTTCTCCAGTTCCGGCGCGCGCTCCAGGCGGCTGGCGTAGAGCGCCATGGTGAAACTCTTGCCCGACCCAGTGGAGTGCCAGACCACGCCAGCCTTGCGATCCCCGGTCGGGCGGGACGCCGCGATGGTCGCGGCCATGGCTTTTCTGACCGCGTGGAACTGGTGATAACCCGCGACCTTCTTGGCCTTCGCTGCGCCGTCCTTCACCTCATAGGTCTGCCCCAGCGCCGCGAGTTCGAGGAAGCGGGACTTGTCGAACACCCCCCGGATGAGGATATCCAGATCGAGACCGTCAGCGAGGTCTTCGCCGTCGATGGTCCGCCACGGCGTGTAGCGGTCCATTCCGGAGGTCAGAGCGCCGATCTTGGCGTCCAGTCCGTCGCTGATCACCATCACTGCGTTGAAGCGGAAAAGGGCCGGGATGCGCTCGCGGTAGGTCTGAAGCTGATTGAAGGCGCTGCGCATCGTCGCCTGATGGTTGGTCGGGTCCTTCAGTTCGACCACGCCCAACGGCAGACCGTTGACGAAGGCGAGGACGTCCGGACGCCGTTCGTCCTGTCCGACGATGGTGAACTGGTTCACCGCGAGGAAGTCGTTGCGCTCCGGATCGGCCAGATCGACGACCTGAACCTTCAGCGTCCGAGCGTCTGCGCCCTCGCGCACCTCGACGTCCACCCCGTCGCGCAACAGGCGCAGGAAACGTCGGTTGTTCTCCAGCGGGTCCTGACTGGCGTCGGCGGCAATGATCCGCGCGGCCTGGTCCAGCGCCTCGGGGGGCAGGTCTGGATTGATGACTTGAAGCGCCTGCCGGAGACGACCTTTCAGAACCACTTCGCGATGGTCCGCACGGCCGCCGGGCGCGTCCGGCGCGAGGTATGAACCGTGCATGACGGACCAGCCCAGATCGCCGAGCCATCCGAGCGCGGCCTGTTCGACATGATCTTCGTAGAACGCCTTGCCAGCGGACGAGGAGCCGGTCGGATAGACGAAGTCGCTCATGGTCTCCCCCTTGCCAGACCCGCCGCTATTCCGCCGCCGCCTCACCCAACGCGCCACTGACGGCAGTGGGGGGGCGTTCGACCTGCCAAACCTTGGCGGCCAAGTCGGTCAGCATTTTCGCTCGACGCTTCACGGCGTCGCGGTCCCACTTGTCGAATGGGGTGAACGTGGAAACGGCCCGGTCGATGGCAGTGTTCTTTCCAACCTCGACGACCTGCGAGATCGACCTGGTCAGCAGATGCTGGCTGCTCGGATAGACCTCACGCTTAAGGGGCCTCAAATGCATCAGGTCCCCGTCCGGAGCAGAGTAGGGCTTGTTCCCAAGAGAATGATTGATGGCCGCCTCGGCCAAGGCGAGGTTGCCGACCGACCAGATCACCTCCGGCTCGTCCGCCCCTGGTCCAAAGGCTGCGCGGACCTCATCGCGAGGCGTCTGAGGCGTGATGTGCTCGATATGGTTGGCGGCGCTGTCGCAATAGCGGCTCAACCACACGTGGCCCTGCGACGTCGCGCCGAACCCCGCCTGATCCACGGCCTGCGTCAGCCTTGCCACTAGGTATCGCTGTTGGAACTTCCGTAACCCGTTAACGCGCATAGCCGGAAACTCCCGATGGAACCGCTCGGCCAGTTCCTGCCGACGCTTGTTGAAGGTCGAGGCTGAGAAGGGTTCATACGCCTCAAGCGTCTTGATTTCTGCGAGCCGTTGCGCCCAAGCGGGGAACAGAACCTCGAACTCACGGTAGTTTTGTCCCGTGACGAGGAAGGCGAACATCAGGTTCTCCGCATCGCGACAGACTGCCGAGAATACTTCATCAGGCAGATCGCGCGCGGCGAGCAGCAAGATCATATGCTGCCGCGTCGCTTTTCCGGCCAATAGCTGCACCGCTTCCATGGCGGGATGAGGTTTGCCGTTCACATCCCGCCCGCTCATGAAGTTGAGATAAGCGGTGGCGGCCTCATTCAGGCTGTCTACAAATCCTGCAGGGTCCGCCGCATAACCGACCTTGCCTTCGTTCTTCAGCAGCCAGGAATAGAGTTCGTCCTCACGTAGCTTTTGCTCGCCATAGGCAGAAAGAATGACGTAGCGGAGGAAGCGGAGAGGCTTTTCACCTGCCCCGTGCAGGGCATCGATCAGCGTCTTCCAGCCGACCTTCAAGGCGTCGAACTCCGACTTCTGGGCCTTCATGAAGAGAAGGTTCTTCAAGAGGTCCATGGCGTCGAGACCGACACCACGATCATTGATTGTCTCGAAAATTTTCAACGCCCGCGCCAGACTGTCGGTCCGCACGCGGATCAGCTTCACCCGGTTATTGAGATAGCCGAAGAACTTGCGCAGCTCGATCACGTCGTCTTTGAACTCCTTCTCGTAGAAGGCAGTCGCCGTGTCGTAGGCGGTCATGATGTTGGCCATCGAACGGGTCCAGGTCTTTGGCTCCGGGACCTTGCGCTCCACCAGACCCGCCAGCAGTTTGCCCGCGTCCTTGTATTGGAGGTCGAGCCGGACCTCGAATGTCTCCCGGCCTTGATCATCTACCTTCTGCGTGGCCAGCAAGGCGTCAACGGCGGCATGTTGCGTTTCCCCGAGGGCCTGAAGGCGATCCCGATAGGCGCACAGGATCACGAACAGCGTCGTCATCCGTTGCTGCCCGTCGATCAGATCGAGACGACCTGCCGCTCCAGTGCAAGTGACGATGGACCCGACGAAATAGTCGGTGTCGGGGGCGTCAGCCTGTTCCGCTCGAACATCATCCAGAAGCTGCCTGATCTGGTCTTCTTCCCACACATATTCCCGCTGGTAGTCGGGGACTGCATAGAAGTCCTTGAGCGCATCACCGACGCTGAGGTCATTGCTCTCGATAGTCGCCATCTCTTCGGCCCCTCACGACGCTCTGTCTTGGCTCGCATCCCGCGTCGGCTGAATGTGGCGTGCGCTTCCTTGACCCGGAGTGAAGCTGGCGTTGCAACCGGTTGCAACTTCACGTGTGGGTTTTTGGCTCACCGATTCACGCCTAACCGACTTGTGGATCACATTTCACTTTTTGTGAGAAACAAGCCGCGTTGTATAGCGTGGGTGATCCTCAAAACGCCGGACGCCCCTCGGCGAGATTGAGGAGTTCGGAGAAGGCGAACACCGCCGCCCGGCGGCCAGCGGCGGGACGCACTTCCCGCAATAGCCCGTTGTCACGCACGATACGCAGGATGCGGGTCGCCGTGGGGCGGGGAATATCGGCGCTTTCCACGAAGTCAGAGGACTTGAAGATCGGACGCGAAAACATCCAGTCCAGCGCGCGAACCGCATATTGCGAATGGGTGACGTCGGCGATCCAGTCCTTCCGGACCCGGTAAAGGTCCAAGATCGCGGTCGCCTTGGTCTGGTTGGTCTCGGCCTGGGTGATCAGCCCGCGCAGGAAAAACTCGCACCAGCCGGTCCAGTCGCCGTCGCGAGAAATCGCCAGCAGACGGTCGTAATACTCGTCCCGATGGCTCTCCAGATATTCGCTGAGATAGAAGTTCGGGCGCGTCAGCAGCCCCTCGCTGAACAGGAACAGCGGCACGATGAGGCGACCCAGCCGCCCGTTCCCATCAAGGAAGGGGTGGATCGCTTCGAACTCGGCGTGGAGCACGGCCAGTTGGACCAGCTTGTCCGGGATGGCCGGGGCCTCAGCGTGCAAATAGGCTTCCCACGCGTCCATGGCCTCCGCCAGTTGATCGGCCCCCACCGGAACGAACCGCGCGGTCTCGACCGCGCATCCCTCTGGACCGATCCAATTCGGGATGCGGCGATACTCGCCGGGGTCCTTGTTGCGTCCCCGCACGCCCTGCATCAGCACCTCATGGGTGCGCTTGATCAGCCGCTGTGACAGGGGCAACTCGTCCATCAGCCGCGTCGCCTCGGCCAAGGCCGCGCGGTAGTTCAGCACTTCGCGGATGTCGGCCTTCTTCGGCGTGCTCTCGTCCGCCGCACCGTCTTCGGCCTCGAACTCCAGCACCTCGCCGAGCGTCGCCTGCGTGCCTTCGATCCGGCTGGACAGAACGGCTTCCTGCGTCGTCAGGGGAGACAGCAGGACATTGGGATTGGGAACGCCATGCAACACGCCTTCGTAACGAGCGATGGCGGCGTTGGCCGGACCGATCAGGGGCAGCAGCCGGGGCCAGTCCAGATCGGGTGGGGGAAAGCCTCCCTGGTGATAGAGCACGGGCATCAGGCGACCTCCTCCAGCATCGCCTCTGCGTCCTTCACCCGGATCGCGCCGGACATCAGCTTCGGAAGTAGAAGGTCACGAAGCGCCGCCAGAGTGCGCGACTGTTCTCGGAGGCTGGTATGAAGTTCCCGCATGGGAGACAACACAGACGCTAGTTCATGCTGGGATGCCGGAAAGACTGGCATCGACATTCGTCGTTGGTCTTTCAACGACACATACGGAGCCATATCCGTTTGACCAGAAACCAGGTCAATCTGCACCAGCAGGTCGCGGCTACACATCCAATGAAACAGGATCAGGGGGTGAACGGCGACATGATCCAATGAACGCCAGAAACACACCTGCGGCGAATATATGAACGAAGGGGTTGTGGATTCGACCCTGGCGAAACGCCCCACCGTTCCTTTGGAAGTAAACGCAACGTCACCCGCCATAGACCTCTTTCGTCCCGCCTTCCTAACCGCCTCGGCTCCCAACATCTCAGCGGACCCGACGTCAAATCCCCCATTCAACTGAGCGGCTCTAAGGAACGGCAGGCCGTCGGGACCGAAGTCTCGTGATTGCGCACGAAATCCATCTCCAATTTCGACCATCGACCGCCCTTCGAGATCGGCGATCAAGGCCCGAGAGCCACCCACCAGATTTGCCTTTGCCCACTCGTCGAAGAGGCTTTGAGCCAACTGACTAATGGTTCCGTTGGTGCGGCTGTTGGCTTCGATTTTGTTGTCGATAGCGCCGAGCAGGCCCGAGATCGCCTTTTGCTCCTCCAACGAGGGAAGAGGGAGTGGAAACGACGGAAAGTCCTTCAACGCGAGGCGGTCCACCGTCGCGCCGGGGATCGTTCGACTCCGCAGTAACTCCTGAAAGGCCGGAGACAGATAGGTATAGAGAAAGAAGCGCGGATCGAGGCGTGAGCGGTCGGCTCGAACCAGGCCCATCCGCCGTCCCAGGCAACAATTCAACCCGTCCGGTATAAGCGCGGCTTGGCCCAGTCGCGTCTCATAGGAAAACACGACATCGCCCGGCTCCGGCTTGACCCTTCGGGTCCATTTCTCGAACACCTCTGGCGTCACGTGCCGTGTTTCAGAGAGGACAATGCGACCCTCCTGAAGGGCGCTAATGCCGAGAAAAATCGGGCCCGTATCGACTGTCTCGGGGGTTGCGTGAGGACCGTCAAAGACCTTCGCAACCTCGCCAATTGTTACGCTTGGCCAGCTATGCATTGTCGTTCAACCGCTCAAGCTGGCGTAAGATGTCCCCCGATAGCCGTTCCGCCTCAGCGAACTGCCGCGTGAGATCGCCCTTCAGGTTCATGAAGCTAAAATCGAACGGCTCAGATGGCTGTTCATTCTGGGCCGTTCCGACATATCGACTGGGCGTAAGCACAAAGCTGCTATCCGCGATCTCTTGGTTAGGCACTGAACGACAGAAACCCGCCTGATCGCGGTAGTCGTCTCGTCCTTCACGCCACGCGTGATAGGTTTCGGCCACCTTTCCTATGTCTGACTCATTGAAAACCCGCAGCACGCGCCCTTCCATCTGGCCAAGTTGACGGGCGTCGATGAAGAGAGTTTCGCCGCGTCGATCTCGCAGTTTCAGGTCTTTGAGGATGCCGTTGGACTTGTCCCTTGCCAAGAACCACAGACAGACGGGTATCTGCGTCGTGTAGAAGAGCTGATTGGGAAGGGCCACCATACAGTCGATCAGGTCGGCCTCGATCAGCGCCCGCCGAATTTCGCCCTCGCCAGACTGGCTTGCGCTCATCGAGCCGTTTGCCATGACGAAGCCCGCCAGGCCATGAGGGGCCAAATGGTGAATGAAGTGCTGTATCCAGGCGTAGTTAGCGTTGCTGGTCGGGGGTGGTGGACCATACTTCCAGCGTAAATCGTTTCTGCGCCGTTCGCCGCCCCAGTCGCTATCGTTGAAAGGCGGATTGGCCAGGACGAAGTCAGCCTTCAGGTCGGGGAACAGGTCGTCGTGGAAGCTATCGGCGTTGCGGGCACCCAAGTTCGCGTCGATGCCCCGGATGGCGAGGTTCATCTTGGCCAGTCGCCAAGTCGTGGGATTGCTCTCCTGACCATAGATCGAGATGTCGCCCAGACGCCCGCCGTGGGCTTCTACGAACCGTTCCGACTGCACGAACATGCCGCCTGATCCACAGCAGGGGTCGTAGACCCGGCCCTTAAAAGGTTGGAGCATCTCGACCAGCACATTGACCACGCAGGCGGGGGTATAGAACTGTCCTCCGCTCTTACCCTCCGCCGCCGCGAAGCGACCGAGGAAATACTCGTAGACCCGGCCCAGGACGTCCTGACCGCCGTTGGCTTCGGGCAGTGTGTCGATGTCGGCCAGCAGGTTGATGACCCCGGCCAGGCTGGTCTTGTTCAGATCGGCGCGGGCGTAGTTCTTCGGCAGGACGTCCTTCAGCGAGGCGTTTTCCCGCTCTATGGCATACATGGCGTCATCAACGATCTGGCCGATCTGCGGCTGGGGGGCGTTTGCCTGAACGTGCGCCCAGCGCGCCTCCTTGGGCACCCAGAAGACGTTGTCGGCCAGATACTCGTCGCGATCCTCCGGATCGGCGTGAGGCGTCTCCAGAACCTTGGCCCGCTGACGCTCGAAGCGGTCGGAGATGAACTTCAGGAAGATCAGGCCGAGGACAACGTGCTTGTATTCCGCCGCGTCCATGTTCGAGCGCAGTTTGTCCGCCGCCGCGAACAGCGTGGCCTCGAACCCCAGTTTGGTCTTGTTGGACTTCTCGCCCCCGTCCTTGCGCGGCCTGCCCCGAGCCATCGTCTTATCCCCCGTCACGCGAAATGCACTGGCCGGTGGTTTGCAGGCGGCCGACCCCGGTGGTCAAGGACAGACCGTGCCTTGGCTCATTCGGGTGCAGGCACCGGCGTGAAGGTCGAGCCGACCCAGTAGCCGATTTCGGCGTCATCGGGCGTCTCCAGCGTGTAGTAGGTGTATTCGCTGCCCCGATACCACTCATATTGAGAGCGCCGAAAACGCATCGGGGAGAGCACAGGGCGGACGCTCTCCTCGAACCGAGCGATGTTTCGGTTCGCGGCGAATATCCCCGCGATGAAGCGGATCGTGCGATTGCCACCGCCTTGGACGATGATGTCCATGTCGTTCTCCCAGACCGCTTGATCCTTGATCGCTCCATAGCCCGCGCGCATCGCCGGGAAGGCTGCGGTCTGCTTCTGAACCATTGTCCGCCGCAACTCCGCCATGGCCTCACGAACCTGCGGGTCAGAGGCGAACGCCTCGCCATCGCGCAGCAGGCGCGCGGCAGTGTTCAGCGTCTCCAAATTCAGGTTGATGACCAGTTCGGTCTCGGGCCTGCCTGTGAACACCGCCTCGACCATCGGAAGGGTCTCGTTCAGCCGCGCGATGTAGCCGTTGATCTCGCCCCTTACCCTCGCGTCCTCGGCGGCGGCGGTCGCGCGGTCAAACAGGGGACGGAGAGAACCTCCCTCCGCAACGTCTTCGCGTAAGCGTCTGTCGTCGAGTTTGCGCAGCGCGGAACGAGTGCTTTCGACCGTTCCTTCACTGATCAGTCCTTCGATCTCAGCGACCTGTTCGGCGCGGTCCTCGGCACTATCAGCACCACGAGATTCGGTCTCTGTCCCGGCACCTGATCCTGTCTCAGCAGGTAATCCGACGGAGGTGCCTATTACCGCGAACACGAATGCAACCACGAACGAGGTCACGGGCGGAACCCACATTGGCATGTAGAAAGTGGCCCTACGCCGGATCAGGCTGACGACAGGAGGCAGCACGGCCAACCCCGCAATCGCGAGACCGATCCCCAAGATGGGAGAGCCGCCCGACGGGTCAGAGACAGCCCCGACCAAGCCAATCAGGATCAGCAACACCCCGATGATCCATGACAAGACGCGCGCGGCCTTACGACCTGGCCCGACTTTCTCAGGTGCTGCGTGTGACATCGACTTCCCCCCAGAAGCAAAATAAGCGGCGCTAGACAAACACATCAACTATCGAGCGCAAACCGAAAGTTGGTACCAGGCCAGCACTACCCGGCGGGGCTGTGCTTGGCCTCAGCGCGCTGCGGCGTCGGATGTCTCTCGCGCCGGGGGTTGTGAAGCGAACACGTGGCTGCAACCGGGTGCAAAGACTTAGTGCCGGGCCTCGGGCAGGGCTCTCTGTGTAAATCCTGTGGAACCGCGTCCGTGATTTCACGTGACGACGAAGTTCCGACCGGGTCGCTCAGTGACATCACGCCGGAGCAGGACCCTTGCGCCACAGGGGTTGGATGGGGTTGGCGGGAATGCCGGTGATCATCCGGTAACCCCGCTCCACGGCACTCAAAATCCGGTTCCGA
>NZ_BATC01000064.1 GCF_000466985.1 Brevundimonas abyssalis TAR-001
GCTGACGCCCAGCCCCCGGCCGCGCCGACGCCCCCGGATCGACGAGCGCCTGCTGCTGCTCCTGCGCCTGCTGCTGCTGGCCGCCCTCGCCCTGTGGCTGGCCCGGCCAGTGCTGTGGGGCGTGGAGGACGCCCGCCCGGTCATCGCCGTCGCACCCGGCCTCGATCCCGCCCCGGTCATCGAGGCGGCGCCGCGTGACGCCCGGCTCGTTTGGCTGGCCCCCGGCTTTCCCGCTCTCGGAGACGCGGCGCCCCCGGCATCCACCGGCACGGTCAGCCTCATCCGTCAGCTGGACGCTGAACTCGCTCCGGACGCTCCGCTGGATGTGGTGGTCCCACCCCTGCTGGAGGATGCCGACGCCGAGCGCCCCCGCCTGACGCGCCCCGTTACCTGGCGGGTGTCCGATCAGGCTGCCGCAGCCGAACAGCCCATGCCCGCCGCCGCCCCGGCCCTGACCGTCCGCCATTCCGCTGAAGCCCGGGACAGCGTGCGCTACGTCAGCGCGGCCGCCAGTGCCTGGTCGCCGCCGGACGCGGAGCCCGCGCTCGACGTGGCCGCCGTCGACCAGCCTCTGGGCCCGGAGACGCGCCATCTGGTCTGGCTGGCGACCGGCCCTCTGCCGGAAGCCGTCGCCGACTGGATCGAGGACGGGGGCGTCGCCCTCTTGTCCCATGACGCCCGTCTGGACCTGGACGCCCCGCCGGTCCCGGTCTGGAGCGACGCCGCCGGTCGTCCCCTCGCGACGACCGGGGTGCGCGGCCGGGGACGTGTCGTCCAGTTCACCCGCCCGCTGGAGCCGGCGGCCATGCCGCAACTGCTCGACGCGGACTTCCCCGATGCGCTGGAGCGCCTTCTGGTTCCCCCCGTGACGCCCAGCCGCGTCGCCGCCGCCGATCACGCGCCCCTGACCGGCGCGCGCGCCTACGCCCTGCCGCCTCTGGATATCCGGCCGTGGCTGGCCCTGCTGATCGCCCTGCTGTTCGCGGCGGAGCGCTGGCTCGCCACCAGCGCCAGACGGGGCGCGGCGCCATGAGCCTGCACCCGGTTCTTCGCCGCCATCAACGCGCCGTCCGCAACCGCCTCTGGCTGGAGGCGCTGGCCATCGCCCTGCCGATCGTGATGGCCTGCGGCGTCCTCGGCTGGCGCCTGTTCGGGCTGCCCGCCGCATTGGTCCTCGCCCTGGCGACGGCCGGCCTGCTCGCCCTGGCGGCCGGGCGCCGGGCGCAGTCCTGCGGCCCCAGCTGGCTCGCCGCCCGTCTCGACGCCGCCTCGCCCCGCTTCGAGGACAGCAGCGACCTGCTGTTCCAGGACTCCGCCGCCCTGCAAGGGTTCGCCGCTCTCCAGCGCCGCAGGTTGAAGCGAGGCTCGAGGAGTCGCCGGGCCTCGACCTGCGCCCCGACTGGTCGCGCCGCAGAATCGTCGGCGCCTGGCTGGCCGCCGCCATGGTGATCATGGCCGCCCTGTTCTGGCCGCAAGGCCGGGCGGCGCCGACAGAGTCCCCCAGCCCCGCTTCCGAAGCCGCCGAGCCGGACGCGCCCCGCATCACCCGCACGCGCCTTCGCATCGTGCCGCCCGGCTACACCGGCCTCCCCGCCCGCGAGCAGGCCGAACTGGACGCGCGCGTGCCCGTCGGATCCCGGGTCGAATGGCTGCTGGATGTCGCGCCCCGTCCCGACACCGTGTCCGCCGCATTCTCTGAAGGCGGCCGCCTCGCCTTCAGCCGCCGCCGCGATCGCTGGAGCGCAACGCGGGTCATGGACCAGTCCACCCTCTACCGCATCGAGGCGGACGGCATGGCGCGCCAGCGCCTGCACCGCATCGACGCCGTTGAAGACGCCCCGCCGGTCGTCAGTCTGGTCACCCCGGACAGCCAGCTCGTCCTCGCCGCCGCCGGCCAGACCACCTTCGCGCCCGTGTTCGAGGTCAGCGACGACTATGGGGTCGCCACGACCGCCGAACTCCGCATCACCCTCACCCAGGGCGAAGGCGAGGCCATCACCTCGGAAAGCCGCACCTTGACCGTTCGCGGGCGCGGCGACGGGCGCAGCAAGCGGTTCTCCGCGACCCTGAACCTGGCCCGCGAAGGACTCGTCGGCCCCGGCGACCTGATCGTCCAGCTGGTGGCGCGCGACAACCGGCGGCCCCGGAGCCAGGTCACCGAAGGCCCCAGCGTCATCCTGCGCCGGTCCGCCGCACTCGGTTCGGCCGACGGACTGGACGGCCTGCTGCGGCCGGTCATGCCCGCTTATTTCGCCAGCCAGCGCCAGATCATCATCGACGCCGAGGCCCTCGTTGCGGAACGGCGAGACCTCGAGCCCCGCCAGTTCCTGGACCGGTCGAACGGCCTCGGCGTGGATCAGGCGCGCCTGCGCCTGCGCTACGGCCAGTTCCTGGGCGAGGAGACGGAAGGCGGCGGCCTGGCCCTGCCCACCAACGACGCCCCGACCCTGCCGACCAACGACACGCCCGCGCCCGCTCCCGAGGTCCATGGCCCCGACGACGGCCATGATCATTCGGACGAGGAACTGGCGTCGTTCGGCTCGGCCGTCGATGTGCTTCGCGAATACGGCCACGCCCATGACGACGGCGACGCGGCCACCCTGTTCGATCCGGGCACGCGGTCGACCCTCGGCAACGCCCTCGACGCCATGTGGAGTTCCGAGCGGGCCCTGCGTCAGGGACGGCCCGAGGAAGCCCTGCCCTTCGCCTATCAGGCGCTGGAGTTCCTGCAGGAGGCCCAGAGGGCCGACCGCGTCTTCCTGCCGCGAACCGGCTCCGATCTGCCGCCGCTGGACATGTCCCGCCGCCTCACCGGCGACCGCGACGATATCGGCGCGCGCCTGCCGCCCGTGCAGTCCGCCAATGCAGACCCGACGCTTGAACGGGCGTGGCGCGCGCTGGATGACCGGCCCGGCGGCGGCCGTGTCGATCTGGACGGGCTGGAACGTTGGGTGCGGGGCGCTTCGGGCCGACTGGAGGATCCGCTCGGCCTGATCGCCGCCATCGACACCCTGCGCGCCGAGCCGGGTTGCAGCGACTGCCGCCGCGCCCTTCAGGCCCTTCTGTGGGACGCCATGGGCGCGACGCCGGCGCGGGTGGAGCGCCGTGAGGCGCCGAACCGCCGCGGCCGCCGCTATCTGGAAGCGCTGCAATGAGCGACGGGGGGACGACTCTGCATTGGGTGACGGCGTCCGTGATCGCAGCGGCGGTTCTGGCCGGGGCGGTGCGCCTCCTGCTCTGGCGCCGCGCGTCACGAGCCGAGGCGCCGGTCTGGCGGCTGGCCGCCCTGCTCGGCCTGCAGCTGACCGCCGCCGTTCTGCTGTACCTGACCCTCAATCCGCCGCCGACGGCCGTGGGCGCCGCCGCCCTGCGCATCGTGACCTCCGGGCAGGTCGCCGGGACGAACCCCGGCGAAATCCCGGTCGCCCTGCCGGAGTCCGATGCCCCGGCCGTCGTCCGCGTCCCCGACCTGGCGACGGCCCTGCGCCGCTTCCCGGAGGCCCGATCCGTTCGGGTCTCGGGCGACGGCCTGCCCCCCCGCGACCAGGGCGCCCTGCCCGTTCCACTCGAATACGAGCCGGGACCGGCGCCCGTGGGGCTGGTGGAATTCTCGCCGCCATCACCGGCCGCGCCCGGCGCAGGCTTCGAGGTGGGCGGCCGGGTCGGGGCCCTTGCGGCTGGGGTCGTCGAGCTCGTGGACCCCGCCGACCAGATCGTCGACCGCGCATCGGTGGAAGCGGGAGACCGCTTCCAGCTCGCCGCCTACACACGGGCGGCCGGGCTGACCCTGTTCCACCTGCGCCTGCGCAACGCCGAGGGCGCCCTGGTGGAGGAGATCGCCGTTCCCGTCGAAACGCGGGACGCCGCCGCCGTCCGCATGATGGTGCTGGCCGGCGCGCCCAACCCGGAGGTGCGCCAGATCCGGCGCTGGGCAGAGAGCGCCGAACTGGACGTCAGCCTTCAGGTCGATCTGGGGGCGGGCCTCAGGCTGGGCGACGCCGCCCCCCTCACGGCCGCCGGGCTCTCAGAGGTCGACCTGCTGGTGATCGACGACCGCCGCTGGGAGACCCTGCCCTCCCCCTCGCGCGGCGCCGTGGCTGCGGCAGTGCGTGACGGGATGGGTCTGCTGCTGCGCCCCACCGGCCCGATCGGCGGCGAGACCCGACGTCAATGGGCCTCGCTGGGCGTGTCGCTCTCCGGCACGGGGGACGCCGTCGCCCCGCCCGACGACTCCGGGGGCCTGACCCGGCTGGATCTGATCCATGGCGGTCAGGCTGCGGTCCCCATCCTGCTCGACGACCAGGAGGCGGTCACGGCCGGCTGGTCCAGCCTGGGACTCGGCCGCGTGGGGGTGGTCACCCTGGTCGACACCTACACCCTGGCCCTGACCGGCCGGCCCGAGCAGCACAGCCGGATCTGGGGGGCGGTCGTCTCCGCCCTGGCGCGCCCCGATGACCAAGCCCGTCCGGAGGTCGAGAGCCTGGCATGGTCCGGACGGCGCATGGCGGTGTGCGGTCTGCAGGACGAGGGTCGGGTCATCGACCCGTCAGGGACCGCGCGAGGCCTGATCATTGACCCGAAGGCCGGCGGCCGACGCTGCGCCGCCTGGTGGCCGGACACCGCCGGATGGCATGTGGCCGTGGATGATCGGGATCAGCAAACCCCCTTCTACGTGCACCCCGCCGATGCGGCCTCATCGCTGCTTCGCGCCGCAGACCGCCAGGCCACACTGGACATGGCGTCCGCCACGCCGGACGCAGACGCGCGCGCCCGGAGACACGTCGCGGGATCGCCCTGGCCCTGGTTCACCGGCCTGCTGGCCTTGCTGGCCCTGCTGTGGTGGCTGGAACGGCGCAGGCCCCGGCAGGATTAGGTTGCGGGGTCGTCAGGCGCGGACAGGAGAGGGATCGGCCGGCTGCCCATCTCCCACCGCCTCTTCGTCCTTCAGGGCGAGCACGAGGCTGCAGTGCGCGCCTTCCGGCGGGAACTGGATCTGCGCCCGGCCGCCCTGTTCGGTCGCGAAGGTCTGACGGATCAGCCGCGTGCCGAACCCTTCACGCTTCGGAGGGGTGACCACGGGTCCGCCGCTTTCTCTCCACAACAGGGTCAGAAAACGCTCCCCTTCCCCGTTGTGGGCCAGGTTCCAGTCAATGGTGACCCGGCCGTCGGGCGTGCTGAGGGCGCCGTATTTCGCCGCATTGGTCGCCAGCTTATGGCAGGCCAGCGATACGCTCACCGCCTGTGAGGGGTGCAGGCGCACCGGCGGGCCCTCCATCCGGATCGGCGACGGATCCCGCTCGTAGGGCGCCAGCACCTCGCAGATCAGCGTCCGGAGATCGGCGCCGGCCCAGTTTTCGTTCACCAGCACATTGTGGGCGTGGGACAGGGCGATCAGGCGGTTGGCGAGCCCGTCGCGGACCGGCTTGTCCACCCCGGCCGCCCGCAGCCCCTGTTCGGCGATCGACTGAACCGTCGCCAGGGTGTTCTTCACCCGGTGGTTCAGTTCGTTCAGCAGAAGCACCCGTTGCTCCTCCGCCTGCTTGGCGGCCGTCTCGTCGCGGAAGATCTTCGCCAGGACGCCGCCGACGCCCAGGTCCACGGTGACGCCGTTGCCCCAGAACAGACTGCCGTCCTTGCGCTGGTGCCAGCGGCTGTCTTCAGCCCGGCCTTCACGCAGCGCGGTGTCGATCTCGGCCCGGGGCATGCCGGCCGCCTGGTCCGCCGGCGTGAACAGTTCGGCGAAGTCCATGCCCAGCGCGTCCTTGCGGGTGTAGCCGGTGATGGCCTCGGCTCCGGCGGCCCACGCCGTGATGTGGCCGTCGGGCGCCAGGCCGATGATGCCGTGGCTCCGGACATTCTCGATGATGAGCCGTGCGAGCGAGATGTCGTTGAGGGGCATGGTCGGTCCTTCGATGCACAGTTCAAACGATGAACTCGCATCGAGGGTCCGCTTCCGCGCGAATATAGCGTCTGCCGGGCCTGTCCGTGGGGCGGTCGCCGCCGCCGTCGGCTGAAAAGGGCGGCTCCTACCCCCGTCGCCCGCCGCACGCCCGCGTTGGGGGCATGGGCGCCCCGGTTGCGACGATCAGCGCGTCCTCGACCAGCCCGCTGCGGGTCTGCCCCCTCAACCGCGACGGGCGAAGGACGTTCACCTCCCTGCCCTCACAATGTTCACCAGAAGCGTTTGCGGGCGAAGGCGTGGTCCTATCCGGCGACGGCGGTTCCATTGAACGGCATACCGGCTGAGGTGAAGTCTCAGGAGCCTCGCGAGTCGCGGGCGATGGGTCCGATCGGGCCCCTCTCGGGTGATGGTGAGGGAAAATGAAAGGCATTCTTCCGGCCTGAAGCCAAGCTACTCGAATGCCACGCGGCAAGATCACCTAAAACGTCGCCGCTTACCGCTTCCGAACTCTTTTGCAAGTTCCTCGAATTCCACGAAAAGCTGATCATTATGGAACTCTTTTCGTAGCTTGTTCACAAATGGCCAAGCGGCAGTCCACACCAACTGGACCGTCTTCCTGTTCCATCTCTTGAAAATATCGTAATCAATGATTTTGTGCTGAATACCAAGCGATACAAGCTCAAAGTGATTGAGATAAAGGCGAATATACCGCGCATTCTTGGTGTGAGCACTAGACCGATCGGCATACTTGATCAGTTCGCCGTTTGCCTCGATTTCCAAGAAGGTCTTCTTGGCGTGTAAGAAGTCCTGATCGAACTCCATTTTCGCCAAGTGATTGAGGGTGGCTTGAGCGCGTGCCGTCTGCCTCTGCATGCAGATGGCGACCATAGCGACCGCGATCGCGCCCACGGTGACTAGTCCAGCAATATAACCGACGTGCAAAGCAACTTCAGCCTGCGACGTCTCGTCGACCCCCATCCAATCGGCAGGGCCAAACGCAGCACCCCAAAGCATGACGAGTGCCGGGATGCCCGTGATTGCTGCAATTACTAGGTAGGGTCGCCACATACCTCCACCATATGGTGAAGCTTTATGTCTGGCAATATCCGCGTTCTTTGAACGTGCGGATTAGGGTTCTTATAGGAAGCCCTCGCGAGCGATCAGGAAGCCCTCGCGAGCGATCAGGAAACCTTCGCGGGCAATCAAGAAGCCCTCTTTTTCAACAGTCACACGCATCTTGTTCTCCGTAACCATAACCCCCTGTAGAGGCTGAGGCTCCCTAAGTGTGGCAATAACGCAACGAAGCGCCAGCCAGAATGACGCGATTCTCCCCGACTGTATGGCCCCAGGGAGATTAACATCGCCTTGCTGGCAATGCTCCCATTCCGTTCAGGGAGCTACGTCCCCAAACACTCCTCAGGCGAGTCAGTAGATCCGCAAAATGATCGGCCTCCGCGTTGCCGCGAAGGCCGTAGAGCGCGCCCACAAGAGCCATCCAGCCCTCAGGTCGCGATTTCACTATATCGGCTCGACAAATGAGCGCGTCAAGTACTACTGCCTTGCCCTCTCAGGCCACGGAGAGCGTCCCCGCCGCCGGGAGCGTGGACCTTTGCGCTCCGAGTGGCACTATTGCCTCAGCCCGAGTCCCCTCCCCGACGAACCGGGTTCGCGCTAACGTCGCACCATGTGCAACCTCTACAGCATCCGTAAAGGCCCGGCTGCCATTCTGGACTTGGCTCGCGTCATGCCGAACGATGGGGGCGGGGCACTAGTGAGATGAAGGCGTGGAAGTACGTGAAACCCGAATATGCGCCGGGCGCGCTGAGGGGTGTGTTCAGCATAGGTACGCCGCTCGACTACGCGAAGCTGGACGATGATCAGGCCGACGAACTGGATAGCGCCCGCAGGCGGACAATCACCGCCCTGACGATCACAGATTCAGAGGATCCCGCCCAAGCCGCAGCGATGGGAACCGCTCGCTCCATGGGGATTCGACTAAACGGGGTCCGAGGCGATTTCACCTTCAAGAATTTTTCGATCACGCGCCGAGTTCATGGCCACGCTCTCTGCCTGTGCCGCGACCCTGGGAACCCGTCTTTTGGCGAGAAGACGGCAATAATCGAAATCGCTGATGCTCACCTGCTTGGCACGTTGCTGCACCTCAATAACAGGGTACTGAATAGCCACTGTTCAAGCGGACCGGTTTCATACGAAGATGTCGATGTAGAAGCGCAGGCTACGAACGACGACCCGCCGGACCCGTTCATTAAGGGGCGCCGGTTCCAGTGCGAAAACGAGCTTCGAATCTTCTGGCCCGGTCGATCTGCAAAGCCGTTCTTGTCGGCACCATTCTCCCCGCCGGAGGGTATGCTGACGTGGATTAATCCCTAGCGGCGCCACTGGTTAGCATCACTCGCTGAAGTTCAGGTTCTCCTAGTGTTCGGCCTTACCGAAGGTTAGGCCGCCTATGGCGATCCTGAAGGACGCTTCGGCTTCTTCCTGAGTGGCTCCGGAAAATACGACCGCCTCCGTGGCGAGCTCGCCGATCTGCGCGACCATGTTCAATAGGTCTTCGCGACCAAAGCTATCAGGCGACTCCACAACGATGCCGGAGACGGCAGCGATCTGGTTCAGGCGCTCCAGCAGGCCAGTGTATGGCGCGCTCTCGATCGTACGGCCAGGCAGCGTCGACTCTGACATTAGCTTCTCCAACTAGGGGTTCCCATCATGGCCATCGGTCTTCAGGGCGAAGATGGGTCAGAGGCCCTGGTGGCGGAGTCTGTCCATCACGGCCTGACCTGCTTGGGCTCGCCGAGCCATCTCCGAGATCGGCTCAAGAAGGCGGTTGGTTTCTGCCTGTTGCTCAACCATCATTTCCAGCAGTTCGACCATTCGCGCTTCAGTAGCGCTCGGCTGATCGTCAGACATTCAATTTCTCCTTGAGGATGGCGCGGACAGCACCCGCCCGCTTGGTGTGACCGTTCTCAGCCATCCAGATGTCCAGCGCGGCAATTTCGGGATCATGAAGCCGGACGCCAATCGTGTGCCCGCGCCCCGTGGCCGGTCTCCCCATCTTTTTGGCTAGCTTTTTCTCTTGCTCAGTCATCACCGTTAATGCTAGCAATAAGTCAGTCAGGCCGAGGGGAAGCGCGAACTTCCACCCCGGCCCTAACCGAAACCCGATCGCCCCACTGATTCCGGCGACGCCTGAACGGGTTCTTCTTCACGCCATCGTTCGGCAGTTGAGTCCGAAGGCCTATACGCGGCTGATGACCGACCTGTCGTTCCAAAGAGAGCAAGGCTCCGTTTATGCGCTTTGTGCGCTCCTGATAGGCACGGAGCGATATTGACGAACCGGCACCCTTTGTTGGGGCACAAGTTAGGGCTACGCCTAGCCTCTACTCCTAAACGTCTGTTTCTCATGAGTTTTTAAGGGGGAATGGCGGAGACGGAGGGATTCGAACCCTCGGTACCCCTTACAGGGTACGACGATTTAGCAAACCGTTGCCTTCAGCCACTCGGCCACGTCTCCGGTTCGGCTCCGATAGCGGCTCGGGCGCGCCGACGCAATCCGGGTTTGCGACGTTAACGCGAAATCCACGGCGGAATGGTTGGATGACGGCCTGACCAGAATGGCCGCCATGCTCTCGACCCAGACCAGACCAGACGACGCGCCCACCGATGCGGCGCCCGCGACCCTCGACGCCGCCGGGCTTCAGGCCTTGGCCTCGGGCGCCGTGGCGCGTGGGGCGGGCAAGACTGACGCCCGCGCCCGCCGCGGCCCCTTCCGGCCCGAAGTCTGGCTGAACGCCCGCCAGCGCCACGCCTCGCGCCTCGCCGCCCACTGGTTCCGAAGCTTCGACGCCCTCGCCGTCATCGCCCTGACCCTGGCGTGCGCCGCCGCGGCCAGTCCCTCGGGCCTGATCAGCGCACCCCTGTCCCTTGTCCTGCCGTTCGCGGTCGGCGCCGTGGCCCTGCTGGCGGCGCTGAAGGCGTCCGGCGTCTACGGCTTCTCCCGCAACCGCCGTCTGGTGGTGCACATGGGCCTGGTCAGCGCCTCGGTGGCCGGCGCCGGCCTGATCGCCGTCGTGCTGGCCGCCCTCCTCGCGCCCGCCCCCACGATCGGCCCGGTGCTGGTGTGGAGCGGACTGAACCTGATCGTGCTGTACGGCCTGCACATGGCCTGGTGCGACCGGGTCCGGGGCTGGCGCGCCGACGGAACCCTGACCCCCAATGTGGTGGTGGTGGGCGCCACCAAACACGCCGAAAAGCTGATCCGCGAGGCCCTCCAGCGCCGCGACCTGAACGTGCTGGGCGTGTTCGACGACCGCCTGGCCCGCGCCCCCGACAGCGTCGAGGGCGTGCCGGTGCTGGGCGACACCGAGGCCCTGCTGACCCATCGCATGACGCCCTATGTGGACCACATTATCCTGGCCGTGGATCCCGCCGCGCGCGAGCGGGTGCGTGACCTGATGCGCCGCCTCGGCGGCCTGCCCAACGAGGTCACCCTGCTGGTGGATCCCAAGGCGGCCGAAGACCGCAACGCCGCCCTGGAGAAGCTGGCCCGCGCGCCGCTGGCCTCTCTCAGCAACCCCGACCCCGACCGCGCCGCCTTCAACAAGCGGCTGCAGGATCTGATCATCGGCGGGCTGATGCTGATCGGCCTCATGCCGGTGCTCGCCGTGGTCGCCCTGGTGGTGCGTCTGGACAGCCCTGGCCCGATCCTGTTCCGCCAGCGTCGCCACGGCTTCAACAACGAAGAGATCGTGGTGTGGAAATTCCGCAGCATGCGCCACGAGGCCGCCGACGCCACCGCCTCCCGTCAGGTCACCGCCGACGACGACCGCATCACCCGCGTGGGCCGGTTCCTGCGCGCCACCAGTCTCGATGAGCTGCCCCAGCTGATCAATGTGCTGAAGGGCGAGATGTCCCTGGTCGGCCCCCGCCCCCACGCCATCGGCATGAAGACCGGCCAGATCGAGTCCGCCCGCCTCGTGGCCGAATACGCCCACCGTCACCGCATCAAGCCGGGCATGACCGGCTGGGCCGCCATCAAGGGCTCGCGCGGCCCCCTGCACACCGCCGCCGAGGTGCGCCGCCGGGTGCAGCTGGACGTGGACTATGTGGAGCGCAGTCCTTCTGGCTGGACCTGTGGATCATGGCGGTCACCGTGCCCGTGCTGCTGGGCGACCGCGTGGCTGTACGCTGATGTTCTGGCGCGGCGTCTGGGGCTATCTGCCCGCCAACATCGTGCAGGGCGTGGTGGGCTTTCTGGCCATCGTGGTCTTCACCCGCCTGCTCAGCCCCGAGGATTTCGGCCGCTACGCCCTGGCCTATTCGGTGTTCACCCTGGCCCATGTGGCGGTGTTCACCTGGCTGGAGGCGGCCATGGCCCGCTACTGGGCCGCCGAGACGCCCGAGACCGGCCTCGCCGACCATTTCGCCAGCCTGTACCGCGCCGCCTTCTGGCTGTCCGCCGCCTTCATTCCGCTGGTCATCCTCGGCCTCATGCTGTGGCCGGTGGAGCCGGCGTTCCGTCTGGCCTTGGGCGTCGCCCTGATCGGCGTGCCCGTCCGCAGCCTCGCCAAGCTGGCGCAGGAGCGGTACCGCGCCTCGGGCGAGGTCGGGAAAGCGGCGGGCCTCGACATGGCCACCGTCGTCGGCGGCTTCCTGATCGGCGTCATCTTCGCCCTGGCCGGTCTGGGCGGCGCCGCCCCCCTGCTGGGCCTGCTGCTCGCGCCCCTGTTCGCCCTGCCCTTCATCCTGCCCGGCGAGCTGAAGCACGCCCGCGGCGGGCGGCCCGACCCGGCCCGGCTCAAGCGCTACGCCACCTTCGGCTATCCCATCGCCGCGTCCCTGATCCTCTCGCTGGTGCTGGCCTCCACCGACCGCTTCCTGCTGGCGGTGTTCATGAACGAGGCGGCGGTGGGCGCCTATCATGCGGGCTATTCCATCGCCAACCGCACCCTGGACGTCATGTTCATCTGGCTGGGCGCCGCCGGCGCGCCCGCCATGGTCATGGCGCTGGAGCGGGGCGGCCGCGAGGCCCTCCAGACCGCCGCCCGCGAACAGGCGGGCCTGTTCGTCCTGGTCGGCCTGCCCGCCGCCGTCGGCGTCATGCTGGTGGCCCGGTCGCTGGCCGAAGTGCTGATCGGTCAGGACCTGCGCTCCGCCGCCGCCCTCATCACCCCCTGGATCGCCCTCGGCGCGGCCCTGTCCGGGGTGACGGTCTACTACTTCAACCAGGTCTTCACCCTCGGCCACCGCACCGACCGCATGCTGCTGACCATGGCGGTCCCGGCCGTGGCCAACGTCATCCTCAACCTGATTCTGATCCCCCGCTTCGGCGTGCTGGGCGCGGCCTGGGCCACGGCGGCCAGCTTCGCCCTCGGCCTGCTCGCCTCCATCCTCATCGGCCGCACCGTCATGCGCCTGCCCATCCCGTGGGAGGCCCTGATCCGCTGCGGCGTCGCCTGCGCCGTCATGGCGGGCTTGGTCTCCCTGATCCCGGCCGTGGGCGGCCCCGTGGAGCTGATCGCCAAGGCGGCCATCGGCGGCGCGGTCTACGCCGTCGTCGCCATCACCCTCAACGCCGCCGGGGTGCGCGACACCGGCCGCCGCCTCCTCAACGCCTACCGAACCCGGGGAGCCGAAGCATGAGCCGCACCGTCGCCAACGCCCGCTGGCGGGGCAAGCGCCCGGCCCTGTCGGTGCTGATCCCCTTCTACCGGGACGACCCCTGCGACCTGCTGCGCGACCTCAACGACGAGGCGGGCCAGGTCGGCCGCTCGGTGGAGGTCATCGTCCTGTCGGACGGCGGCGGCGACGCCGATCTGGTCGCCCGCGTCGAGGCCGTCATCAAGGCCATGGCCCTGCCCGCCCGCCTGATCGACCTGAAACGGAACGAGGGCCGCTCGAAAGGCCGAAACCGTCTGGCCGCCGCCGCCCGGGGCGGCAGTTTCCTGTTTCTGGACAGCGACATGCGGCCGGATCATCGCCGCTTTCTTCAGGCCTGGGCCGATCTGGCGGCCCACGAGGATCCCCCCGTGGCCTTCGGCGGCTTCTCCCTGCTGCAGGCCCCGGACGAGCCCCGCTTCGCCGTCCACCGGGCCCTCGCCACCCGGTCCGAATGCGTCCCCTATCAGGAGCGCGCCCGCCAGCCGGAAAAGTACGTCTACACCTCCAACCTGCTGGTCCGCCGCGACGTGTTCGCGGCCGAGGCCTTCGACAGCGCCTTCACCGGCTGGGGCTGGGAGGATGTGGAGTGGGCCATGCGCGTGTCGCGCCGGTTCCGCGTGGTCCATCTGGACAATCCGGCCACCCACATGGGTCTGGACACCGCCGAGGCCCTCGCCGCCAAATACGAACAGTCTGCGCCCAATTTCGCCCGGGTGGTGGCCCGCCACCCCGACATCGTCTCCACCTACCCCAGCTACAAGGCCGCCCGCCTGCTCAAGCGCGCGCCGGGCATGGGCCTGGCCCGGCCCTTGCTGAAGACCGTGGCGATGACCGACTGGCTGCCCGCCGGGCCGCGCGCCTTCTCGCTGCGGCTCTACCGGGCCGCCCTCTATGCGGAGGCCGTCTGATGCAGCAACCCCAGGCCCAGCCCTACAACGCCGACTCCAGCCTGTTCGGCAAGGTGCGCCGCCGCGTCGTGCGCCTCATGCATCGCCGCCCCGCCCGCCTGTCCCACACCGGGCCGGTGGTCAGCTTCACCTTCGACGATGTGCCGATTTCGGGCGCCGAGGCGGGCGCCGCCATTCTCGAAAAGGCCGGAGCGCGCGGCACTTACTATGTCTGCGCCGGCCTGTTCGATCAGCCGGGCGACATGGGCCGCTACGCCAATACCGCCGAGATCGCGCGCCTGGCCGAGGCGGGTCACGAGATCGCCTGCCACACCCATTCCCATCTGGACTGCGGCCTGGCCGATGAAGCCGCCATCGGCGCCGACGCCGACCGCAATGCCGGGGCCCTGACCGCCTTCGGCGCGCGCCCCCGCCATTTCGCCTACCCCTACGGCGAGGTCTCGCCCCAGGCCAAGAAGGCGCTGAAGGCCCGCTACAGCTCCCTGCGCGCCGTGCACTCGGGCACCGTCAGGGACGGCTCGGACCTGAACCAGCTGCCCGCCGTGGGCATCGAGGGCGAGGACGGCGAGGCCGAGGCCATGCGCTGGATCGACCGGGCGGTGGATCAGGGCGCCTGGGTCATCCTCTACACCCACGACGTGCGCGACAATCCGTCGAAATACGGCTGCACCCCCGCCGCGCTGGCGCGCATCGTCGCCCACGCCCAGGCGCGCGGAGCCGCCATCCGGACGGTGGGCGAGGTGCTGTCGTGACCGCCGATGTCGCCGTCATCGTCCCCACCCTGCGCCGCCCCGACAGTCTGGAGCGCGCCCTGCGCTCCCTGTTCGCCCAGGAGCGGGTCGCCGACCGGGTGTGCGAGATCGTCATCGCCGACAACGACCCGGAGGCTCCGCCCGCGACCGCGTCGAGGCCCTGCGCGGCCACAGCCCCTGGCCGCTGGTCTATGTCCATGTGCCCACGCCCGGCGTGGCCACGGCGCGCAACGCGGCCCTCGGCGCCACCGACGCCTCCCTGATCGCTTTCCTCGACGACGACGAGGCCGCGGCCCCCGACTGGCTGGCGCGCATCCTTTCAGCGCACGAAGCCTCCGGCGCCGACGTCACCTTCAGTCCCATCCACGGTCGCGCCGAGGGCGCGCCTGCTTGGCTCAAACCCTATCTGGAGCGCTTCTTCGGCCGCGAGGGACCGGTCGGAAGCGGCCTGATCGACCAGTCGTTCGGCTGCGGCGCCTCCCTGATGACCCGCGCCACCGCCCTGCCCGGCGCCGCGCCGTTTGACGTTTCGGCGGATCAGTCGGGCGGCGAGGACGACGCCCTCTTCGCGGCGCTTGCTGCGCGCGGCGGTCGCTTCGGCTGGGCCGCCGACGCCTGGGTCGAGGAGTTCGCCCCGCCCCACCGCGCCACCCTGCGCTACGCCCTGACCCGCGCCTTCGCCTACGGCCAGGGCCCGTCCCAGACGGCGGCCAAGGAAAAGAACTGGCCCGCCCTCGCCCGCTGGATGATCGTCGGCGCCGCCCAGACCGCCGTGTTCGGCATCGCCGCCCTGGTCATGACCCTGATCGGCCACTCCCGCCGCGCCTTCTGGATGGACCGCGCCGTCCGCGGCCTCGGCAAGCTCGCCTGGATGCCCGGCCTCGAACCCCAATTCTACGGCGCCAGCGAACTCAAACGCCTCAACCGGGCCTGAGCACTCCGCCCCCCTCCAACACCGTCATCGCCGGGCTTGTCCCGGCGATCCATACGCTCGGACAGATCAAGCGCGCGCCGCACAGCCCGTGATCATGGATTCCGGCCACAA
>NZ_BATC01000063.1 GCF_000466985.1 Brevundimonas abyssalis TAR-001
CTTCAGGAATTCATCGACAGTGCTGAATTTGTTCCAAGGCATGGCTTGGTAGGAGCGCCAGACATCGAATGGATTGCGAATGCAGTAAACGTATGTGGGACGATTGTCCGGATCGTCGAAAATGATCTCATAACGCCGGAAATGGCGTTCGTGCCGGGGAGTCTTATGGCCGAACCAGACGGCGTCGGAACGCTCTGCCGGCTTCCCGGACGCGCCGATGCGGAAGGCCTGCCGCGCTTGTTCGTAGGTGGCTGCGGACGCTCCCTCTCCGCGCTGGATGCGTGCGGTCTCCAGCCATGCCAGAAGCCGCGTTCCGGCGGGCCCCCCCAGCTCGCCCTGCAGTTCGACCAAGGCGGAGTTTGTCAGGATGTTGGCGCACATACGCGTTCCCGACCGACCCATCCCGCAGACAATCAGAGGACGGGGTTTTACTTGCGCCACAGGCTGTTCCTATTCTGCCGCGCCCTGTGGCGCGCAGACGCTTTTAGACGGGCTTTCTCGGGGCCGCTAGTCCGACTTGGAAGGCCCTTCCTGACCAGAGCCCGCCTTGAATCCGTTGTCGCTTCGGGTCTGCGCGAATCACGATCGGGGACGCTGCTGACCTGTTTGCGTGTTCGCGATCCATAGCGGCCATCAAGGCCACAGCCTGCATCCGGGTGCGAACCCCGAGCAGTTCACATGCGCGAGCGAAATGCTCGTCTACGGTTCGCGGCGACAGGCTGAGGGCCTCCCCGATCGCGCTTGAACTGAGCCCGCGCGAGGCCAGGGCCAGACAATCCCGGTGACGGTCGGTGAGACTATCCCGCAAAGGATTCGGTGCGTGCTTTGGCAAATGGTGCGGCATGGCTTGAGCAAAAACCAACCTCAGGTTTGCGGCAAGCCCGAAAAGCTTCATCAGCAGAGATGCGGTAGAAGCCGTCACTCCGTATCGGTTGAGCCAGGCGAAGTGAGGTGCTCGACGCCGGCTTCGAGCCAACCGCGAGCGTCCTGCTCGCGCCGCTGCGCCAGATCGCCGATTTGTTCGAGGACGTGAGTGAAGGCGTTGACGAGGGTGCGTACGTCGAGCGCCGCGATCGTGTCTCCATAATCTCGGTCCAGTTCCTTCAACGCCACCATGAGAATGGTCATCAGCTTATTGTCGGCGCACCGCAGGGCGAACTCCGGGGAACCCAAGGCGAGGCAGGCGATGAGCGCGTGGGCGTCGCTGTCGGTCGCCTTGGCGAACCGGTGAAGGTGCTCCAGGTTCACCCGTCCGGCCCCGGACTCGAAATGTTCATATGACCTTGGCGGCATGTTCATTCGGTCCGCGACGTCGACCGTGCGTAGCTGCCGCTTCTTCCGGATCGACCTCAGCGCAGCCGTGAGGACATCTTTCTGGGTCTGACGGTCAATCGCATTCATGTCCGGCCTTCACTCCGCACATAGACCAGAGGATGTCGATTCAGGTCTTCTCTCTGCCTGGTTGAAAAATGGAACAGGCGGGACGGAAATAAAAGGTTGAGGAGAACTGGGCGGAAGCCACTTGCTTGAGAGCAGGTTCTGGGGCGCTGAGCCATCCTGTCGAAAGGGGCAAGGATGATGCCCGCCACACTACAATGCCAGGCCTCTCTGGCGTCTGCCATCACTATGAGGAGCGTTGGGGGGCAGACTCCCCGGCGCGCCGAGTTCACGGTAGGATGTCTGATCGGCGCGCAACGCTCGGATGCTGGAAGTCAGTCGCTATGGGAAAAAAGCTGGGTCGGCCGCAGCGGCTGGCACTCATCATCGCCGGTGAGATCATCGTTGTGACGGCGATCATCGTGGCTTTCGAGCTGAGCATGCGCGATGCGCTTATCGCTAGCGCCGTTGCGGGCTGGCTGGGTCTGGAGGCCTTCTTTTCGGCGCGTCGCCAACGTTCGAGCCTGACCGATGGAACCCCTAAAAAGCCGAGGGGGGCGGGGCCGTGGGCGTGATGGTAGCCCCATCGGTCTGCAAAGACCCCTAAGACTTCCTCGGTTTAGCCGTACGCCGTATAGATATCGCACCGGTGCTGCTGGGCTTGCTGATGGAGATCCAGTCTGGCTCAGGGGCAGATCAGGCGAGTAGGCGCGCGGGCGGCACGTCTAGGGCGGCAGCCAATCGGCCCAACGCCCGGACTGTGGGGTTGCGTGTGCCCCGCTCTAGGTCGCTTACATAGCTACGTTTCATGCCCGCCCTGAAGGCGAGTTCTTCTTGCGATAGGCCAGCTTTTTCCCGCAAGGCACGCACATTCCGGCCGAAGAGGATGACCACGTCCATCCCCGTCATAGGCCAGCGCTTGGCGCGAAACGCCGCCCACTAAACGTGTCATTTCAGTTAGGTCGGGTGTTTTGTTCGTGATCACGCTGGTCGATGCCGCACAAGGCGCTGTCCGGAATCCTGAGAACACAAACCACTCGGGGCGATGGGCTGGCCCCAATCGCGCACTCGAAGTCCATGTGAGCGGCAGGAGCGATGGGGGCATTTGCTATGACGGAGCTCCGGAAGTGCGTTCCGGTCGTGAAATGGCGACGGACAAGTTCGCGGAGTGCTCGAAACATGTGTGGCCTGCGGACTCCGCTCTCCCCTGAAGCGCATGGAATGCCTTCGGGCGCCAACTGAATTTCGCAGTTCGCAGGACGAGCGCGTCATGCGCGAAAGCGCGTCGCTTCAATCGTCAAGGAGTTTGGCGGGGTGGATGGATAGTCCCAATGCTAACCGCTCCAGCGCTCTTACCGATGGGTTACGTGTGCCTCTTTCGAGATCGCTTAGGTAGCTACGCTTCATGCCTGCGCGGAAGGCCAGTTCTTCTTGAGACAAGCCAGCTTCGCGACGAAGCGTCCGAACACGTTTTCCGAGACGGGTAACAATGTCCATCCCTCAAAATGGACGGCGAAGGGGTCTTTCGGCTGTCCCCTAAACGTGTCATTTTCCTGCGATGGTTGCAGTTTCTGCAGATGACGATCGCAATGTCTGATCACCTCCATGGATTATCTCGCCCGGATGCTGCCGTTCAGAGTCTCTACGATCGATACGGCGCGTGGCTTAGCGCTCGCCTGATCAGGCTTTACGGACGGCAGGAAGCCGAAGACATCGCCCAAGAAACGTGGGTTCGGCTCTTTCGCTACAAGTCAGTTGATATCCGGCACCCGCCCGCCTTGCTGCTGCGAATAGCATCCAACTTGATGTGGGACCGCCAGCGGCAGGTGCGACGGCGCCAGCTTGAAGAAACGGCTTCCCAACGGTGTCATATCGTTCAGGCTGTCCAATCCGAAGCCGTCCTAATCAAGGAACTGATCCTCAGCTTGCCAGAGCCTCTGCGGGATGTCTTCCTGTTGTCCCGGGTGGATGGTTTGACCAACGCCCAGATCGGCGAGAAGCTGGGGCTGTCGCCCAAGACGGTGGAATGGCGCATGACGCGGGCCCTGGCCCACTGCGCCGCACAGCTTCGGCGCTAGCATGAGGCGGGATATGGCCGGCCCCACTGTGCGGGTTGAAGCAGCGGAGGAGGAGGCGGCCGCCTGGCACGCCCGTCTCGGCTCGACCGTGGTGGCCACCAAGACCATCGAGGAATTTTTTGAATGGCGCTCCCGCCCCGGGAACGCAGATGCCTACGCTCGGGTGGATCGGGTCTGGCGCGAGAGCCAGGGGCTGGGGGGGGATCCCCAGATCGCCGAAGCCTTGCAAGAAGCCCGAGGCCGGCGCAATCGGCGCCCGGGGCGCAGTCGGCGCTCGGTGGTCTTCGGCGGCGCGGCGGCGCTCACGGCGCTGGCGCTGGTCGTCGGCGGGACTCTCTGGTGGAGCGCCAGGGGCGTCCATGAAACCGCCGTGGGCGAACGCAGGGACATCCGTTTGGCCGATGGATCCCTTGTGAACCTGGACACGGATTCGCGCATCCGCGTGGTGTTCGACCAGCAGGGGCGCCGCGTGGAGCTGCTGGAGGGGCAGGCGCTGTTTGACGTCACGCCTGATCCGCAGCGGCCGTTCTCGGTGGAGGCGGCCGGGGCGCGGGTGGTGGCGGTCGGCACGGTGTTCGAGGTGCGGCGCCGGGGCGAGCGGGTGGATGTGACCCTCGTGTCCGGGCGGGTGAATGTCCAGGGGGGGCAGGGCGGCGGCATCCAGCCCCTTGAGCCCGGACAGCAGGCGCGGGTGTCGGAGAGCCGGGTGGAGACGCGGGCGGTGGATGCGGCCGTGGAGACCAGCTGGACCACGGGGCGGCTGATCTTTCAGAATGTGCCGCTCGGTCAGGCCGTGGAGGAGATGAACCGCTATCTGGCCGAGGGCATCGTCATTGATGATCCGGGCATCCGCGACGAGGCGATCAGCGGGGTGTTCCGCACCGGCGACCGGGACGCCTTCGTGGCCGCGTCCTCGGACGTGCTCGGACTCTCCGTCGTTCCGAAGGCGGACGGCGCCGTGGGTCTGAGCCGCCGCCGAAATTAAATTTGTGAATGGCTCCGGGGTTACCGGGGGTCTCGACGGTCTCTTCCTCTGACGCCGAGGGGGCGCCGAGGGAGACACGCCTATGAACCGCTTCAACCTGCTCACCGGAGCCGCCGTCGCAGCCTGCCTATCCACCCTGCTGCGCCGGCCGCAGCCCAGAATGAACGGATGTTCGACGTCCCGCCGGGCGCCCTGGGCGAAGCCCTGACCGCTTTCGCCACCCAGGCGGATCAGCAGATCCTCTTCACACCGCAGCTGGTGGACGGGCTGAGGTCGCCGGGCGTCACCGGCAGGCTGACGCCCTCGGAGGCCCTGGAGCGCCTCCTTGAGGGCTCGGGACTGGAGGGCCGGCAGATCCGGCCCGGGGTGTTCGCCCTGCGTCGCCCGGCTCTTGAGCCTGTGACCGAACTGGAGGCCCTGGTGGTGACCGGGACGCTGCTGGTCTCCTCGGGGGACCTTGCGTCCCCGGTGGTCACCCTGGACCGCGATGAGCTGGACCGGCGCGGCTACGGGACCGTGGCGGAAGTGTTGGCCGCCCTGCCGCAAAACTACGCCGGCACCTCCACGCCGCTGACCCAGGCGACGGGCGCGGACGTGGGGACCTCGAACAATGTCTACGCCACAGGGGTGAACCTGCGGGGGCTGGGTCCGTCGGCCACCCTAGTGCTGGTGAATGGGCGACGGCTGGCCGGGACCGGCTCGCGCGCCGAGTTCGCCGACATCTCAGCCTTGCCGTCTGCGGCGGTGGAGCGGGTGGATGTGCTTCTCGACGGCGCGTCCGCCCTTTACGGCGCCGATGCGGTGGCGGGCGTGGTCAATGTGATCATGCGGCGGTCTTATGACGGCCAGGAGAGCCGGTTGCGGCTGGCGGCCGCGCAGGGCGGGGCCGAGGACGTCCAGCTGTCCCATCTTGCGGGACGCCGGTGGGCGTCCGGCTCGGCCTATCTGTCCTATGAGCACCAGAGCGCCAACGGCCTCAGCGCTTCGGATCGGGCCTATACGGCCGACGGCGACCTGCGGCCGTTCGGCGGGACCGATCACCGCATCTTCTACAGCGCCCCGGGCAACATCGTGGCCTTCGACCCGGTCAGTTCGGCCTACCAGGTGCTCTGGGGCATACGGCCCGCCCCCGGAGGCACAGCCCAGGGACCGGAGGACTTCTCGGCAGGGGAGGCCAATCTCCAGTCGCCGCGCCTGGGCGTGGATCTCCTGCCGGAGCTTGAGCGCCACAGCGCCTACGGACGGGTCCGCCAGACCCTGGGGGAGCGCCTCGAGCTGTCAGCGGACCTGCGCTACAGCCGGCGCAAGACGGAGAACGCCACCGTGCCCGCCTCCGGGGTCTTCAATGTCACCGAGGCCAATCCGTGGTTCGTCTCGCCCGCCGGCGCAACGTCTCATTCCATCGCCTACTCCTTTGTGCGCGACCTGGGGCCGGCGCGCAGCCACGCGCGGTCCGAAAGCATCGGGGGCACCTTGGGCGCGCGGTATGACCTGGCGGGCGGCTGGCTGCTGGAAGGCTATCTGGCTGAGGCGGTCGAGCGGGCCGACTACGGGGTCTCCAACCGGGTCAACGCCACCTACCTGGCTGAGGCCCTGGGCAATGCGCCGGACAATCCGGCGACGTCGTTCCGGGCAGAGGTGGACGGCTATTTCAACCTGTTCGGCGACGGTTCGGCCAACACGGCCGCCGTCCTGGACTTCATCGGCTCCGGCTACGGCCAGGTGAGCAACCGCAGCCGCGCCTCCGCGGCCAATCTGATGGTTCAGGGTCCGCTCTGGCGGCTGCCCGCAGGCGACCTCAAGGTCGCCCTGGGGGCTCAAGTCCGCTCTGAAGGCTTCGAAAGCCGGGGCGAGACCTTTCTGGCGGGGATCGAGCCGCGGCTGATGGCGACGCCGGAGCGCGAGCGGTCGGTCACGGCGGTGTTCGCGGAAGCGCGGGCGCCTCTGGTCGCCCCGGCGTCCGGGCACCCTGGGATTCGCGCGCTGGACCTGTCACTGGCCGTACGGCACGAGGACTATGACGACTTCGGCTCCACCACCAACCCGAAGGTAGGGATCGTCTGGGAGCCGCTGGAAGGTCTCGGCGTGCGCGCCTCCTGGGGCACCTCGTTCCGGGCCGGCGCTCTGCCCCAGCTGTTCGACCAGCAAGGGGTGTCGCCCACGTTCCTGTCGCGGGCGGACGGCTCGGAGGCGCTGATCCTGATGGTCTATGGCGGCAATCCCGATCTGCAGCCGGAAACCTCCGAGACGTTCACAGCGGGCTTTGACTACCGGTCGGCGGGCGGGTCCTCCCTGAGCGTGAACCTGTTCGAGACGCGCTTCGACGATCGGATCGCCCAGCCGGTGAACGCCAATTTCGAAGGGGCGCTGATCGATCCGACCCTCAGCCCCTTCGTGACCCTGATCGATCCGGCGAACAACGCCGCGGACCTGGCGCTCATCGAGAGCTATGCGGATACGCCGGGCTTCTCGCCGGCCTTCCCCGCCGAAAGCTATGGCGCGATCGTCGATACCCGCTGGGTCAACACTGGGGCGGTGCGGGTGCGCGGCCTGGACCTGTCCGCCCGACACAGCTGGGCGCTGCAGTCCGGCGATCTGGCGCTGGAGACCACAGCCTCCTGGATCATCGATTACGAGAGCCGGGCCACGCCGACGGCGCCGCCGAACAGGTCGCGGGGCTGCTGGGCTATCCCGTGCGCCTGAGGGCGCGCACGGGGGTGAGCTGGTCAGGGGACGGGTTCGACCTTGGAGCCTACTGGAACCACGTGGCCGCCTATGAGGATCGCGCCGGGACCCGGATCGACGCCTGGGACACCCTGGACGCCCGCGTAGCCTGGCGGCCGGTCTCCAGCCTGTTCGACGGGCTGAGGGTCGAGGTGGCCGTGCAGAACCTGCTCGATGAAGCCCCGCCGTTCTACGACTCTCCGACCGGTTTCGGGTTTGACGCCGGGCAAGCCAGCCTTCTGGGCCGCGTCGTCTCTCTTCAGCTAATCAAGCGCTGGTAGATCATCATGCGCCCCATCATGCAGCGCCTCGCGGCGCTGGCGGCTGTGCTGCTGTGCGTCCTGGCCCCGCCGGCCCACGCTGAACCTCCGCGGTCCCTGTCCGTGGACGACCTGCTTGGTCTGGAGGCCTTCGGTCAGGCGGCGATCTCTCCGGACGGTCGCTGGGCGGTTTACGAGCGACGGGGCGCCTACGACACCCTGGAGCGGGTCGACCTCGGCGGACAGTCGGTCCGGACCTTGATGGACCTGTGGGTGGCCGACCTCGAGACCCCGTCAGCGCCGCCTCGACGGCTATTGCCTGGGGAGGGGCCGGGCCTGGAGCTGGTGGCCTGGTCACCCTCCGGGCGCCGGCTACTGGTGACGCGGCTCCAGGACGGCGCCTTCGAGTACGGCGTGGTCTCCATGACCGACCGGTCCGTTCGCTGGACCGGGCTCGCCCCGGAGCTTCCGCTCAACGGCGCCTTCGCCGCCTGGGCGTCGGACGATACGGTCCTGCTTCTGGTCCGGCCGGACGGCGGCCTGCCGCTGGCTCTGGGGTACAATCGCGCCGCCATGAGCCGCAGGGCGGACGCCTGGGAACGGACCGCCCGGGGGCGGCAGCCGGCTCGGACGGTCATGGACGCCACGGAAGGCGTGGTGACCACGGAGGACCCGGAACCGGTGCAGGCTCTGGTGAGACTGGATCTGCCGGCGGGGCGAACCCGCGTCCTGGCCGAGGGGCGCATCGCCGACTTCGCCCTCTCTCCCGATGGGCGAGCCGTGGCCCTGGCGTCTCGGGCGGAGGCGATTCCGCTGGGCCGGCCGGAACTGCTTCACATGGAGGACGACCGTCGGCGCAGGCTGATCGTCCTGGACCTGGAGACCGGCGAACGGCGGTCCGAGGCGCCAGGCCTGGATGTGGCTCCGCACCTGCTGCGCTGGTCGGCCGACTCCGGCGCGGTCCTGGTCTGGGCCCGCCAGGACGGACGGCGCTGGGATGAGGGCGGGCTGGCGAGCCTCGGCGATGACGGGGTCGCCCGGTACGATCTCGGGACCCTCGCGCCAGTATCCTCGGCCGAAATCGTGCTGAGCGGCGTCCGGGCCGAATGGCTCGGCAGGCGGCCCGTCCTGCATGCAGCCACGGAATCGGGCGGACGGCGCGACTGGCATCTGCTTTCGCTCAATGCGCCGCCGCTGACCTTGACCGGCGGTCTGGCGCAGCCCCCGGGCCGCATCGCGGCTGCCGGGGACGACGGGCTCCGCGCCTTTGCTGACGGCGCCTTGTGGGCGATGACGTCCACGGGGATGCGGCGGATCAGCCCCGCCGGCTTGACGGTTCGAGAGGCGACGCCCTTCGACCTCAATAGCGTCCGGCGGTTGAAGACCAATGAAGCGCCCCGGCGCGCATGGACGGCGGCCATCGATGCGGACAATCGGCTGCTGATCCTGGATGAAGACCGGATGCTGGCCCTTGGCGGCGCGGGCGGCGCGCACGACCGGGTGCTGGCGCTGAACCGGCGCGCCGCCCTCGTGCTGCAGCCCGAAGGCCTGTCGGAACGCCTTCAGCTTCACAACGACGACGCGAGCGCGGTCCTGGACGAGGTGAACCAGCGTCTGGCCGACGTCATCCTTACCGAGGCGCAGCCCATTCCGCACCTGGACTGGCAGGGGGCGGAGACGACCAGTTGGCTGTTTCTGCCCCCTGGCCCCGCGGACTCCATCCGCGGCCTGATTGTGGGCGTCTACCCCGGCTGGGCGGATAATCTCGCTCGGGTCGACCCCTTCACCATGACCTACAGCCGGCGGCCTGAGGTCTATGTGTCGGCGGGATACGCCGTGCTGAGCCCCATGATACCTGCAGGCCTGTCGGCCGAGGAACGTGGAGCGGCTTACGTGGCCAGTGTGGACCTCGCCGTGGACGCGGCCCTGGCGCGCTTCCCACAGCTGCCCGAAGACCGGATGGTGCTGTCCGGTCACAGCTTTGGTGGGTATGCCGCCCTGGAGATCGCCACCCGGTCCAGCCGGTTCCGTTCCTATATCGCCTCGGCGCCCTACAGCGACCTGTTCGGGGTGTGGGGCGAGTTCGACGCGGTCGGCCGCATCCAGCCGGAGACCGGCATGTTCTTCCGCTTCAACCAGGGCTGGAGCGAAGTGGGGCAGGGGAGCCTGGGGGCGCCGCCATGGGGCGCGCCGGAGCGCTACGCGGCTTCCAGCCCGTTCCTGCGCGCGGACCGCATCAGCCGGCCGGTGCTCCTTCTCACCGCGGATCTGGACTTCGCACCCATGAGCCAGGCCGAGCGCATGTTCAGCGCCATTCTTCGCACCGGCGGCCAGGCGCGTCTGGTCACCTATTGGGGTGAAACCCATCTGATCTGGAGCCCGGCCAACATTCGCGACTACTACGCCCAGGTCTTCGAATGGCTGGCCTTGACCCTCGACCCTGTGGAGGGGGTCAGGCCGCCGGGCCCAGATGCGCCTCCCACGTCCGCACCCAGCCCTCGTACGCCGCCACTGTGAGGATGACGGCGTAGTGGCCACGCCACACCAGGGCCTCAGGTTGCAGTTCGATCTCGGCGGCGGCCTGATCGATCAATCCAAGCGCGGCGAGCCGACCCTCGATCAGCCACGGGCGGAGAAAATCCAGATTCTCCGCGACCAGCCGACCATAGATCCGGGTCATTTCGCCCTTGGAGCGTCGATCGACAATCTGGCGCGGCAGCCTGGCGCGGAAGGCCGCTCTCGCCAGCCCACGGTCCCGGCCGCCGATGGTCAGCACTGGCGCCGGCAGCGCCAGACAGGCCTCGGTGACGGGCTGGGCGCACAGGGGATTGCGCACGTCCACTGTACGGGTGAGGGCGGTGGCGCCGTGGTGCGAAACGCTGTCGATGACGCCGGCCAGCTGGAAGGCCTTGCCCGGGCCGAGCCCATGGCTGCCCGCGAGCCAGGGGTGGGCAGGCGCCGGGCCGGGCAGGGGCGTCAGGATGGGGTGCTCGCGCTGCGGCGGGCAAGGCGGTCCGGGTCGATGGTCCCGCGCGCGGCGGATCATGGTCCAGATCGAGACTTCATTGGCTGCGGCCAGCTCCAGCAGGTCCGGTGAGCGCAGCGCCCGCCATCCCCGCGCCATCCAGTCATCGGTGAAGACGTCCGGGGTCGCGGCCTGAAAGAAGATGCTGTCGCCGCCTCTGCCCGTCATCACCGCCGTGACGCCCGCCGCTTCCATATGACGGCCCCACGCGAGATCCTGTGGCCGGTCGATGGCGTTGAGGCCCGGCCGGATGCCGCCCGAGATGGCCGTCAGCCAGTCGGTGCTGAGCGGCGCCGTCGCATGACGGACGCACTGGGGACGGAAGCCCAGGGCCCGTCCCAGGAGGCGAGCGTAAGCCCGTTCGTCGGACTCCGGCGTGGAGCCGGTTGCGTTCAGCCACAGGCAGACCGCTTCGGGCGCATGGCGGACGAGGCTTGCCGCCACGATGCTGGAATCCAGTCCGCCGGAGACCTCGGCGGCCAGCGGCCCGGAAAGGCCTGCCAGACCGCCGACGGCCTCATCCACAGCCCCCGCCAGCCGGCAGGCCGCAGCCTCGACTGACGGCGATTCCTAAAGGCTTCTCATCGCGAAATCCATGGGGCGCCAGATCGCCTCGGGCGGCTCGGACAGCGGCAGCGGCTGGACGCTGCCGGGCGACAGGGCGGTCGGGCCCCTGATCATGAGCGCCCCCGTCCCGCCGACCAGGCTGTGGAGCTCTTGGTGAACCCGCTGCGCTTCGATGCGCCAGTCCGGGCGAAGACGACGGATCAGCCACGGTTCCGCCGATGAGGCGGCGAAGGTCAGCCCCGCCTGGCGCCAGGCGATGCATTCCAGGGCGCCGGAGGGATCGCGCATCAGCGCCAGTGGACGTCCAGCGGCGTCCAGACGGACGCCGATGAAGCGACCCCACAAGCGCGCGGCCATTTTGCGCTCATAGTCCCACGGGTCGTCCTGGCGGCCTGGCGGATACTCAGGGGAGCGCCGGTCCAGCACGTCGCTCCGCCGCCTATTGGCGGGGCGTCCGACAATCTTCGGCGGGGTTTGAGCGATCAGCGCACGCAGTGGTTCAAACCGGTCAAGCCGGGCGTCTGGACGCCCTCAGCCGGGGAGTGCGCATGGCCAAAAGCCGGGATCCGTTTCTCACAGCGTTGACGCGCATGCGCGAAGCAGCCGAGACGGGCGGCTATGCCCCCGGCCGGCCCATCGTCATCATTGACGAGGCGCGCCGCCTGGGACTCTCCACCACACCGGTTCGCGAGGCCTTGGCCTGGCTCTGCGGCGAGGGGGTGATCGAGCGCGGGCCGGCCGGCGGATTTCTGGCGCGACGGCTGGACGCCGGCGCGGTGCGGGACCGCTACGGGTTCCGGCTCGCTTGCCTTGGGCCGGACTGGACCTGAGCGACGGCTTGCCGCGTTACGGGGGAACTCTCTTGCAGGGTGTGACCGCGACCAGCTCACTTCAGGCGCTGTTCGAGCGGCTGGTGCGTCGCTCTGGCAACAGGCTGCTTTTGTCGGCCTACTCGTGGGTGAACGGGCAACTGCGGATTCTGAGGGATCTGGAGACAGGCCTGTTCGACGATCACGAGGCGGAAGCGCAGGCGCTCCTGACCCTGGCTGGGCGCGAGGCGACGGCGGCACTGCGGCAAGGGCTCAAGACGTACCATGACCGCAGGATCCAGGCGGCGCCCATCCTCGCTCTGGAAGCTGCGGCGCAGACGGGTCCGCCAAGGCCATCATAGGCGACGCGCGCCCTCGCCCGAACTTCAGGGCTCCGAGACTTGGAGAGGTTGCCCCTTGTGACCCTCTGCCGCCATCCCCCGCGAACGCAAAGCCGAGGCCCGGTCTGCCCTGCACACGCAACTTTGTTGCGGGCCCTCCGCAAGATTCCGTCGTTGCCGGTAGTTCGCCTGCGAGGATAGTGGAGCGGTGCAACGCAGGAGGGTTTGTGACGATGGATCGCAACCTGAACCGTCTGAGTCCGCGAGAACGCGAGTGCCTGTACTGGGCCAGCGAAGGCAAGAGCTCCAGCGACATCGCGGCGATACTAGGCTTGTCGCCAAGGACCGTGGACAGCTACCTTGAGAAAACCTGCGCGAAATTCGGCGTGCGGACCCGCATCGAGGCTGTGGCCTCGGCGGTCCGCGCCGGAATACTTCACCCGAGGCCTCCAGCCGACTTTGGCGACCCTGCACCCTGACCGCACTTCGGCCCGGCGCCGTTCCGGGCAGCGATTCGCCCGCCGGATTTCAAGGGCGAAGCTACGGGTTGGCCCGGCCGCGGCTGCGCGTGATTCTCGTCCCGTTGTCTGGACGCGCGGCGCTGGGCCGCCGTCGCTGCAAAGGGAGCTGCGTCGTGACCGCAGCGACGCCAATTGGAGCCTTCAAGGGAGCGCCCGCGCAGGGCCGGGGAGGGCGGCGATGATCGGCGCCCTGCCCAACTGGCCGGCCATGATGGCCACCGACATGGCTGCGGCCTATGTCTCCATGTCCGAGAGCGGGTTTCAGGCCCTGGCGGCCGCCAACGGCGTGCGGCCGGTGGATCTGGGCGGTCTGCGCGGGGTTCGCTGGAAGAAGGGTGACGTGGACCGACTGGTTGACACCCTTCCGCCCCGTGAAGAATCCTCGCGCGCGAGCGGCGCCGTCCGCACGCCCAGCGTGGCCGACGCCCGGCTGGCCCAGGAGGCCCTGAACCGGGTCGGCTCCAGGAGCGCCAGGCGGGCGGCCCGCTGACCATGCGGGAGCCGCCCATGAAATACGTCAATCGCGTCGTCCGCCCGTCCGGCGAGGTCCAGCTGTACCTGCGCAAGAAGGGCCTGCCCGCCGTCCGCCTGACCCACGCCGAGGGCTCCGCCGCCCTGAAGGCGGAGGTGGAGGGTCTGGTGCGCGCCCTGTCCTCGCCCAAACCCCTGGCGGGGACCATGAAGGCCGCCCTGCGGGAGTACGAGCTGGGGCCGGACTTCAGGCCGCTGCGCGATTCCACCAAATACGAGTACCGGCTGATCCTGAAGGAGTTCGGCCAGGACCTGGGCGAGCTGCCCCTGACCATCATGACCCCGGCCTATGCGAAGGCCCTGCGCGACGCCTGGGCGGCCCGTGGGCACCGGGCGGCCAACATCCGGCTGCAGGTGCTCAAGAACGTCCTGAACGGTCCCATCATCGCCCGGACCATCGCGGACCCTTCGGGCGCATCAGCCAGGTGCGCCGTCCGGCCAGTGCGCCGGAGCCGCACCCCATCTGGCCGGGCCCGGTGTTCGAGACGGTCATGGCCGAGCTGATCCGGACCCGCCGCTTCGGCCTGGCCCGGGCGGTGGCCATCGCCCGCTATGTGGGGGCCCGGCGCGAGGACCTGACGAAGATTCCCCGCGCGGCCCGGGCCGGCGGGCGCTTCGCCTTTCTCAGCGGCAAGCGCCGGGTGCCGGTGAACCTGCGCGAGGATCCGGAGCTGACCCGCTGGCTGGCCCAGACCCCGGAGACCCAGCCCCTGTCCGACTGGCAGGCGACCCGCACGGCGGCGAAGCGGCGGACCCTGACCACGCCCATCACCCTGGTCTACAACCGCCAGGGACAGCCCTACAGCGCCGACGGCCTGGCCCAGGAGCTGGCCAAGGTCGTCGGCGAGCTGCACAAGGCCGGGCGCATCGACCACGCCCGCTACGATGTCCACGGCCTGCGGCACACCCGGGGGGTGGAGCTGGCTCTGGCGGGGGCCACGGACGCCGAGGGCGCCGCCCAGCTGGGGCAGGTCAGTCCGGCCAGCTTCGCCCAGTATCGCCGTCAGGCGGACCGCATCCGCATGGCGGACAACGCCTCGGACAAGCTCACCGAGCTGCGCGCGCGGCAGGCCGGGGCGGCTGAAGCGAACAGCCCGGGAACAAAAAGTGCAACAGGAGGCGCCACAAAAGTGCAACGGCCGGCGGCCCTACCGGGCGCCGGCCGCTAGCAGTCCCTTACGGGATAAGGGGTTGCGATGGTACCGCCCTCCCGGATCGAACGGGAGACCTCCAGAGCCACAATCTGGCGCTCTAACCAACTGAGCTAGGGCGGCATCGCGAAGGCCGGTGTCTAACCGCACCGGGCTCGCTGATCAAGCGCAGAAGACGCCTACCAGCCGCGGCTGGAGATATACTGCTCCAGTTGGGCGATGCGGGTCTGGTCCGAGGGGTGGGTGGAGGCGAACTCCGGAGTGGAGCCCTGGCGCTGCTGGGCCATCAGCGTCCACAGGGCGACGGCCTCGCGCGGGCGGTACCCTGCGGCGGCCATGTAGTCCACGCCCAGACGGTCAGCTTCAAGTTCGTGATTGCGCGAGAAGGGCAGGAGCACGCCCAACTGGGCGCCGATCCCGCCGAGGGCGCCGACGGCCTGGCCATAGTCGCCGGCCGCACCACGCGCCACCTGCAGGCCCGTGGCGGTCAGGGCGGTCTGGGAATAGCGTTCGGCGGCGTGGCGAGCGACCACGTGGCCCACCTCGTGGCCGATGACGGCGGAGAGCTGGTCGTCATTCCGCACCAGGTTCAGCAGTCCCGTCGTCACCCCGATCTTGCCGTTAGGGAGGACGAAGGCGTTGGGAGAGTCGTTCTGGAAGACGGCGTAGTCCCAGGACAGACGAGCATCCAGGTTGGCGGCCGAGACGATGCGGCTGCCCACGGTTCGCACACGCTGGTTCTGGGCGGCGTTGCTGGTGGGATTCATCTCGCGCATGGCCTGGGTCCAGGCCTGATCGGCTGAGGACTGCAGGGCCGCGTCGTCCACGATCAGCAACTGGTTACGACCCAGGGTCTCGTTGTAGGCACAGGCGCCAAGGCTGGCGGTCAGGGCGGTGGCGGCGGCGAGGGCCGCAACGG
>NZ_BATC01000062.1 GCF_000466985.1 Brevundimonas abyssalis TAR-001
GGCGGCGCGGGCGGCGCCGGTGCTGAAGCGGGTCCAGGCCTCGCGGGCCGAGGCCTCGCTGGAGAAGGCGCCCAGCTGGATCACCGCGCCCGGACGGGCCGGGACGGAAACGGCAGGACGGAGATGTTCGGAAACGGCGCGGCTGACCTGATCGCTCGCCGCCTGGACGAGGACGGGCGCGGCGGCTTCGGCCACGGCGGGCGCTGCAGCCTCCACGACGCCGCGCAGGCCGCCGTCGCGGGCGTCCCACAGGGCGTGGGGGTCCAGCACCTCGACCCGCAGGGCCGGGCGCAGGCCGGACTGATCCGCACTGCGGGGCGCGGCCGGGGCGTCACGCGAGGGTTGGGCGGACAGCTCGATACTGGCCACGCGCTGGGCCAGGTTCTCGAAACGGTTGGGATCGCTTTCGACCATGCCGCAGGCGCCCAGCGACAGGATCGCTGCGCCCATAAGCCCTTTACGGAGGAGGTCAGTCGGCGTCATAAGCGCGACCCTAGCGGACGGCCCTCAAGACGCCGTTGAAAGACACGCTTAATCGGAGAGGTTAACGCGTAAACCATGACCGCCGTCTCCGAACTCATACTGACACGCACCGTGGCCGACCTACGCGCGCAGGTGGTTGCCCTGAGGAACGCGGGAAGGCGCATCGGGTTCGTTCCAACCATGGGCGCCCTGCATGAAGGGCATCTGGCGCTGGTGGCCGAGGCACGGCGGCGCAGCGACGCGGTAATCGCCAGCGTGTTCGTCAATCCCACCCAGTTCGCCGCCCACGAGGATCTGGGGACCTATCCCCGGCAGGAGGCGCGCGACGCCGAGCTGCTGGCGGGGGCCGGGTGTTCGATCCTGTTCGCCCCGGACGCCGCCGAGATGTACCCGCAGGGCTTCGCCACCTCGGTGCAGGTGGGCGGACCCAGCGAAGGACTCGAGACCGACTTCCGCCCCCACTTCTTCGGCGGGGTCGCCGTGGTGGTGGCCAAGCTGCTGAATCAGGTGCAGGCCGACGTGGCCGTGTTCGGGGAGAAGGATTATCAGCAGCTGATGGTGGTCCGGCGAATGGCGCGCGATCTGGACATCCCCACCGAGATCGTCGGCGCGCCCACGGTGCGGGACGACCACGGCCTGGCCCTGTCCTCGCGCAATGCGTACCTGTCGGCCGATGAGTTGGCGGTGGCGCGGCGACTGAACGGGATCCTGCGTGAAGCGGGGGAGCGGGCGAAAGCGGGCGAGCCGGCGGCGGTTGTGGAGGCCGCGGCGGCCGAGGCGCTGATCGAGGCGGCTTCGCCAAGGTGGACTATGTGGCGATCCGGCGCGCGGAGGACCTGTCGGCGTTCAGCGGGGCCGTGGACGCCCCGGCCCGCATCCTGGCGGCGGCGTGGCTGGGGAAGACCCGGCTGATCGACAACCTGGCCGCTTGAGGGATCTCCTTTCCCGATCGGATGTCTTGTCATCCCGGCCGAAGCGAAGCGAAGAGCCGGGACGAAGGGCGTTCAGCGATCTCACCGCCCGGACAGCCGGAGGCTGAGCCGGGCGAAGGGTGGCGGCGGGCCCCTTGGCCCGGATCGGCGCGATGCGCCGCCCGGGCCTTTGCGGAGGTTTCTCCCGTCACTTCCCGGATAGCGCCTGCGGCGCTTCCGGGATGACAAGAGGGGCCACACGCAGGTTGAGCGCCGCCCTGCGATGGGCGCCTGACGGTTACCCCGCCGACATGCTCTGGGGCGTCTGCTTGTCGCGCATGGTGACCAGCTCCTCGGCGGCGGAGGGGTGGACGGCGCAGGTGGCGTCCCACTGGGCCTTGGTCAGGCCGGCCTTCACGGCGATGCCCGCCAGCTGAATCATCTCCGGCGCATCGGGGCCGACGATGTGGCAACCCACCACCCGGTCGTCGGCGGCGCGGACCACCAGCTTCATCAGGGTGCGCTCGTCGTCGCCGTAGAAGGCGGTCTTCATGGGCCGGAAGCGGGTCAGGTAGACGTCGATCTCGCCGCAGGCCTTGCGGGCCTCGGACTCGGTCAGGCCCACGACGCCCACGGGCGGCTGGCTGAACACGGCGGTGGGCACGGCCTCGTAGTCGAAGGCCTGGGGATTGTTCCTGAACACCGTCTCGTGGAAGGCGACCGCCTCGCGGATGGCCACGGGGGTCAGATTCATGCGGTCGGTGACGTCGCCGATGGCCCAGATGTTGTCGGCGGTGGTCTTCGAGTGCCCGTCCACCTTGATGGCGCCGTGCTCGGTCAGCTCGACGCCCGCCTTGTCGAGGCCCAGGCCCTTCACGTGGGGGACGCGTCCGGTGGCGAACATGATCTGCTCGGTCTCCAGCGTCATGCCGTTGCCCAGATGGCTGACCAGACCGGTTTCGGTCTTCTCGATGGACTCGTGCTGGCAGCCCAGCACCACCTTGATGCCGCGCTTCTCGATCTCGCCCGCCATGTGGGCGCGCACGTCGTCGTCGAAGCCGCGCAGGATGTTGGGGCCGCGATAGACCAGGGTGGTCTCGACGCCCAGACCGGCGAAGATGCCCGCGAACTCCACGGCGATGTAGCCGCCGCCAGCGATCATGATGCTTTTGGGCAGTTGGGGGAGGTGGAAGGCTTCTTCCGAGGTGATGACGTGCTCGATGCCCGGCAGGTCCTCGGGGACCCACGGACGGCCGCCGGTGGCGATGAGGATCTTCTCGGCCGTGACGGTTCCCTTGTCGCCCATGTCGATGGTGTGGGCGTCCTTGAGCACCGCGCGGGCGTGGAAGGTGTCGACCCCGGCCTTGCCCAGGTTCGCGGCATAGATGCCCGACAGGCGCCCGATCTCCACGTCCTTGGCCTCGAGGAACGTCGGCCAGTCGAAGGTGGGATTGTCCACGGTCCAGCCGTAGCCGCGCGCGGTCTCGAAAATGTGCGAAAATTCAGAGGCGTAGACCATGAACTTCTTGGGCACGCAGCCGCGCACCACGCAGGTCCCGCCGTAGCGGTATTCCTCGGCGATCCCGACCCGCTTGCCCCCCAGCGCCGTCAGCCGCGCCGCCCGCACCCCGCCGGAACCGGCGCCGATGACGAAGAGGTCGTAGTCGTAGGTCTCGGGCATCCGGGGCTCCTGGTTTCAGACCCTGGAGCGAAAAAACAGGGTCTGAATCGTCTGAATGGTCTGAAATGTCGGGCCGGTGGTGACGTGAAGCCCTGCGTGTCACCGAGTTAGGAGACGCAGGCCGCCGGGACAAGGTCGCCGCGCCCGGCGAACGCGGGTCGGCGCCGCCGCCAAGGAATGCGTGACGTTCCCGCCGATTGCGCATATCGTTGCTTTGCAACGGATGCAGCGCACAGGATCAAACCATGATGATCGCTCTCGCCCTGGCCAGCCTTCTGGCCACCACGTCCGCGGAGGCCCAGGAGCCGAGCCCCAGCGAATCCGTGACCCGACTCGAGGAAGTGGAGGTGATCGGACGCCCTCTGGACGATCTCATCCAGGGCTTCGTCAATGAGGTGGCCGCGCCGAACCGGGGCCGGCAGCTCGCCCGCTGGCCCGGGCCGGTCTGTGTCGGCGCCGGCAATCTGATCCCCGAGACGGCGCAATTTGTTGTGGACCGCGTCTCGACCGTCGCCGAGGACATGGGCCTCACACCCGGAGCGCCGGGCTGCCGCCCCAACATCCTGATCATCGCCACCCATGATCCGGACGGCATGGCGCAGCAGATGGTGGAGCAGCGCAGGCGTCACTTCCTTCCGGGCGGCTCCGGCATGGACCGCGGCCGCTCCCGTCTCAACGCCTTCCAGACCTCGGACCAGCCGGTGCGCTGGTGGGCGATCAGCATGCCGGTGGACTCCGACACGGGTCAGCGGGCGGTCCGCGTCCCGGGCGAGTGCCAGGGCTCCTGTTCGAGCATCCAGGATTATGCGCCGATCATCAGCGTGCGGACGCCCTCGCAGCTGCACAGCCAGATCGTCGACGACATGAGCCGGGTGGTGGTCATCATAGACATGAACCAGATGGAGGGCGTGACGGCCCTGCAGCTGGCCGACTACGTCGCCATGGTCACCCTGGCCCAGATCGATCCGCAGGCCGACACCGGCCGCTACGCCTCGATCCTCAACGTGTTCGAAGACCCCGCGATGACGCCCAGCCTTACGGACTGGGATCTGGCGTATCTGACCGGGCTCTATGACGCCGACAGGACGCGCGCCATTCCCCGGGCCAGCCGGTTCGAGGTCGCCAGCTCCATTCGCCGGGCTCACGAACGGCTGAGAGCCGAGGCCGACGGAGACGACGCGTCGCGCTGATCCGCCGCTCAGGGGTGGAGCGTCTCCACCCCTGTGTCCGTGCCGATGATGGCCTCCTCGGCCAGGTCGAGGAACAGGCCGTGCTCGACCACGCCGGTCAGGCTCTTGAGGTCGGCGGCGAGACGGGCGGGGTCGGCGATGACGCCGCAGGCCGCGTCATAGATGACGTTGCCGCCGTCGGTGCGGACGATGCCGCGATCCGCCGTGCGCAGGCGGGCGGGCATGCCGATCTCGTGGTCGGCCAGCACGTCGGCAATGCGGTTGGCGGTGGTCTTGTGGCCGAAGGCGACCACCTCGATGGGCAGGGCGAACCGGCCCAGGGCCTTCACCACCTTGGCGGCGTCGGCGATGACCACGCAGCGGTCCGACGCTCCCACACCAGCTTCTCGCGCAGCAGGGCCGCGCCGCCGCCCTTGATGAGGGCGAGGCCCGGTCCGACCTCGTCGGCGCCGTCCACGGTGATGTCGATACGGGCCACGTCCTCCAGCGTCGTCAGGGGCAGGCCGAGGGAGCGGGCCAGGTCGGCAGTGGCCTCTGACGTGGGCACGCAGCGCAGATCGGCCAGATTGCGGGCGGCCAGCGCCTTGACGAACCATGCGGCGGTGGAGCCGGTGCCGAGGCCCACGGTCATGCCGGGCTGGATGCGTTCGGCGGCGGCTTCGCCGGCGGTCTTCTTCTGCAGATCGGCGCTCATGCCTTCTTCGCCTTCTTCGCGCGCATCGTCTCCATGAAGCGGGCGGCCCAGCCGGGCTTGTGGGTCTGCGGAGCGCGGCCGAGGGCCAGGTCGCCCGGGGCCACGTCTGCGGTGACGACCGAGCCGGAGCCCACCATGGCGCCCGCCCCGATGGTCACCGGGGCCACCAGCGCGCTGTTGGAGCCGACGAAGGCCCCCTCGCCCACCGTGGTGCGGTGTTTGAAGAAGCCGTCGTAGTTGCAGAAGATCACGCCCGCGCCGATGTTGGCCTTCGCCCCCACCTCGCCGTCGCCCAGATAGGCCAGATGGTTGGCCTTGGCGCCCGCGCCCATGGTGACGTTCTTGACCTCGACGAAATTGCCCACCTTGGTGTTCTCGCCGAGGGATGCGCCCGGGCGCAGGCGGGCGTAGGGACCGACCTCGGCGCCGGAGGCCACGGTGGCGCCCTCCAGATGGGAGAAGGCGCGGATGCGGGCGCCAGAGGCGATGCTGACGCCTGGGCCGAAGACCACATTGGGCTCGATCAGCACGCCGCCCTCGACCGCGGTGTCCCAGGCGAAATGGACGGTGTGGGGGGCGGGCATGGTGACCCCGGCGGCGAGGAAGGCCTCGCGCCGGACCTGCTGGAACAGGCGCTCGGCCTCGGCCAGTTCGGCCTGGCTGTTGACCCCCATGACCGCGGCCTCGTCGGCGAAGACGGCGCGGGTGGCGTGGCCGCCCCTGCGCGCCAGGGCGACGATGTCGGTGAGGTAGTATTCGCCCTTGGCGTTGTCGTTTCCGACCTGATCCAGCAGCTGGAACAGCAGGTCGCGTCCACGGCCATGACGCCGGAGTTGCAGGCGGTGACGGCCAGTTGGGCGGGGGTGGCTTCCTTCGCCTCCACGATGGCCTCGAGCGCGCCGTCGCCGCCCACGATCAGGCGGCCGTAGGCGGCGGGGTCTGCGGCTTCGAAGCCCAGCACGGTGACGCCGTCCGCGCCGAACGCGGGGGCGATGTGGTCGGCCTTGAGCAGGGGCACGTCGCCATAGGTGATGACCACCTGCCCGGAGAAGCCCGCCAGCGCCTCGCGGGCGGCGAGCACGGCGTGGCCGGTGCCCAGCGGCGGGTCCTGAACCGCCACGGCGGCGGCGCCCAGACGCTTCTCCACATGGGCGCGGACCTCGGGGGAATGGGTTCCCACCACCACCACGATGCGCGCGCAGTCCAGGGCCTCGGCCGCGTCGATGGCGTGGTCCAGCATGGCGCGACCGCCCACCGGGTGCAGCACCTTGGGCAGCGGGCTCTTCATGCGCGTGCCCTGCCCGGCGGCGAGGATGACGGCGGCGCGTGAGGTCATGGGGCGGTCTCGTGCTGGCGGAATCGTCTGGTCCGTCTAGCCGAAAGCCGGGCGCGAGGCGACCCGGCCTATTGGGCCGCTTCGTACTGCTCGGCGTAGGCGATCATGTCCTGGCCGACCTGTTCGATGATGCCGCCGCATTCCGGCGCGCGGGCCATCAACTGCTCCATATCGACGGAGTCGCATAGACGGTCAGGCGTTCGAACCAGTTCACCCCTGGCTCGCGGCCCTGCAGGCGGCCATAGAAGAACAGGGAGCCGATGGTCCCGGCCTGCTGCATCTGGGGGTCCTGGGAGTCGGCGATGGCCAGAAACACGGCCATGCAGGTCAGGTCGCGTTGGGATTCGGTTTCGCCCGCCTGCCGGGCCGTGGCGACGCCGGCCGTGAGGCTGAGGGCCAGGGCGGCCGCCGCGATCATCGTCTTCATGGTCATTCCCCCGCGTTCGCTGACGCCGTGATGGTGGCCAGAACCGCACCGTCGGTCACCTGATCGCCCACGGCAACGGCCAATTCGCCCACCACGCCGTCGAACGGCGCGGTCAGGGCATGCTCCATCTTCATGGCTTCCAGCACCACGATCGACTGACCTTTCGTGACGGCCTGACCGGGCTCGGCCGAGACCGCGACGATCTTGCCGGGCATGGGCGCGCGGAGGGAGCCGTCTGAGGCGGCGGCGGCACCCTGGGCCACGTTGGACGCCGGCGCGAACGCGACCGCATGGCCTTCATCGAACAGCACGGTCTGATCCGCGCCGAACCATGCGGGCACATACCGGTCGCCGATCCAGATGCCCTCCATCCCGGGCGCGACCTGGAAGGTCTGCCCGTTCAGGCTCACTTCGTACCAGGACGCATCGTCCTGTCGCTTCGGCGTCAGCAGCGCCTCTTGCGGGACGCCATTCACGCTGCCGGTGATGAGGGACCGCTCCGGGCCGTTCAGGCGGAAGCCTGTGATGGTTTCGCGTTGTCCGCTCCAGGGAGACACCCCGTCGTCCGTGGGGAGCCTTGAGCGCTGGCGAGACGCCTCGAACAGGTCGGTCAGACCCGCCGCGACGATCTCATCCTTCAGCTCCTGCGCCAGCAGGGTCTCCTCCTCGGCGCCGATGAAGGCGGTGTCCACGTCGCCGGAGACGAAGCGGGGATGGTCCAGGCAGCGGGCGAGGAAGGCGGCGTTGGTCCGGACCGGCCAGACCTCCACCTCGCAGCAGGCGTCGGCCAGACGGGCGGCGGCGGCCTCGCGCGTATCCTCGTGCACGATCAGCTTGGCGATCATGGGATCGTAGTGCTGACTGACTTCGCCGCCCTGCTCGACCCCGGTGTCGACGCGCAGATCGTCGGGCAACTGGAAGTGATCCAGACGGCCGATGCTGGGCAGGAAGCCGTTGTCGGGGTCCTCGGCGTAGAGGCGGGCTTCCATGGCCCACCCGTCCAATTCGATCTCGTCCTGCTGAAGCGGCAGGGGCTCGCCCGCCGCCACGCGGAACTGCCATTCCACCAGATCGACGCCGGTGACGGCCTCGGTGACGGGGTGCTCCACCTGCAGGCGGGTGTTCATCTCCATGAACCAGATGCGGTCGGGCTTGAGGCCCTCGGAGGCGTCGGCGATGAACTCCACCGTACCCGCGCCCACATAGTTCACGGCCTTCGCCGCGCGCACCGCTGCCTCGGTAACCGCCGCCCGCGTCGGGCCGTCCATACCGGGGGCCGGAGCCTCCTCGATCACCTTCTGGTGGCGGCGCTGCAGCGAGCAGTCGCGTTCGTACAGGTGGACGACGTTGCCCTGGGAGTCCCCGAACACCTGCACCTCGATGTGGCGCGGGCGGGTGATGTATTTCTCGATCAGGACGCGGGGATCGCCAAACGAGGCCTCCCCTTCCCGCTGGGCCCCGGCGAGACCGGCCGCGAAGTCGGCCGAGCGCTCGACCTTCTTCATGCCCTTGCCGCCGCCGCCGGCGACGGCCTTGATGAGCACCGGATAGCCGATGGCGTCGGCCTCCTTCTGGAGGCATTCCAGCGACTGGTCCGCGCCCAGATAGCCGGGCGTGACGGGCACGCCCGCCTTGTCCATCAGATCCTTGGCGGCGTCCTTCAGGCCCATGGCGCGGATGGCGGCGGGGGGCGGGCCGATCCAGACCAGCCCGGCGGCCATCACAGCCTCGGCGAAGTCGGCGTTTTCGGACAGGAAGCCGTAACCGGGATGGATGGCCTCGGCCCCCGTCTCCTTCGCGGCGGCCAGCACCTTCGCCGCGTCCAGATAGGACTCGCGGGCGGCGGCGGGGCCGATCAGCACGGCCTCATCGGCCTCGCGCACATGCAGGGCGTCGGCGTCCGCCTCGGAATAGACGGCGATGGTGCGCACGCCCATGGCGCGGGCGGTGCGGAAGACACGACAGGCGATCTCGCCACGGTTGGCGACCAGAACGGATTTGAACATGGGGCGACCCTATCCCAGACCACGCGATCTGGCGAAAGCCCTCTCGTTACTCCGCAACCGGGACGGACGGGGCGAAGTCCGCCCGCCGCACTTCCTCAACCCCGTCGCCCTCCAGACGGCCCTCGACGATTTCGTAGCCCATCAGGGCGAAGATGCGGTCGCCGAGGAAGATCGGGCGGGCGTTGCCGTACCAGTCCACGCAGGACACCCGGCAGCCGTCGTCGCGGACGCCCTGTGCGGAGGCCTCCAGGCGACCGAGGCCCGACAGTTCCCGGGCCTGACGCCGCAGGAACAGCATGGCCGCGTGGGGCGTCCACTCCCCCCACGCCTCTTCGGGCGGCTGGTTTGACAGGATGGGCAGACCCAGCAGCCCGTCCTCGCCCCCCGCGTCGGGCCGGAAGAAGAAGGCGTGGCTGCGCGATTCCGCCTGACTGGCGCGGGCCTGAACGTGACGGGGTCCGAGCACGGGCGAGCCCGACGACAGGTCCAGGGTGGTGAAGGTCACCTCTTCCTGTCCGCCGACAGCCAGGGCATCGCGCCCGATCTGTTCGATGCGCGCCACGCCGTCAGGCAGGTCGAGGAGCACGGGCTCGCCGGGCGCGATGGGGACCGCCACCAGTTGGGCGGGCATGGTGGCGGCCGGCTGGCCGTAATAGGCGCCCGGCCCTGTGGTCGTGCTGTAGAAGGCCCAGTCGCCGATGAAGCGGTGGGCGGTGATGAGGCTGTGGTAGAGCCCCTGGCCCGGCGTGAACTGGTAGTCGGACAGCATGGGCGCCCGCGACCCGTCGCCGAAGCGCGACGTGGGCAGACGCAGCAGGGCCACCCCCGTGGGCTGATCACCCCATTGCGGGATGGATCCGCGAGCCGCCACCAGCAGGTCCAGGCGGCCGGCTTCTGTATTGGCGTGGAAGCCTAGCGGACCGAGCGGCGCCTCCCAGACCTGAGCGGCGGTGACCGGACCGCCGTCGTGGCCGAATCGATAGACGAAACCGAATTCGCCGATCTCGTGGGCGACCTCATTCCAGAGATAGGCCGCGTTGTGCGACACGAAGAAGGTGGCGTAGTCGTCGCCCATGACCATCGTCGCGGCGCAGTCCAGCTCGACCGCCGCCAGGTCGCAGCGATAGACCACATGCATCATCGCGACGTATTCGGCCCCGGCGCGCTGCAGGACGCGCGGCATGTAGACGTCCTGGCTGCGGGCGATGCGCCGGAACGCCGGCTCGTCCTGGCCTTCGGTCCACCGGCTGATCCCCGGCAGGCTGTCCAGCACGTCGTCCGTCCCGGAACTGAAGCGCAGTGGTGAATAGACGATCAGCTGCGTTCCGATGAGGCGCGCGGCGTAGTTGCTGTACGAGAAATAGTCGCTGGCCCGCAGCTGATGACTGTCGACGAAGGTGAACCGTCCCTCGGGCGACAGGCGGAAGCGGTTGATCTCGGTCCCGCCGCGCGAATAGCTGAAGCCGATCACCGTCACCATGTCGCCAACGACCAGCATCTCGTCGTACCAGCTGTGGCCCGGATCGGCGCCGGGCGCGAAGGCGTCGATGGCGTCCACCGGCTCCAGCGCGCCGTCGGCCATGGAGACGCTGAACACCCGGCCCCGGCGCAGGATCACAAGATGCTCGCCGGAGACCTTGACGATGCCGCCCTCGTCGATGCCGACCAGCTGGGTGTTGGTGATGGAGGGCGCGTCCGGCGTTGCGGGCTGGGCGCCTGGAGGCGGCGGCGGTGCGGGCGGCGGCGGGGGCGAATGGGGCGGCGGCGCCCGGACCACCAGATAGCCTTCGCTGTCGGTCAGAAAGCGCCGCAGGTCGTCGTCGGACCGAAAATTAGGCACGGACTGGGCGGCGGCCGGGTCGCGACGACGCCCGACACGATGATGCAAACAGCCGCTACAGCAGCGTGAACAAGACGCATGATCCCCTCCCGGCCCCCGCCTGCCGCCACTGTGGCGAACGGGGTACATCCAGACAAGTGCGTCTCAGCCCGCCATCTCGTTGAAGGCGAGAAACAGCCACAGCAGCAACATGAAGCTGCCCGCGATGACGGTGGCGGTGAACAGGACGGACATGCGCAGCAGGGTCATGGCCGTTCCGCTGCGATAGGCGCCCTTCATGTGGACGAACAGATGCACGGGCGACAGCCACAGCAGGTTCCACGCGACCGGCCCGATGCCCATGGCCAGCAGGAACGACGTGGTGATCAGCAGCAGCTGGAACGACAGGGAGTGCATGGAGAAGATCAGGTGGTCGAACAGGAACACCTCGCGCCGCCAGAAGAACATGCAGGCCAGGATCAGGGCCGAGACGGGCAGCATCAGCATCACCACCCGCTGGGCCCAGACCGCGAGCAGGAGGGAGAAGCGGCGTGGTTCGGCCTGGACCGCCTCGAGCCTGTCGGTCAGCCAGGTTTCGAAGGCGGAGGCGCTCTCACGATCCGCGGGATCATCGGCCTCTTCCTGAATGATCCGGTTGGCTTCCTGCACCGTGGTGACGCCAGCGACGATGCCGCCCCAGTTACGCTCCAGCGCCGCCTCGGCGATGCGACGCTCGCTCTCGGTCAGGCTTTCATCCGCCGCGATTTCGGCGCGGGCCTGATCCAGGGCGGACTGTGAATCGCCCGCCGAGGTTCCGGCCTGGCGAACCAGCTCATCTGTCGTCCCGCCGCGCAGGGCGCACTGGCCCACCACGAAGGTGAGCAACAGGATCACAAGGAACATGCGCAGGGGCGGCACCTGGAAGGCGCGCTTGCCGTCCAGGTAGTCGCGCGTGAGGCGGTGGGGGCGCGCGATCAGGCGCGGCAGGGTGTGGGCCAGACGGCCGTCCAGATGGAAGAAGCTCTCCAGCGCCTCCTTGCCCAGCTTCCAGATGGATTTGTTGAAATTCTCGGCCAGCTGGCCGCAGGCGTGGCAGTAGGTCCCCACCAGCGGCGTCTCGCAATTGGCGCACGGCGTGCCCGGCGGGATGTCCGCCTGTCTGCGCCGGAAGCGCAGCCAGCCGCCCGCCGAGGCCGCCGCCGCGGTCTCCAGTTCGTTGGTCATGCCCCCTGCCCCCGTTGTCGGCTACTTCGCCCAGTTCGGCTTGCGCTTGTCGAGGAAGGCGCGGACGCCTTCCTGACCCTCGGCGCTGACCCGGGCGCGGGCGATCAGGCGGGCGGTGTCGTCCATCAGGCCGGAATCGATGCGGCGGTTGGCCACCAGATGGACCACCCGCTTGGCCTCGCCCATGGCGCCGGGGGCGCAGGCGGTCAGGGTGCCGGTGATCTGGTCGATGAAGCCGTGCAGGGCGTCCACGTCGGGCACCACCGCGTCCACCAGCCCCACATGAGCAGCGTAGTCCGCGTCGAAGGGATTGCCCGTCAGGAACAGGGCCCGGGCCCGGCGGGCCCCGACGGCCTCGACCACATAGGGCGCGATGGTGGCCGGGATCAGGCCCAGCTTGACCTCGGAGAAGGCGAAGGTCGCGCTCTTGACCGCCACGGCCATGTCACAGGCGGCGACGATGCCCGCGCCGCCGCCCATGGCCGCGCCCTCGACCAAGGCCACGGTCAGGGCCGGGATGTCGTAGAGCGCCTTGAGCATGTCGGCCAGGCCCATGGCGTCGTCGCGGTTGTCGCTTTCGGACCAGTCGGCCGCGGCACGCATCCAGTTCAGGTCCGCCCCCGCGCTGAACACACCGCCCGCGCCGCGGATGAACACGGCGCGCACATGGTCGGCGCCGTGCAGGGTCTCGAACGCCTCGCGCAGGGCCGCGATGGTCGCGGCGTCAAAGGCGTTCTTTTTTGACAGCCGGTTGATGGTGATGAACACCATGCCGTCGGGCGTGGAGTCGATCACGGCCAGCTGGTCATTGGCGTCCGGCGCCGCGCCCGCCACGAGCGGATGGTTGATGCGGTTCATCTCGGCGGCCTCGGCGTCGGTGACGTCCAGGGCGTTGAGGTCGGGGGCGTTGAGGTCGGAATCGGTGGGCTTGGCCATGATGGTCTCCTGAGGCTTCAGGCCTATAACGCATGACAGGCCGAACTGCATACGGAGCGTCGCCATGGCGACCAGCGCCAATGACCGCATCCGCCGGATGAGTGTGGCGAGCGTCTACCCTCACTATGTCGCCAAGGCGGAGAAGAAGGGGCGCACGCGAGCTGAGGTCGATCGGATCATCCTGTGGCTGACGGGCTATTCGGCCGACGGATTGCAGGCGCATCTGGAGGCGAAGACGACGTTCGAGGCGTTCTTCGCCGAGGCCCCGGCCATGAACCCGAACCGCTTTCTGATCACCGGCGTGATCTGCGGCTATCGCGTCGAGGAGATCGAGGACCCCTTCATGCGCGAGGTGCGCCATCTGGACAAGATGGTCGACGAACTGGCCAGGGGGAAGGCGATGGAGAAGGTACTCCGGGCGGGGTGACAGTCCTTGTCATCCCGGAAAGCCCGCAGCGCTTATCCGGGACGGAGTGCGCCGCTCTGTAGCGGGCTCCCGGAAATCGCTTGCGATTGTCCGGGAGACGGGCCGCCATCGCGCTGACCTGACCTGTGGTCCGCATAGCTGCTGGCGCAGCTTCCGGGCCGATTTCATTCCTCGCCCACCCGTCCCGGCTCTCCGCTTCGCTTCGGCCGGAATGACAAGGGGCTACATCCTGAACACGCCGAAGGTGGTGTCCGGGATCGGGGCGTTCAGGCTGGCGCTGATGGCCAGGCCGAGGACGTCACGGGTCTGGGCCGGGTCGATGACGCCGTCGTCCCAGAGGCGCGCGGTGGCGTAATAGGGGTTGCCCTCGTCCTCGTATTTCTGGCGGATCGGGGCCTTGAAGGCCTCGGCCTCGGCCTCGGACCAGCTGTCGGCGTCGCGGTGGACGGTGGCCAGGACGCTGGCGGCCTGCTCACCGCCCATCACCGAAATCCGGCTGTTGGGCCAGGTGAACAGGAAGCGGGGCGAATAGGCCCGGCCGCACATGCCGTAGTTGCCCGCGCCGAAGCTGCCGCCGATCAGGACGGTGAATTTCGGGACCTCGGCGGACGCCACCGCGGTCACCAGCTTGGCGCCGTGCTTGGCGATGCCCTCGGCCTCGTATTTTCCGCCCACCATGAAGCCCGAGATGTTCTGCAGGAACACCAGCGGGATCTTCCGCTTGCAGGCCAGTTCGATGAAGTGGGCGCCCTTCTGGGCGCTTTCGCTGAACAGCACGCCGTTGTTGGCGAGGATGGCCACGGGCTGGCCCCAGATGCGGGCGAAGCCGCAGACGAGGCTGGTTCCGTACAGCGCCTTGAACTCGTCGAGGACGGAGCCGTCGACGATGCGGGCGATGACCTCGCGCACGTCATAGGGGGCGCGCACGTCGTCGGGGATGATGCCGTAGAGCTCTTCCGGATCGAAGGCGGGCGCCACCGGCTCGGCCAGGTCCAGCTCCACCCGCTTGACCGTGTTCAGATTGGCGACGATGTCGCGCACGATCTGCAGGGCGTGTTCGTCGTTCTCGGCCACATGGTCCACCACGCCGGACAGGCGGCCGTGGGTCTCGGCGCCGCCCAGCTCCTCGGCCGAGATGACCTCGCCGGTGGCGGCCTTCACCAGCGGCGGGCCGGCCAGGAAGATGGTGCCCTGATTGCGCACGATCACCGTCTCGTCCGACATGGCCGGCACATAGGCGCCACCCGCTGTGCAGGAGCCCATGACACAGGCGATCTGGGGGATGGACCGGGCCGACATGCGGGCCTGGTTGAAGAAGATGCGGCCGAAGTGATCGCGGTCGGGGAAGACCTCGGCCTGGTGGGGCAGGTTGGCGCCGCCGGAATCCACCAGATAGACGCAGGGCAGATTGTTCTGTTCGGCGATCTCCTGGGCGCGCAGGTGCTTCTTCACCGTCATGGGGAAGTAGGCGCCGCCCTTCACCGTGGGGTCGTTGGCCACGATCATGACCTCGCGGCCCGATACCCGGCCCACGCCGCAGATCATGCCCGCGCCGGGGGCCTCGTCGCCGTACATGCCGTTGGCGGCCAGCTGGCCCACCTCGAGGAACGGCGAGCCGGGATCCAGCAGGCGCTCCACCCGGTCGCGGGGCAGCAGCTTGCCGCGCGAGACGTGGCGCTCGCGGGATTTCTCCGAGCCACCGAGGGCGGCTTGCGCCACCTTCTCGCGCAGCTCGTCACGCAGGCGCCGGTTATGGGCGTCCAGCGTCCTGAAGGCGGGGGATTTGGCGTCGATGGCGGAGGTCAACCTGGGCATGGCGCAGGCATAAACGGCGCCGGGCTCCGGGGAAAGGGCGGGCGTAAACCCGGACCTGTGCCAAGGCGGAACAGGGCCTGATGCATGCTCGCCACAGTCCGGCCCCAATTCGCTCAAGCGAGGTTCATCCGTCCACGGCCATGCTTCGTGCGTTGACGATTCTGGGTCAGCATTGACGTGAAGGAGCGATCATCATGGCCGGCAAAGGCAAGACTGAACCGAACCTGCGCGTGGTGAATGCCGAGGCCGAGGTCTATGACCTGATGCGCAAGCCCGAGACCACGGGCGAGCGGGTCAGGCGTCTGCAGCTGGAGGCCCGCGCCCTCGCCGTCGAGCAGGTTGAGACGCTGGAGCGGCTGCTGCTCGAGGCCACAGCCCTGTCGAAAGAGATCGCCGAGGGCGGCGACGCCTATCCGGTGGGCGCGCGCGAAATCGCCTCGCGCCTGGCCGCCGACCTGCCGGTCAAGGTCGAGACCATGAAACAGATCATCGGCCGGATGCCGGTGAAGTAAGGCCCTGATTCCTTCTCCCATTGGGAGAAGGGGTACCCGCGCACCGGAGCGCGTCAGCGAGCCGGTCCTCGCGCGGGGGATGAGGGTCGTCAGGCCGTAAGCAGAACAACCCGACCCTCACC
>NZ_BATC01000061.1 GCF_000466985.1 Brevundimonas abyssalis TAR-001
GCGCGTCCGCTCGAGGCTGAGACGGCCCGGGCCGTCGGGGTCGTCCACCTCGATGGTCAGGGTCTCGCCCGACCGCACCACCAGCGACAGGGCGCCCAGGCGGCGGCTGGTCAGGGCGGCGTCCGGGGCCGTGGGCTCGCGCCAGGCCCCTTCCACCAGGGCGCCGTCGCCCCGGTCCATCATCAGAAGCTCAAGCACCGGGGCGCCGTCCGGAGCCGTGACGCGCCAGCGGCCGTCCAGCGGCCCCATGATGGAATTGGCCCGGAGGGCGGCGGACGTGACCCCCTGCTGATAGACCACCTCGGCGTCGGTGGGGGTGGTCTCGTAGGTCCCGTCATAGGATTCCAGCAGGGCCGGCGCCTCCAGCGCGCGGCGGGTGATCATATAGGCGTCGCCCTCGGCGCCCGGGGTGTCCCACGACGGCTCGTAAGGCCGCACCGGCGGGCCGGAGTACAGCTCCAGCGAGGTGGGCGAAGCCGCCTCATAGGCGACCGGGCCGTCCTGTGCGGCGGTCATGGCGAGGGTCATGGCGATCCAGATCATGGGGAAAGGGTAGCGACAGGAGGCCGCAGCGCAAGACCGGGCCTGCCAGCAAGGGAATCCGGGCTGTTGAGCGAACCGTGAAGCCTGCCGCGTTGACACCCCCCTGCGCAGGTTCGTAAAGCTTTCCGCACTGCATCATCGCTGATTTTTCAATGGTTTGAGAACGATTCGCATGTCGACCGCCTCAGACGCCGACGACGACCAGACCGGCCGTTTCGTGCGCCAGCCCAACGGCCGCATCCGGCCCTTGTCCCCTCACCTCCAGATCTGGCGCTGGCATATCACCATGCTGGCCTCGATCCTGTTCCGCATGACCATCGGCGCCGCCAGCGTCGGCGCGATCCTGGTCATCGGCTGGCTTGGGGCCCTGGCCTTCGGGCCCGAGGCCCATGCCGGGGTGATGGCCTTCATGGGATCGCCCCTGGGGCTGCTGATCGGCTTTGGCCTGACCCTGGTGATGTTCTCCTTCATCCTGAACGGCGGTCGCCACCTGGTGCAGGACACCGGCGCAGCGCTGGAGATCGCGCCGGCCAACCTGCTGTCGCACCTTTCGGTGTGGGGGCCGGTGGTCCTGACGGTGCTGTTCTGGGTCGTCCTGTTCGCTGCCGGGAAGGTTTCGCTGTGAGCGGCTACGCCCAGTACAAGAACCGCGTGAAGATCTCCGAGCGCTACGGGGCCCGTGAGTGGGTGGTGGAGCGGGTCGCCCTGCTGCTGCTCATGCCGCTGGGCGTCTGGGCGGCCTTCAGCGCCTTCACCCTGACCGGCGCCGATTACGACACGGCGACGGCGTGGTTCGCCAGCCCCTTCAACGCCGTGCTGCTCGGCGTCACGGCGGTGGTGTTCCTGGGCTACATCAGCCTGGCGTGGAAGGTGATCATCGAGGACTACATCCACCGGCCCGGCAACAAGGCCTTGTTGATCGGCCTGTCGAACCTGATCTTCCTGGTGCTGGCGGCGACCAGCATCTTCTTCATCACGCGGCTGGCGCTGGGGTCTGCGCCGCTGCCCGCCGGCTTCGGGGCCTGAGGACGACATGGCTGCTTATGAATTCGTCGATCACGAATACGACGTCGTCGTCGTGGGCGCCGGCGGCTCCGGCCTTCGCGCCGCGCTGGGCGCCGCCCAGCAGGGTCTGAAGGTCGCCTGCGTCACCAAGGTTTTCCCGACCCGCTCCCACACCGTGGCCGCCCAGGGCGGCATCTCCGCCTCGCTGGGCAACATGGGCGAGGACGACTGGAAATGGCACATGTACGACACCGTGAAGGGGTCGGACTGGCTGGGCGACCAGGACGCCATTGAATATCTGGTGCGCGAGGCGCCCAAGGCGGTCTACGAGCTGGAGCACTGGGGCGTGCCCTTCAGTCGCACCGAGGACGGCAAGATCTATCAGCGCGCCTTCGGCGGCATGACCCGCAATTTCGGCGAGGGCCCGGTGCAGCGCACCTGCGCCGCCGCCGACCGCACCGGCCACGCCATCCTGCACACCCTGTACGGCCAGTCGGTGCGCCGCGAGGTGAAGTTCTTCGTCGAGTATTTCGCGCTGGACCTGATCATGCAGGACGGCGCCTGCACCGGCGTGACCGCCTGGCAGCTGGACAACGGCCAGCTGCATCGTTTCCGGGCCAAGCTGGTGATCCTGGCCACCGGCGGCTACGGCCGTGCCTATTTCTCGGCCACCAGCGCCCACACCTGCACCGGCGACGGCAACGCCATGGTGCTGCGCGCCGGCCTGCCGCTGCAGGACATGGAGTTCGTGCAGTTCCACCCCACCGGCATCTACGGCGCCGGCTGCCTGATCACCGAGGGCGCACGCGGCGAGGGCGGCTATCTGACCAATTCCGAGGGCGAGCGGTTCATGGAACGCTACGCCCCCTCGGCCAAGGATCTGGCCAGCCGCGACGTGGTCAGCCGCTCCATGACCATCGAGATCCGCGAAGGCCGCGGCGTGGGCCCGAACAAGGACCACATCTTCCTGCATCTGGATCACCTGGATCCCAAGACCCTGCACGCGCGTCTTCCGGGCATTTCCGAAAGCGCCAAGATCTTCGCGGGCGTGGACGTGACCAAGGCCCCGATCCCGGTCCTGCCGACCGTGCACTACAACATGGGCGGCATCCCCACGAACTATCACGGCGAGGTGCTGACCAAGGTGGGCGACAACGCCGACACCGTGGTGCCCGGCCTGATGGCCGTGGGCGAGGCGGCGTGCGTCTCGGTGCACGGCGCCAACCGCCTGGGCTCCAACAGCCTGACCGACCTGGTGGTGTTCGGCCGCGCCGCCGGCCTGCGCGCCGGAGAGGTGGTGGACAAGGCCGCGCCGGTCCCCGCCGCGCCCGCCGGCGCCACCGACGCCCACCTGGCCCGGCTGGACCGCTTCCGCCACGCCTCCGGCGGCACGCCCACGGCCAAGCTGCGCGACGACATGCAGCGGGCCATGCAGTCCGACGCGGCGGTGTTCCGCACCGGCAAGACCCTGGACGAGGGCGTGGCCAAGCTGCGCGCCATCCACGCGGCGGGCGAGGATATCAAGACCACCGATCGCGGCCTGATCTGGAACACCGATCTGGTCGAGACCCTGGAATACGACAACCTGATCGATCAGGCGCTGGTGACCATCGAGAGCGCGGCCAACCGCAAGGAAAGCCGCGGGGCCCACGCCCGCGAGGACTATCCCGACCGCGACGACGCGGAATGGATGAAGCACACCCTGGCGTGGAAGCGTCCGGGACAGGGCGTGGCCATCGATTACCGACCGGTCCACGAGTACACGATGTCCAGCGACATCGACTACATCAAGCCCAAGGCGAGGGTTTACTAAGCATGGTCCAGCTCACCCTTCCGCGCGGTTCCAAGCCTACCACAGGCAAGGTCCACAAGGCCCCCGAAGGCGCGACCAACGTCAAGACCTACAAGGTCTACCGGTATGACCCCGAGGTGGACTCCGATCCGCGCTGGGACGTGTTCGAGGTGTCGGCCGACGACCACGGGCCGATGCTGCTGGACGCCCTGATCCACATCAAGAACACCATCGACCCGACCCTGGCGTTCCGCCGCTCATGCCGCGAAGGCATCTGCGGGTCGTGCTCCATGACCATCGACGGGCGCAACACCCTGTCCTGCACCAAGGGCTGGGAGGAGTGCTCGTCCTCCACCATCACCATCGCGCCCCTGCCCCACCAGCCGGTGGTCAAGGATCTGGTGACGGACCTGAGCCTGTTCTACGCCCAATACGACTCGATCCAGCCCTATCTGCAGTCCGACGAACCGGACCCGACCACCGAGCGCCTTCAGTCGCCGGAGGACCGGGAGAAGCTGGACGGGCTGTACGAGTGCATCCTGTGCGCCTGCTGCTCCACCTCTTGCCCCAGCTACTGGTGGAACCAGAAGGACTACCTGGGCCCGGCGGCGCTGCTGCAGTCCTACCGCTGGATCGCCGACAGCCGCGACGACGCCACCCAGAAGCGGCTGGACGACCTTGAGGACCCCTTCAAGCTCTACCGCTGCCACACCATCATGAACTGCACCCAGGTGTGCCCCAAGGGCCTGAACCCGGCCAAGGCCATCGCCGAGACCAAGAAGCTGATGGTGTCCCGGGAGCGGAACAAGGCGAAGGCTTCGGCCTGATGGTTCATGCGCCGTATTGCTTCGCGACTTGAGGGCTTGTTTCCTTCGCCCTATCGCTTCGCTACTTGAGGGCTGATGGCCAAGATCACCTACATCGAGCATGACGGGACCGAGCACGTCGTCGACGTGAAAAACGGGCTGTCCGTCATGGAGGGCGCGATCCGCAACAATGTGCCGGGCATCGACGCAGACTGCGGCGGCGCCTGCGCCTGCGCCACCTGCCACGTCTATGTGGACGCGGAGTGGCAGGCGGAGACGGGGCGGCCGTCAGCCATGGAGGAGTCCATGCTGGACTTCGCCGAGGCGGTGGAGCCCAACTCGCGGCTATCGTGCCAGATCCGGGTCAGCGACGACCTGGACGGCCTGATCGTGCGCCTGCCGGAAAACCAGCACTGACCATGACCGATCCCCGCCTGATCACGGCGGTGGAGCGGTTGATCGAGGCCGCCGAACGGCCGGGCCACGTGCCGCTGATCGGGATCTCGGGCGCGCAGGGGTCGGGCAAGACCACCCTGGCGCGGGCGGCGGCGCAGGCCTTGGGCTGCGCCCACCTGTCACTGGACGATGTCTATCTGACGCGGGCGGAGCGGGAACAGATGGCGCGCGAGGTCCACCCCCTGTTCGCCACGCGCGGCCCGCCGGGGACCCATGATCTGGCGTTGTTGAGCGCGACGGTCGCGGCCCTGGGCGCCGCCGGACCGGAGCAGACCACGGCCCTGCCCGCCTTCGACAAACTGGCCGATGACCGGAAGCCCCCGTCGCAGTGGCCCGGCTTCAAGGGGCGGCCGCGCGCCGTTCTGGTGGACGGCTGGCTCATCGGCGCGATCCCGCAGAACGCCGACGCCCTCGCCGCGCCGGTCAACGCCCTGGAGCGGAGCGAGGACGCCGACGGCGTCTGGCGGCGTTCGGCCAACGCCCGGCTGGCCGATGGCCAGGCCGCGCTGACCACCGGCTTCGACGGGATCCTTTTTCTGAAGGCGCCGGGCTTCGGTGTCATACTGGACTGGCGCTGCGAACAGGAAGCCGGGCTGCGGGGGAGTGACCCCCCGGCGCTCGGCAAGGATGAGCGGGCGCGGCTGGCCCGCTTCGTCGCCCATTTCGAGCGCATCACCCGCCACATGCTGGCGGGCGGCGTGCGGGCGGACACGGTGGTTCGCCTGGACCGGGACCGGCGGGTCGTGGACGTGGACACCAACGGCGGACCGGAGCGTTAGGACATCATGCTGTTTCGCAAGAAGGACGACCGCCGGTCAGAGCCTCGGCGCCTGACCAATGTGCGCGGCCTGGTGGTGGCGCCCGGTCTCGAACTGGGCTGCGCCGTCGTGGACGAATCCCGCGGCGGCCTGCGCCTGCGGCTGCAGCGCGACGTGCAGCTGCCCGAGGTCGTGATGGTAGTGACCATCGCCGAGGGCGTCGCCCGCGAAGGCCGCGTCGCCTGGAAGAAGGGCCACGAGGCCGGCCTCAGGATCACCGGAACGTCTCGCGTCGACGGCCTGGTCCCCCAGCGCTTCGCCGCCGCACGCGACGCCTGGCTGAGAGCGGGCGGTCGCTGACGGCGGTAAACGGGGAAGTGGTGGTGCCGCCTGCGTGACTCGAACACGCGACCCTCGCATTACGAATGCGATGCTCTACCGGCTGAGCTAAGGCGGCCCGGTGCGCGGGGCGGATGGCCGCGCGCGAGGACGGCTCTTTATACGGGCGGGCGCGGCTTGCCAAGAAGGGACAGCAGGGCGGCTTCGTCGGGGTGCTCCGCGGCCACGGGGGCGAAGGCGGGCGAGCCGCCGAGGGGCGCCGCGGCGGCCGGGGAGATGCAGAACGCGGGCACGGCGCCGGCGGCGGGGACCAGGCCCTCGGTCAGGTCGGCCAGGCGGCGGGCGGCGCGGGGGGAGTGGATGAGGACGCCCTCAAGCTTGCCGGTTTCAGCGCGGCCAGGCCGCGCCCGCCGGGGGCGGTGACGGCGGCGTAGAGGACGGCGGCGCGGGTCTGCACCCCGGCGGTGGTCAGGGCGCCGGGCAGGTCGCCGGCGGGCTCGCGGGCGCCCGCGATCAGGACGGCCCCGCCCCCATGCTGCGCAATGATCAGGTCGGCCAGGGCGGTCACGTCGCCGGAGGCGGAGCGAACGTGGCGGAACCCGGCCTCGCGGGCGGACTCGGCGGTGGCGTCGCCAACGGTGAAAACCGGCAAGGCGCGTTCGGGGTCGAGGGCGGCGAAGGCGGCGACGCCGTTGCGGCTGGTGAAGGCGACGCCGCCGACCCCGGTCAGGTCGAGGCGGGGCTTCAGGCGGCGGACGGCCAGCAGGGGCGAGACCAGCGGGTGATGCCCCATGGCGGTCAGGCGTTCGGCGGTGGCCTCGGCGCCGGGCCGGGCGCGGGTGACCCACAGGCGCAGGGGCGCGTGGGCGGGCCGGTCCATCAGGCGGGGAGTTCCTGATCGCCGGCCTCGGCGTGGACCGCCTCGCCGATGCGCACGCCCAGATCGTGGGCGGTCTCGGTGTCGGGGGCGTCGATTTCCCCCGAATGACGCCAGCGGGCAGAGCCGTCGGGGCTCAGGATCTCGGCGGTCAGAGACAGGCGGTCGTTCTCGATGACGGCATAGGCCCCCACGGCGGTGCGGCAGGAACCCTCCAGCGCCAGCATGGCGCCGCGCTCGGCGGTCACGGCCACGGCGGTGGGGCGATGGTTCAGGGCGGCGGCCCAGGGGGCGAGGGCGTCCGCGGACCGGGTCTGGATGGCCAGGGCCCCTGGCCGGGGGCGGGGACGAAGCGCTCCACGTCCAGACAGGCGGTGATGACCTCGGCCCGGCCCAGACGGTTCAGGCCCGAGGCCGCCAGCAGGATGGCGTCGAAGTCCCCGGCGGCGAGACGGTTCAGGCGGGTGTCCACATTGCCGCGCAGCATCTCGATGCGCAGGTCCGGCCGCGCGGCCAGCAGCTGGGCCTGACGGCGCAGGCTGGCGGTGCCCACCAGCGCCCCGTGGGGCAGGTCTTCAAGACCGGAGTGATTGACGCTGACGAAGGCGTCGCGGTGATCCTCGCGCTCGGGAATGGCGGCCAGCACGAGGCCCGGCGGCATGTCGGCGGGCACGTCCTTGAGCGAATGGACCGCCAGATCGATGCGACCGTCGATCAGGGCCTGCTCGATCTCCTTGGTGAAGAGGGCCTTGCCGCCCACGTCCATCAGGCGGCGGTCCTGGATGCGGTCCCCGGTGGTCACGATGGGGACCAGGATCACCGCGTCCTCGACGCTGTCGTCGTCTGCGCCGAGCGCGCGGGCCACGGCGCGCTGCATCATGCCGGACTGGGCCATGGCCAGGGTCGAGCGGCGGGTTCCGAGGCGAAGGGGCGTGGACAAGGCGGGCGGGCTTTCTGTTGCGCGGGAGGGGGCGGGGGGCTACCTCGACCCGATGAGCATGGGCGCGGACTATAGCAGCGAGGCGGCGGCGGCAACGGCGGCCCCGAAGACGGCTGAAGCGCGCGTCCTGACCGTGCTGGGGCTGGAGACCAGCTGCGACGAGACCGCGGCCTCGGTGGTGCGGCAGATGCCGGACGGCGCGGTTCAGGTGCTGTCCTCCGTGGTGCACAGCCAGATCGCGGAGCACGCCCCCTTCGGCGGGGTGGTGCCCGAGATCGCGGCGCGCAGCCATGTGGAGGCCATCGCGGGCACGGTGCGGCGGGCCATGGAACAATCCGGCGTGGATTTCGAGGGGCTGGACGCGGTGGCGGCGACCGCCGGGCCCGGCCTTGTGGGCGGGGTCATGGTGGGGCTCAGCTTCGGCAAGGCGGTGGCTCTGGCCCGCGGCATTCCCCTGATCGCGGTCAACCACCTTGAGGGCCACGCGGTGTCGGCCCGTCTGGCGGCGCCGGCGCCCTATCCGTTCCTGTTGCTGCTGGTGTCGGGCGGGCACTGCCAGCTGATGGAGGTGCGCGGCATCGGCCACATGACCCGGCTGGGCGCCACCATCGACGACGCAGCGGGCGAGGCGTTCGACAAGATCGCCAAGACTTTGGGCCTGGGTTATCCGGGCGGCCCGGCGCTGGAAAAGCTGGCGGCGACCGGCGACGGGGCGCGGTTCGACCTGCCCCGGGCCCTTCTGGGGCGAAAGGGCTGCGACTTCTCGTTCTCGGGGCTGAAGACGGCGGCGGCCAAGCTGGCGGCCACCTGCGAGACCGATCAGGACCGGGCCGATCTGGCCGATGCGGTGCAGAAGGCCATCGCCCGCCAGCTGACCGAGCGGTCGGCGCGGGCCATGGACGACTATGGGACGCGCCATGAGCACCGCCTGCTGGTGGTGGCGGGCGGGGTCGCGGCCAATCGCACGGTGCGCACCGAACTGGAGCGCGCGGCGACCGCATGCGGTTTTGAGTTTATGGCGCCGCCGCTGGCCTATTGCACCGACAACGCGGCCATGATCGCCCTGGCCGGGGCGGAACGACTGGCGCTGGGGCTGGTTTCGGACATCGATGTGGCGGCCCGGCCCCGCTGGCCGCTGGACGAGGCGACGGCCCTGGCCGATCCGCTCTATAAAACAGGCCGCAAAGGCGCGAAGGCGTAAGGGAGAAGCCATGGGTGAGTTCCGCACGGCGGGGGTGATCGGCGCGGGCGCCTGGGGCACCGCCCTGGCCCAGGTCTGCGCACGGGCCGGACTGAAGACCACGCTGCAGGCCCGCGAGGCCGAGGTGGTCGAGAGCATCCGCAACCGGCGCAGCAACGACCTGTTCCTGCCCGGCGTGACGCTGGAGGACGGCGTCGCCGCCACCACCGACATGGCGGATCTGAAAGGCTGCGACCTGATCCTGGCCGTGCCGCCGGCCCAGCACCTGCGGGGCACGCTGGAGGCGTTCCGGGACCAGACCGGCGGGGGCGCGCCGGTGGTGCTGTGCTCCAAGGGCATCGAGCGCGGTTCGCTGAAATTGATGACCGAGGTGCTGGCGGAAGTGCTGCCCGACACGCCGTCGGCGGTGCTGTCCGGCCCCAGTTTCGCCGGCGAGGTGGCGCGCGGCCTGCCCACCGCCGTGACCCTGGCCTGTGAGGACGAGGCGCTGGGCAAGGCCATCGCCGCGGCCATCGCCACCCCGACCTTCCGGCCCTATCTGGCCGACGATCTGGTGGGCGCCGAGATCGGCGGGGCCATCAAGAATGTGCTGGCCATCGCCTGCGGCATCGTCGAGGGCCGCGAGCTGGGCCGCAGCGCCCACGCCGCCCTGATCACCCGGGCTTCGCCGAGATCACCCGCATCGCCGAGGCTCTGGGCGGGCGGCCCGAGACCGTGCGGGGTCTGTGCGGTCTGGGCGATCTGGTGCTGACCTGCTCCAGCCCCCAATCGCGCAACATGAGTCTGGGCCTGGCGCTGGGCCGGGGCCAGACGGTGACGGAGGCCCTGGCCGGCAAGCGGTCGGTGGCTGAGGGCTATGAGAGCGCCCCGGCCGTGCGCGACCTGTGCGAGAAGCTGGCGGTGGACGCGCCCATCTGCACCGCCACCGCCGAGGTTCTGGCCGGGCGCTGGAGCGTGGACCAGGCCATAGAGGATCTGCTGACCCGCCCGATCCGCGTCGAGGCGGACTAGGTGGCTGAAGCCCGACCGCCCGAACCCCCGACCGAGCGCAAGCGGGTGTGGAAGACGCCGCCCGGCGTGACCCTGTGCGCGGAGGCCGACATCGCCGATCCCGGCTCGCGCGCCTTCGTGCTGCAGATCGGCGAGGCCTATTTTCATGGCTTCGTGGTGCGCAAGGACGACCAGGTGGCCGGCTGGGTTGACCGCTGTCCGCACCAGGGCTTTCCGCTGGCCATCGAGCTGGACCGCTACCTGACCCGGGACGGAGAGTTGATCCTGTGCGGCTGGCACGGGGCGGTGTTCAAACCCCTGACCGGCGAATGCGTGGGCGGTCCCTGCGCCGGAGGGCGGCTGACGCCCTGGCCGGTGGAGGCCTCGGGCGGGGTCATCCGCACGGCCTGACGGCGGCCGGGTCAGCGCAGCCCGTCCTCGATGGCGTCGATGTCGTCGTCAGACAGGCCGAAGTGGTGACCGATCTCGTGGATCAGCACATGGGCGATGATCTCCGACAGGCCCACGTCGCCGCGCTCGCACCACTCGTCCAGAATCGGACGGCGATACAGATAGACCCGCGAGGCGTCGGAGACGGATCAAAGCCGGTGCGCTGGGACAGATCGACCCCGTGATACAGGCCGGTCAGCTCGAACGGGTCCTGCATGCCCATTTCCGACAGGGTCTCGGAATCGGCGAAATCGAGGATGCGGAACTCCACATCGCCGGCGAAGGCGCGGAACCCCTCGGGCAGGCCGGCGAAGGCAGACTCGGCCAGACGGGCGAAGTCATCCAGGGAGGGGGCGGTCTGGTCGGTCCAGGCGGGTTCGGCATCGGTCATGGGGCTGATATCGGGCGTGCGGGCCGCCAAGGCAACGTGGCGGTCCGCACCGTGATGGATTTGGCCCGTTCCGGGTTATGGTGAACGCCGAATCGGCGGGTGAGGACCATGGCTGAGGCCGACATCGCTTTCGTGGCCGCCGCCGGGGCGGCAGGGCTGGCCCTGTCTGTCAGCGCCTGGGCCTGGCGGCTGAGAAACCGCATGCTGGCGCGCGCGTCGGCGGCGGATGCGCGTCAGACCGCCCTGGAATCGCGCCTGGCCGACCGCGACGCGGGTCTGGGCGCCTTCGGCGAAATCTATCTGGGCCTGACGGCGGATGGCGAAGGCGCGGAGCCCCAGGGCGAACCCGCCGACATCCGGCGGGTGCGCGCCGTGCTGCTGGGCGACGGGGAGGGTGATCTGCTGATGGCTCTGGTCGCCAGCGCGCCGGAGAACGCCGACCGGCTGGCGCGGCTGCAGACCCAGGGCGCGCCCTGCGACTTCCTGGCCCGCACGCCGCGCGGCATTCTCAGGGTCCAGGGCCGGGCCGCGGCGGGCGCCGCCTGGCTGAAGCTGTCCAGCGAAGTGCTTCGCGGCCATGACGGCGCGGACGAGGCTGAGCCCCTGACGGAGCTTTCGCCGGTTCCCTCCTGGCGCGTGGACGGGACCGGGCGGCTGGTCTGGGCCAACCGCGCCTGGCTGGAAGAGGTGAAGGCCGAGAGCGTGGCCGACGCCGTGGACCGGGGCCTGGGCTTTGACCGGGGCGCCGACGCCCTGATCGCCGAGGCGCGCGGCTGGGCATGAGACAGGAAGGGTTCCGCTGGACCTCCGGCGGCGGCCGGCGGCGGGCGTGGCGCATCATCGCCGAACCGCTGGGCCGGGCGGAAAGCGGCGAGGCCCTGGGCGCGGCGGCCTTCGCCCTGGACGTGACCGAGGCCGAAGAGACCCGCGACACCCTGCGCCGCCATGTGGAGGGGCACGACGAGACCCTGAACCATCTGGCCGACGCGGTGGCCATCTTCGGCCCGTCCAAGCGGCTGGCCTATCACAACACCGCCTTCCAGCAGCTGTTCGGCATCGACCCGGCGTGGCTGGACGACCGCCCGACCCACGCCGAACTGCTGGATCGCCTGCGCCAGCGCCGCCAGCTGCCGGAGCGGGACGACTATCCGGCTTGGAAGGCGCACGAGCTGGAGTTCTACGGGGCCACCGAAGCCGCGCCGGACGACAGCTGGTCCCTGCCCGACGGGCGGACCCTGCGGGTGGTCCGCCAGCCGCATCCGCTGGGCGGGGTGCTGCTGCTGTTCTCGGACATCACCGGCGAGCTGGACCTGCGCAGCCGCTACAACGCCCAGATCCAGGTGCAGCGCGCCACCCTCGACAAGCTGAACGACGCGGTGGCGGTGTTCGGGTCGGACGGACGGCTGCGTCTGCACAACGAGGCCTTCGAGACCTTCTGGGGCGTGACCGCAGACCAGCTGGGCGAGGCCAGTGATTTCGATTCCCTGGCCGAGCTGTGCAAGCGCACCGCGCCCGACGCGGCCCTTTGGCTGGGCCTGAAGGCGCGGGTGGCCGATCCCGATCCCGAGAGCCGCGTGGCGGTGTCGGGCGAAACCCGCACCGAGGACGGCCGGCTGGCCGCCTGGCAGACGCGGCCCCTGCCCGACGGCGCGACCCTGGTGGCCTTCGCCGACGTGACCGCCCGGCGCGAGCTGGAGCAGGCCCTGACCGAGCGGGAGGCGGCCCTGCGCGAGAGTCAGGAGCTGAAACGCCAGTTCGTGGGCAGCGTCTCCTATGAACTGCGCACGCCCCTGACCACCATCGTCGGCTATTCCGAACTGCTGGAGGCGCAAGGCTTGCTGGACGAGCGGACGCGCCAGCACGCGGGGGCGATCCGGGTGGCGGCCAATCAGCTGGCCCGCTCCATCGACGACGTGCTGGACATGGCCCAGATCGACGCGGGCGAGATGGACCTGAGTCTGGGCGACGTGCAGGTCTGCGACGTGCTGGAGCAGTGCGCGGAGCGGGTGCGGGCGCGGGTCGAGGGCCGCGGCGGGGTGGTCGAGGTCGTCTGCCCGGACAAGATCGGCGCGGTGCGGGCGGATCAGAAGCGACTGGTCCAGGCGCTGGATCACCTGCTGGACAACGCCGCCCGCTCCATCAGCGAAGGCGGCCGCGTGACCCTGGAGGCCGCGCGCGGCGTCGGCGAGACGCGGTTCCGCGTCACCGACACGGGCCACGGCATCCCCTATCACCTGCAGGCCCACGTCTTTGACCGCTACATCCAGCGCGAGCGCGGCGGGCCCGGCGTGGCCTTGGCCCTGGTCAAGGCGCTGATCGAACTGCACGGGGGCTGGGCCGAGCTGGAGAGCGAGCCGGGCCGGGGCGCCAGCTTCATCCTGCACCTGCCGCACGACATCCAGCCGGCGGCCGCCCATCCGGAGCTGGGCCTCGAGCTTCAGGAAGGCCGGGCATGACGAAACGCCTCAAGACCGCCCTGATCTACGATTTCGACGGCACCCTGGCGCGGGGAAACATGCAGGAGGTGACCTTCATCCCCTCGGTCGGCATGGGCATCGGCGATTTCTGGGCCGAGGCGGACCGCCTGACCCGCGAGGCCGACGGCGACAACATCCTGATGTACATGCAGCTGATGCTGGCCCGGGCGCGCGAGAACGGCCAGCCGATCACGCGACGGGACCTGCTCGAGCACGGCCATGACGTGAAGCTGTTCGACGGGCTCAAGACCGACCTGACCGGACCCGGCTGGTTCACGCGCATCGACGCCTTCGGCGCCCGTTACGGCCTGGACATCGAGCACTACATCATCTCGGCCGGGCTGGAGGAGATGATCGAGGGCTGTCCCATCCGCGATGCCTTCCGCCACGTGTTCGCGTCCAAATTCGTCTATGATGACAAGGGCGTGGCCGTGTGGCCGGCGGTGGGAGTGAACTACACCACCAAGACCCAGTACCTGTTCCGCATCAACAAGGGCGTGCTGAACCACTACGAGCACGAGCGCATCAACCGCTTCATCCCCGATGACGAGCGGCCGATCCCGTTCGACCGCATGATCTTCCTGGGCGACGGCGACACCGACGTGCCCACCATGAAGATGATGCACACCAAGGGCGGCTTCTCCATCGCCGTCTATGACCCGCGCAATTCCGACCGCGACCAGCAGAAGATCTATTCGCTGATCTCGGAGGACCGGGTGAATTTCGTCGCCGCCGCCGACTATCGCGAGGGCTCGCCCCTCGATCTGATCGTCAAAGGCTGATCGGCCGCATCGCGGTCAACGCCGGGACCCGTCCGGCGGATCAATAGGCCTGCGGCGCCGGTTCCGGTTGCACCTGTCGGCGGGATCGCTAGGGTTCGTCAGGAACCGCAACACCTGTGGAGACTGAACGCCCGTGCGATCGCTGTCGGCCGTCCTGATCGGTCTGTTTGTCTGGCTGGCGGCCCTGCCCGCCGACGCCCAGGTGCAGCGCACCGAGCGCATCGCCGCCGAACTGGTCCCCATGAGCCAGTGGGCCGCGCCGGGCTCCACCGCCGTGGTGGCCGTGCGGCAGGACATCGAGCCCGGCTGGCACACCTACTGGCGCAATCCGGGCGACTCCGGCGGACCCACCGAACTGGACTGGACCCTGCCCGGCGGGGTGGAGGCGGGCGACATCGTCTGGCCCCTGCCCGAGCGCCAGCGGCTGCAGAGCCTGATGAACTACGGCTATTCGGACCAGATCTATCTGCCGGTCCCCATCGAGATCCCGGCCGATGCGGCGCCGGGCTCGGTGCTGTCGCTGTCGGTGGACGCCCTGTTCATGGTGTGCAGCGACGAGATGTGCGTGCCGGACGAGCTGACCCTGACGCTGGACCTGCGCGTGGACGACGGGGAGGCCCCGCTGGACCGGGCGCACGGCGCGGCCATTTCCCGCATCCTCGAGACCGCCCCACGCCCCGGCGACCTGACCGCGCGGGTGACGCGTCAGGGCGAGACGGTGCTGCTGACCGTCACGGGCGAGGCCCTGTCGGGCGAAGATCTTTCCGACGTCTATTTCTTCCCCTTCGAGGGCGGGGTCATCGACCATCCGGCCGAACAGCCGGGCGAGCGGGGATCCGACGGCCTGTCGCTGACCCTGACGGCCGGTCGGGCCATTCTGACCGGCGGTCTGAACGGCCCGATGGCCGGGGTGCTGTCCACATCGGCGGGCGCCTGGGAGATCACCGCCGAGGTCGGCGAGCCGCTGGCGGGAACCACCGGCGAGGGCGCCCTGGCGGAGCGCGCGGCGCCGACAGGGGTCGGCCTGTTCCTGCAGGCGGCGCTGTTCGCCCTGATCGGCGGACTGATCCTGAACCTGATGCCGTGCGTGTTCCCGATCCTGGCCATGAAGGCGGCGGCGCTGTCGGCCTCGGCCCACGAGCCGGGCGAGGCGCGGCGGGACGGGCTGGCCTTCCTGGCCGGGGTGCTGACCACCTTCCTGATCCTGGCCGTCGCCTGATCGCCTTGCGGGCCGCGGGGCAGGCCGTGGGCTGGGGCTTCCAGCTGCAGTCGCCCGGCGTGATTGCGGGCCTGGCCCTGCTGATGCTGGCGGTGGGTCTGAACCTGTCGGGCGTGTTCCATGTGGGCATGGCGGCGCAGGGCCTGGCCGAGGGCGGCGCGGGCGGACGCCTGTCGCGCCTGCCGGGCAGCGTGGGGGCCTTCTTCACCGGCGTTCTGGCGGTGGTGGTGGCGGCGCCGTGCACCGCGCCCTTCATGGCCTTTGCCCTCGGCGCCGCGCTCGTCATGCCCGCGCCCATGGCCGTGGCGGTGTTCCTGATGCTGGGGCTGGGTCTGGCCCTGCCCTATGTGGCGGTGAGCCTGTCGCCGGGCCTGCTGAAGCGGTTTCCGCGCCCCGGTCCGTGGATGGACCGGCTCAAGGGCGTGCTGGCCTTTCCCATGTACGGCGCGGCCCTGTGGCTGGTGTGGGTGTTCGCCCGTCAGGCCGGGGCGGAGTCCCTGGCCCTGCTGATGACCGGCGCCTGATGCTGGCCCTGGGCCTGTTCCTGTGGGCTGGCGGCAGGCGGCGCGGGCCGAGGGACGCGGCGGGGTGGTCAGCACCGTGGCCGCCGTCCTGTCCATCGTCGCGGCCATGGGCTGGCGGGCGGCG
>NZ_BATC01000060.1 GCF_000466985.1 Brevundimonas abyssalis TAR-001
CTCGGCCTCGGCCAGTTCGGCCTCCAGCCGCACGAGGGTGTCGTCCAGGGCCTGGGCGCGGGCCTCGCGGCGGGCCTGATCGCGGTTCAGGGCCTCGTGCCGGTCGCGGGCGGCGGCCACGGTCTTCTCTGCGTCGAACGGCCCGCGCCGGGCGGTCTTCAGCAACTCCTCGGCCGCGCGGAAGGCGTCGGCGGCGGTCTTCTGGGCGGTCTGGACGGCGTCGAGGGCGGGCTTGTCCCGGTCGATCTCCGCCTCCAGCTCGGACAGGCGGGTGCGCTGCTCCAGCCGGATGGCGGCGGGGCGGGGCGCCTCGGCCCGGGTCACGAAGCCGTCCCAGCGGAACAGGTCGCCCTGAACCGTCACCAGACGGGCGCCCACGGGCAGACCCTTGGCCAGGTCCGGCGCGGCCTCCCGCGCGGCGACCCCGCACCAGCCCAGGCGGGCCGACAACTGCGCCGGCGCCGTGACCTTCCCGGCCAGCGGCTCCACGCCGTCCGGCCACGCGGGCGGCGGCGCGTCCGAACCGGCCCAGTGGGCCGCGGCGCGGGCGTCCAGGGCCGCGTCCAGATCGTCGCCCAGCGCGGCGGCCAGCGCGGCTTCATAGCCCCGCTCGGCCCGCACCTGATCCAGCGCCGGGGGAAAGTCGCGCTTGGCGGCGGTCAGCAACTGGGCCAGCCCCCGCGCCTCGGTCTGCAGGCGGCCCAGCCGGTCCTCCAGCTTGCGGGCTTCCTGCCGCGCTTCGGCCTCCGCGCGGGCGGCGTCGCCCCGGGCGGTTTCGGCGGTCTCCACAGCCTCGCGGGCGGCGCGCAGGTCTTCCAGCGTGGCGTCCAGCGCGGCGCGGGCCTCGGCGATCTCTGGCGTCTCCAGCGGGCCCAACGCCTCCCGCTCGCGGTGGGCGTTGTCGAGGGTCTGGCGGGCGCGGGCGACACGGGCCTCGGCGTCACGCTTGCGGGCCGTCTCGGCGTTGGCGCGGGCCTCCACGGCGGCCAGCGCTCCGGCCTGACGCTCCACCTCGCCGTCGGCGGCGGCGCGGGCCTCTTCCGCCGTCTTCAGAGCAGCCTCAAGCTCCGGGCCCCGCTGGGGCGCGGCGGCGATCTCGGCCTGTACGGCTTCCAGATCGGCGGCGAGGCGGGCCAGCTCCCGTTCGGCGTCGGCGGCGGCGTCCTGTTCGCGCTCCGCGTCGGCGGCGATGCGCGTCTGATCCGCGGTTATCCGCGCGATCTCGTCCCGCGCGGCCTGTTCGGCCATGTCCAGCCGGTCCCGCTCCAGGGTGGCGCGGTGCAGCAGGGCGGCGGCGACCGCGTCTTCCTCCCGGGCGGGCTTGAGGGCCTCCTGGGCGGCCAGGGCGGCGGTCTGGGCGCGGGTGGCGTCCCGTGTGGCCTCGGCCACCGCCTGATCCGCCTCGGCCAGCTCAGCCTTCGCGGCCTCGGCCGCCATGCGGGCGTCGTTCCAGCGCACATAGAGCAGGGCTGCCTGCAGCGCGCGGATCTCGGCGGAGATCTTCTTGTACTTCTCGGCCTGCCGCGCCTCGCGCTTGAGGCGGGCGAGGGTGGTCTCCAGCTCGCGGCTGATGTCGTCCAGCCGCTCCAGATTTGTCTCGGCGGCGCGCAGGCGCAGCTCGGCCTCGTGTCTGCGGGTATGCAGGCCCGCCACCCCGCCCGCCTCCTCGAGGATGCGGCGGCGGTTCTGGGGCTTGGCGGCGATCAGCTCCGAGATCTGGCCCTGGCGCACAAGGGCGGGCGAGTTGGCCCCGGTGGAGGCGTCGGCGAACAGCAGCTGCACGTCGCGCGCGCGCACCTCCTTGCCGTTGACTTTGTAGGTGGAGCCCTGACCCCGGTCGATGCGGCGGGACACCTCCAGCAGCGGCGCGTCAGTAAAGGGCTGGGGGGCCCGCCGCTGGGCGTTGTCGATGGTCAGCTGGACCTCTGCGTGGTTGCGGCTGGGCCGCCCCGACGCCCCGGCGAAGATCACGTCGTCCATGCCCTGACCGCGCATGGCCTTGGCCGAGTTGGCCCCCATGACCCAGCGCAGGCTCTCCAGCACATTGGACTTGCCGCAGCCGTTGGGCCCGACGATGCCCGTCAGTCCCGGCTCGATATGGAATTCCACCGGGTCCACGAAGGACTTGAAGCCCGCGATGCGTAGGCGGAGGAATTCCACGGCCGATCAGCCGCCCTGGTCGATCAGGGGCGCGATGGCGGCTTCCAGGCTGTCCAGACCGCCCTCGACCCTCTGGCCGTTGACGAAGAAGGTCGGCGTGCCGGTTACGCCCGCCGCCACGGCGCCGCGAACCGAATCGACCAGCCCCGCATCAGCTTCGGGATCGTTCAGGCAGGTCTCCAGCTGATCCGGCCCCAGGTCTCCGGCCTGCGCAGCGCCGAGAAGCCAGGCGGCCGCGTCCCGGCTTGCGTACAGCTGCTCCTGGCCCGACATGAGCGCGTCGACGACGGCGGGAAACTGCTCCGCCGTTGCGCAGCGGGCCACCAGGGCCGCGGTCTGCGACAGGTTCTGCGGCGCCGTCGGCAGATCGCGATAGACGAACCGCACCTGGCCCGTATCGATGAACCGTTCCTTGAAGGCCGGATAGACCTGTTCATGCCAGTCGGCGCAGTGGCCGCAGGTGAACGAGGCGTACTCGATCACCGTCACGGGCGCGTCCGGATCGCCCAGGATGCGGTCCCCGGCCGTGACGGCCGGAACCGGCGCGGAGGCCATGACCGGCGCGTGGTCGTGGCCGTTGTGCGCGCCGCCGGCCGTCTGGGCCGCCGCACCCCAGGGCGCGACGGCGGCCAGGATCCCGGCCGCGATAAGGGATGCGGCCCGGTTCACGCTCAGCCCTCGGCTTCCAGCAGCGGGTCGATCACGGCGGCCAGGCCTTCCAGCGAGGAATCGGTGACCTGGCGGCCGTTGACGGTGAAGTAGGGGGTGCCCGTCACGCCCGCGCGCATGGCCGCCTGGACCCGCTCGTCCATGGCCAGGATGGCGTCCTCGTCGGTGACGCACTGGGTGAACTCTTCTTCGCTCAGGCCCGCATCGGCGGCGATGCGCACCAGGGCGGCCCGGCCCTGGCCCTGGAAGATTTCAGGCTGGGCGCGCATGATCTGGTCCACCACCTCGAAATAGCGGTCGTCGCCGGCGCAGCGGGCCAGCAGGAAGCCGGCCACGGCGATGTCCTGGGGCGCGGTGGGCAACTCGCGGAAGACGAAGCGGACGCGGTTGTTGTTGACGTAGCGTTCCTCGAACTCGGGCTTCACCTGCTCGTTCCAGGCGGCGCAGACGCCGCAGGTGACCGAGGCGTATTCCACCACCGTGACGGCGGCGTCCTCACCGGCGCCCTTGGCCATGTCGCCCTCGGCCGGAGACGACGCTCCACCACCCCCGCAGGCGGCCAGGGCCAGGGTCGCGCCGACGGCGGCGATCATGGCGGCGCGGCGGTTCAGGAAGGTCGGACGCATGGGCGGCTCCTCAAAACGATGAATTCGGCATGATCGCGCGATTCTCGGGTGTCGCGCGCTGGTCCCACAGTCGAGAACAAGGACGGCGAAGGTTTGTCAACGCTGATCGCCGCGCGTGTTGCGCATCACCGCCCGCCCCAGCTTCAGCAGGGCGGCCTTCACCGCGTCGGGTGCGGCGTCCACCGACCGGGCCAGCTCGGCCTCTGCGGCGGCGTCCAGGGGCGGCGCCGTGCGGGTCTTTCGCGTCGGGGAGGCAGGGTCGACCAGGCCGCGCACGGGGCCCTGGGATATCCGCAGCTTCTCCACAGCCCCCGCGCCCAGAAACAGGTTCACCCGCTCGATGATGTCGGCGGACTGGTGCTGGACCAGCAGGGCGGCGGCGCCCGCGACCCGCAGCTCCAGCGCACCGCCCGCGTTTCCGCGCCCCTTGGTCAGCTTCACCGGCTCGGTGACCCGGGCCAGCCGGTCGCCGACGATTTCGCGCCAGCGGGGTTGCAGCGCCTCGGCCCCGCGCCCGTATTTCTTGTCCAGTTCGCGGATGAAGGGCGCCAGCGACCGGCCGACCGGCGGGGCCGGCCGGGGCGCGGGGCGCGTCCGCTTGCGCGACAGAATCTCGCGGACCTCGGCGTCTGTGGGCAGTTGGCGGGCCATGGCTCTATATAGCCCCGATCATGACGCCGGACTCACCCCAATTCGTCCCTGCGGTCCGTGCCGCCCTGCTGGACTGGTATGACGCCCATGCCCGCGCCCTGCCGTGGCGCGTGGGCCCGCACGAGCGCGCGGCGGGGGCGCGGCCCGACCCGTACCGCGTCTGGCTGTCCGAGGTGATGCTGCAGCAGACCACTGTCCCCCACGCCACGGCCTACTTTCTCGACTTCACCCGGCGCTGGCCGACCGTGGCCGATCTGGCGGCGGTGGAGGACGGCGATCTGATGGCCGCCTGGGCGGGGCTGGGCTACTACGCCCGTGCCCGCAACCTGCTGGCTTGCGCCCGCGCCGTGGCGGGGGAGCATGGCGGCGTGTTTCCGGATGAGGAGGCGGGTTTGCTGGCCCTGCGGGGGGTGGGCGCCTACACCGCCGCCGCCGTGGCCGCCATCGCCTTTGACCGGCCCGCCAATGTCGTCGACGGCAATGTGGAGCGGGTCACGGCCCGCCTGTTCGCCGTCGAGACGCCGCTGCCCGCCGCGAAGCCGGAGCTGAAGCGTCTGGCCGCCACTCTGGTGCGCGAGGACCGGCCCGGCGATTGGGCCCAGGCCCTGATGGATCTGGGCGCCACCGTGTGCCGCCCCAAGGCGCCCCTGTGCGACCGCTGCCCTCTGGCGTTCGCCTGCGCCGCGTTCAGGACAGGCGATCCGGGGCGCTACCCCCTGAAGACGAGGAAAGCCGCCCGGCCCCGACGCAAGGGCGCGGTGTTCGTGCTCCGGGACGGGCAGGGGCGCGTGGCGCTGGAACGGCGACCGGACAAGGGCCTGCTGGGCGCCATGCTGGGCTTGCCCACCAGTAGCTGGGACGAGTCCGGCGCCGGATCAGAGGCCGCGCCGGTTCACGCGGACTGGCGGCCGACCGGCGAGGTGGAGCACGTCTTCACCCACTTCGCCCTGACCTTGACGGTGTTCGAGGCGCGCGGGCAGGGGGATTTCATCTGGACCGAAGAGGCCGAGGCCGCCCAGGCCCTGCCCAGCGTGTTCAGGAAAGCGCTGCGGCCGCCGCGATCTTCTCGGGCGATCGGCGCAGCATCAGGGTGAACCCCACCGCCAGGGCGGCGGGCAGCAGGGCCCAGATCTGACCCGCCACCGCCAGCCCGGTGGCCGCGGCCCACAGGGCGCCCACAAGGAATTCCGCCAGGCCGACCAGGAGCGAACCCTTGCGGCTCTTCTGGAAGTCGCGTCGCTGGGCCGGCTTCTGACGCCAGATATTGATCAGGCCCGCCGAGGCCGAGGCGGCCAGACAGCCGATCAGCACCACCACGCTGGCCAGCGGCGCGATCACCGCCAGCCCGGCCAGCGCCACGGCCGTCAGGCTCATGGCCGGGATCAGGGCGGCGTACAGCTTGGCCCGATCCACGCGGCCCTGCTGCACCGGCGCCGAGCGCAACAGCTCGGGGCTGTCCTCGGCCGAGATGGTGATCCACGAGAAGCTGCCCGCCAGCTGGCCCGCCATGATCACCACGGCCCCCGCGCCGAAGGCCACGCCCACGCCCGACTGCGCGTTCCTGAACAGGATGAAGCCCAGCGGCAGCAGATACAGCAGCCGCAACAGCACCTGGCTGAGCAACTGCGGATCGCGGGCCAGAAGACGCAGCTCCTTCTGCACCATCACCCGCGTCAGGCCGGCGGCGAAGGCGCGGTCAGCGACGCGGCGCGGCTTCGAACCGGCCCGGTCGCCCACGGCGGCGGCGGCGTTCTCGGCGAAGCGCCGGGCCAGGGCCGTGGTGGTGACCGCGAACACGATCAGTCCGGCGGCCAGAAACAGGATCAGGGGCAGGGGCTCACCCAGCACGGCGCGCAGGACCCAGGTTCCCCACCCGCCGTCCTGAAAGGCGTCCGACGCCGCCCAGGACTGGAACAGCTCGGCAAGGGCGCTCGCGCCTTCCTCGTCGTCGCGGGGACGGGTGAAATTGTAGATCTGGCTGGCCAGAAACGCCGCGGCGCCCACGAACCCCGCCGTCACCTGGGCCGCCACCCGGGTGCGCCGCGGACCGATAAGGGCGAACAGACCCATGGTCACGCCCAGGCTCAGGGTCGTGGCGATCAGGGTCAGGCCCGCGATCAGGCCGTAGAGCGCGAGCCAGTGCGGCTGGCCCAGCGCCCAGGCCGCCAGCACGAACGGCGTGATCAGAATGTAGTAGAGCAGGCCCGCCACCACCGCGATGGCGATCAGCCGCACGGTCAGCACCACGCGGGGCTTCAGCGGCGAGGACATCAGCAGGTCCAGATCGCCCCGCTGATACAGCGCCTGCACTGACGCATTGATGGCGTGGGTCAGCATCAGGGTCAGGATCGCCCCCATGGCCCCCGTGGCGATCAGGGCGGCCATGGGACTGGCCGTGAGGGGAAACTCGGACACAAGGAACGCCAGCCCCACGCCGCCGCCCACCAGGCCGAGAAGCGCCAGGCCGATCAGCAGGATCAGCATGGCCTTGCCCGCGCTCAGGCCCTCTTTCTTCTCACCCTGCTTGCCGTCCATGCCGCGCCAGCCGAGCCGCACCTCGTGCGCCAGCAGCCAGGGGATCGAGCCCGCCTTGAGAAACCGGATCATGCGGGGACGGGGCCGGAGGTCAGGTCCAGGAACACGTCCTCCAGTGTGCCGTCCTGACGACCCGCGCGCGTGCTCAGTTCGGCCAGACTGCCTTCGGCCAGCAGCGCCCGTGCTGGATGATGCCGATGCGGTCGGCCATGCGCTCGGCCACGTCGAGAATATGGGTGGTCAGGATCACCGTGGCGCCCGTGCGCACCTTCTCCTGCAGCACGTTCTTGACCTGTCTGGCCATGGCCGCGTCCAGACCGGTCAGCGGCTCGTCCAGCATCAGCAGGCGCGGCTCATGGATCAGGGCGCCGGCCAGCGCCGCCTTCTGCTTCATGCCGCGCGAAAAGCCCTCGCACCGCTCGCCCCGATGCTCCCACAGGGCCAGCCATTCCAGCAGCTCCTGCGCCCGCTTGCGTGCGGTCTTCGCGTTGACGCCCCAAAGACCGGCCACGAACTCCAGATACTCCATGGGCGTCAGCTTGTCGTAGAGCATGGGCTCGTCCGGCAGCCAGGCGATCATGCGCTTGGCCGCGACCGGATCGGCGACGGCGTCCACGCCGAACACGCGGATCGAACCGGCCGTGGGCTGGGTCAGGCCCGCCACCATGCGCAGGGTCGTGGTCTTGCCCGCGCCGTTGGGGCCGAGCAGGGCGTACAGCTCGCCCGCCCGCACGGTCAGATCCAGGTCATCCACCGCCGGGCGGGTGAAGACCTTCTTCAGGCCGCGCAGCTCCAGCGCGGCGACATCCGGTGAACTCATTACGCATCCCCTGTCGTCACCCGACGGTGACGCGCGCGGGGCAGGGCGTCAACGCGTCACTGCATCCCGGCCCGCATCTGGGTGCGCAGGTCGTCGATGAGCTGGAAGCCCCGGTCGGTCTTGTAGCGCCAGAAGGTCCAGCCGTTGCAGGCCGGGGCGTTGTCCAGCAGGGCGCCAAGCTTGTGGATCGAGCCGGTCAGATCGCCATGGGCCAGGCTGCCGTCGGCGCGCACGCGCGCCTCGCGCTCGCCCCTGGGGCAATACAGACGGTCGCCGGGACGCAGCAGTCCGGCTTCCACCAGGGCGCCGAACGGCACCCGCGGTTCGGCCTTCTTGGAGCCCATGACCGCCAGGTCCTCGGGGGCGGCGGGGACCACGGCCTTGATGCGTTTCTCGGCGACCTTCGCGTAGGTCTCCTCGCGCTCGATGCCGATGTAGTGGCGGCCCAGGCGCTTCGCCGCCGCGCCGGTGGTGCCGGTGCCGAAGAAGGGATCCAGCACTACGTCGCCGGGCCGGGTGGCCGCCAGCATGACCCGGTGCAGCAAAGCCTCGGGCTTTTGCGTCGGGTGGGCCTTCTTGCCGTCTTCGTCCTTGATCCGCTCTTCGCCCGTGCACAGGGCGAAGGTCCAGTCCGAGCGCATCTGGGTGTCTTCGTTGAAGGCCTTCAGGGCGTCGTAGTTGAAGGTGTAGCGCTTCTGCTCGCGGCTGCGTGCGGCCCAGATCAGGGTCTCGTGGGCGTTGGTGAAGCGGGTGCCCTTGAAGTTGGGCATGGGGTTGGACTTGCGCCAGATGATGTCGTTCAGCACCCAGAAGCCCAGGTCCTGGATCGCGGCGCCCAGCCGGAACACATTGTGATAGCTGCCGATCACCCAGATGGAGCCCTCGGGCTTCAGCACCCGGCGGCACTCGCTCAGCCAGGCGCGGGTGAAGGCGTCATAGGCGGCGAAGCTCTCGAACTGGTCCCAGTCGTCGTCGACCGCATCCACCTTCGAATTGTCCGGCCGCAGCAGGTCGCCGCCCAGCTGCAGGTTATAGGGCGGGTCGGCGAAGACCATGTCGACGCTGGCGTCGGGCAGGCCCTTCAGCACTTCGATGCAGTCGCCCCTCAGAACGACATCGGTCTTGATACTCATGGTCGAAGGCCCCCGCGTGAACTGTAACGCTGACACTGGTGAATCATCGCGGTTAAGGACCGGTTGATTCCGTCGCGCTTGCGCCCTCGCGTTGACGCTTTAGGGTCCGCGCCTCTGTTCTGAATTCATGGGGTGCGTCAGTTGTCCGTTTTTTCCCGCCTGGCGACGTCCGTCGCCGTCGCCTGCCTGATCGCCGCGCCGGCCATGGCCCAGGACGCCGAGGCGATCCGCACCGCCAAGACCCTGCGCGACCGCGCGCTGGAAGGCACCATCGCCTATGATGTGGTCGAGCAGATCACCACCCGCTTCGGCCCGCGCATGGCGGGCACGGACTCCGAGCGCGCGGCGGCCGCGTGGGGCGAGGAATTCATGACCGGCCTGGGCTTGCAGAACGTGCGGGTTCACGAGTTCCCCCTGGCCGTCTGGAACCGGGGCGTGGAGCAGGTCGAGGTGCTCTCGCCGTTCCCGCAACCCCTGACCGTCACCGCCCTCGGCGGCGCCATGGCCACCCCGGCGGAGGGCGTCACCGGCGAGGCTGTGATCTTCCGTACTTATCAGGATCTGCTGGACCAGCCCGAAGGCGCGCTGGAGGGCAAGATCGCCGTGGTTCTGCAGGACACCCCCCGGGCCCAGGACGGGCGCGGCTACGGCTCCACCTCCGTGATCCGGTTTCAGGGACCGACCGAGGCGGCGCGGCGCGGGGCGGTGGGCTTCCTGTTGCGCTCGCTGGGGACCCACGATCACCGCTTCGCCCACACCGGCGCCACCTCGGTCAGCGACGACGCGGTTCCCGCCTTCGCCATCAGTCCGCCCGACGCCGACCAGCTGGCGCGCATGGCCGCCATGACCGACGAGCCGATCCGCATCCGCCTGTTCTCCACGGCGGGCTTCACCGGCCACGCCTATTCGCAGAACGTCATCGCCGAGGTGGTCGGCAGCGAACGGCCCGAGGAAATCATCACCATCGGCGGCCATCTGGACAGCTGGGATCTGGGCACCGGCGCCATCGACGACGCCTCCGGCATCGGCATCACCACCGCGGCGCTCAAGCTGATCGCCGACCTGCCCGAACGTCCGCGCCGAACCATCCGCGTGGTGTGGTGGGGCGCAGAGGAAGTCAGCCAGCCCGCCCCGGCGCAAGGCCTGGCCGGCGCGCGCGCCTACGCGGACTCCATCAGCGATGAAGCCGCGAACCATGTGGCGATTTCGGAAAGCGATTTCGGCGCCGGGCCGATCTACGCTCTGGGCCTGCCCGAGGGCATGGGCGGAACCGAGTTCCAGCGCGCGGCCATGCGGGTGCTGACGCCGCTGGGCATCGTCTGGGACGGCGCGCCCGCGCGGGGCGGCGGGCCGGACACCGGTCCGACCGTGGCGCTGGGCGTTCCCGCCTTCCGGTTGGCGCAGGACGGCACCGACTATTTTGACGTGCACCACACGGTGGATGACGTGATCGATCGCATCGAGCCCGAGAACCTGGACCAGAACGTCGCCGCCTGGGCCGCGCTGCTGTGGCTGATCGCGGATTCAGATGTGGATTTCAGAGCGGCGGCTGAATAGGGCGACCTGTAACCTTGGCCAATCCGCCGTTTTCGCTCTGACTGTTTGAGCTTCCGGCGAACCATGCCATCAAAGGTTGTTCGTCAACGGCGTTACGGGGGACTGCAGTGTCACAAGAGCCTTACCATCCGGGCCAGAACATTCATGTTCACACCCAGGCTCCGCCTCAGAGCAATGGCCTCGCCGTCGCATCTCTGGTTCTCGGCATCCTGTCGATCCTGTTTGCGTGGATCCCGATTATCGGACTGATCGCCTGGATACTGGCGCCGCTTGGTCTGGTGTTCGGTCTGGTCGCGCTCGGCAAGCCCGTCGGAAAAGGGATGGCTATTGCCGGATCGATCTGTTCGGGAATTGGGCTTTTGATCTGTCTGCTGTGGGTGATCGGTCTGGGCATGGCCGCCAGCAGCAGCGCAATCGTCTCTGATACGGCCTCTGAAGCGAGCGAGTCCGCGATCTGAGTTCGTCTCGTGTGATCAGCCGCGTCGGGAGCGACAGCGGCCTTTTTCTTGCGCGGCGCGGGCGTCTTCTTGGGCGGCGCGGCGTCTTGTCGGCTTTCGATCTCGCCGTCGATCTGGGGCAGGATGTCGCTGGCGGCGATCTTCTGGGCGGGCAGGCCGTGCTCCAGGAGACGCGAGGCGTTGGTCCGCAGAACCTTGAGTTCCGCATCGGACATACGCGGGATCATGTCGGTGAGCGCCATGGTTTGAGGCCCTTTCTGAAAGAGGGGGCCTCAGGGCTGGCGCGCGAGGCGCCAGCCCTTCAGCTGATTGAAGCCGATCTCGACCACCACGGTATCCCCCACTTCCGGCGGAGAGGACGGATCCTCACGCACGGGAAGCACGGTGACCTGATGTCCGTTGACCAGCTTTACGCGGCGACGCCCTGAAGGCAGGACGCGAACGACCTTTCCATCAAAGGCGATCGCCGCGTGATCCCGATCGACGGCGGTGAACGCCGGATCGGGATCGTCATGCAGTTTATCCGCGATTACGCGGACTGCAGTTGGCCGGCGGATTCCTTGCCCGAACGCGCATCGCGCTCCAGCTCGTAGGAAACCTTCTGGCCTTCGTTCAGCGAGTTCATGCCCGCGCGCTCAACGGCCGAGATGTGCACGAACACATCCTTGCCGCCGTCGGTGGGCTCGATGAAGCCGAAGCCCTTGGTGGGGTTGAACCATTTAACGGTGCCGGTAGCCATATCATGACCTCCTAGTAGGCATTGGCCGCAGGGGACATCCCTGTTCGGCCTGTCGGGTCTGAATGGAAACGGCTGGCCTCAATGCGTCGCATAGAAGAACGGGGCGTTACGCAAAGAGATCGACCAGCCCAAGATGGCGGAAAACGAGGGCGAAAGCAAGGCGTAAGGCGAATCTCGACGCCAGACCCCTGAAAGGCTACGGCTCAGCAGACGCGAGCGTGGCGAAACTGGTAGACGCAAGGGACTTAAAATCCCTCGGCCTTTGGTCATGCGGGTTCGACCCCCGCCGCTCGCACCAGCAGCCGCGCCGTTTGTCCCAGAACGCCGTCCCACCGTTGCGCTGTGGGTGAGCCACGCTAGAAGCGGCGGCCAAGCCATCGGGATACTGACTCGTGAACAGACTTCTCACCACTGCCGCCATGTTCGCCCTTCTCGCCACGCCGGTCGCGGCTCAACCGGCCGAGGAACGGCCCGCGCTGGTGGTCGCCGTCGTCGTGGACCAGCTCAGCGCCAATCTGTTCAACCAGTATCGTCCGCACTTCCGCCATGGCCTGCGCCGACTGGCCGATGAGGGTCTGGTGCACATCAACGGCTATCAGAGCCACGGAAACACCGTCACCTGCGCCGGGCACGCCACGATCCTGACCGGAACCCACCCGGCGAGAAACGGGGTCATCGCCAACGGCTGGATCGACACCACCACAGGTCAGGATGTGTACTGCCTGGCCGCGCCCGAGAATGCGCTGGCCCATGGCGGCGAGAGCGACAACGGCCCGGTCGGGCCGGGTCAGATGCACGCCACGACCCTGGGTGACTGGTTGAAGGCGCGCGATCCGGAGAGTCTGAGCGTGGCGGTGTCGGGCAAGGACCGGGGCGCCATCGCCCTGGCCGGCCAGAATGACGACGGCGCCTACTGGTTCGTGGAAAGCGGCCTGACCACCTATGTGGCGCCGGGCCAGGACGCGGAGGCGCGTCTGGCCCCGGTCGCCGACTTCAACGCCGAGCTGGTGGAGGCCATGACCGCGCTGACCCAATCGGGCGAGCTGGGCTGGACCTATCAGCACGAACAGTGCCGCGCCCTGGCGGCGGACTGGACCATCGGCGACGGGACGTTTCATTCCGATCTGCCGCCGACCGCGTTCGAGGTCGAGGTCTCGCCGCTGTATGACGAAGCGACCCTGGCGGCGGCCGGGCATTTGCTGAATGGGCTCCAGTTGGGCCGTCGGGGCGTCACGGACGTGCTGGGCGTCAGCCTGTCGGGCTCCGATATCATCGGCCATGTCTATGGCACGCAGGGCCCGGAAATGTGCGAGCAGATGTTGCGGCTGGACGCGGCGCTGGGCGAATTCCTGGACCGGCTGGACGACATTCCCGGCGGTGTGGCGCTGGTCCTGACGTCGGACCATGGCGGCTCGGACATGGTCGAGCGGATGACCGCTCACGGCAATCCGGACGCCCGCCGCGGCGACGATGGCCTCGGCGTGCGGGTCAACGCCGCCCTGCGCGAGCAGTTCGACCTGGACTTTGATCCGCTGCGGTCGTCGGCCGGGGGGATTATCGTCACGGATGCGGACGGGGTCGGCCTGCCCGAACCCCTGCGAGGCCAGGTCGTCGAGGCGGCGGTTCGGATGCTGAACGCCGATCCGCTGGTGGCCCTGGCGGTGGCCCGCGACGACCTGCTGGCCGATCCGATTCCGTCCGAGCCGGACCCTGAACTGCTGACACTGCGCGAGAAGCTGCGTCTGTCAGCCGTCGAGGGGCGGTCCCCGGACATTCTGCGCGCCTACAGGCCCTATCTGAACGGCGGCGCGCGGTTGGGCGGCACCCTCTCCAGCCACGGGTCGCCGTGGGACTATGACCGGCGCGTGCCGATCATCTTCTGGCGTTCCGGCGGCGAAGGGCAGGGGCAGGAGCGCTTCTGGCCCCTCCGCACCGTGGACATCGCGCCGACCCTGGCCGCCGTGGTCGGCATCGACCCCGAAGGCGAGATGGACGGCCGCTGCGTCGAACTGGGCTGGAGCCCCACGCCCGCCTGTCCGTCGGGCGACTGAGGCGCGCATAACTTCATGTTTCGTGTGAGAGGCCTCGCCTTTCATACGGCGGGATTCGACGGCACAAGGGGCAGGCAAACCCTTTCACCCGTGGAACCCGCATGAACAGAGCCCGGCGCGCGCGCATCGTCGCCACCCTCGGTCCCGCCAGTCGCGCCCGGAACCGTCAAGGCCCTGGCCCAGGCGGGGGTGGATGTGTTCCGCCTGAACTTCAGCCACGGCTCCCACGAGGACCACGCCGCCGCGCTGAAGGCCGTGCGCGGCGCCGAGATGGCCCTGCAACGCCCGCTGGGCGTGCTGGCCGACCTGCAGGGCCCCAAGCTGCGCCTGGGCCGGTTCCGGGACGTGGAGATCTCCGTCACGCCGGGCCAGCGCCTGCGCCTGGATCTGGACGAGACCCCCGGCGACGAGACCCGCGTGTGCATGCCGCACCCGGAAATCTTCAAGGCCCTGCGCGAGGATCATCTGCTGCTGCTGGACGACGGCCGCGTGCGTCTGAAGGTGATCAAGCGCGACGACAAATGGGCCGACGTGGAGGTCCTCAGCGGATCGAAACTGTCGGACCGCAAGGGCGTGGCCGTGCCCCAGGCCGTCATTCCCGTCTCCGCCCTGACCCCCAAGGACCGCGAGGATCTGGCCTTCGCCCTGCGCATGGGCGTGGACTGGGTGGCCCTCTCGTTCGTGCAAAAGGCCGAGGACATGGCCGAGCTGAAGCGGCTGGTGAACGGCAGGGCCGCCTGCCTGGCCAAGATCGAGAAGCCCGCAGCCCTGACCGAATTGGCCGCCATCCTCGACTATTCCGACGGGGTCATGGTGGCGCGCGGCGATCTGGGGGTCGAGCTGGACCCCGAGGACGTGCCGGTGGCCCAGAAGCAGATCCTGCGCATGGCCCGCCAGCGCGGCGTGCCGGCCATCGTCGCCACCCAGATGCTGGAATCCATGACCAGCGCCCCCGCGCCCACCCGCGCCGAGGCGTCGGACGTGGCCAATGCGGTCTATGAGGGCGCCGACGCCCTGATGCTGTCGGCGGAGACCGCCTCGGGCGACTATCCGCTGGAATCCGTCGCCATGATGAACCGCATCATGGAACGGGTGGAGAGCGATCCCCTTTGGCCCGGCCTGATGGACGCCGAGCACGCGGGCATGGACGAGCACGATGTGGACGCTCTGGTCGCCGCCGCGCGCAAGGCCGCCGAGGCCTCGTCCACCGCCTGCATGGTGGTCTTCACTACCCTGGGCGGCACGGCCCGGCGCATGGCGCGCGAGCGGCCGTTGCAGCCCATCCTGGCCCTGACCCCCAATCCCGACACCGCCCGTCGCCTGGCCCTGGTCTGGGGACTGGAGCCCCGTCTGGGCCGCCAGCCGGAATCGCTGGAGCAGGTCACCGAGGACGCGGTGCAGGCCGCCATGGAGTACGGCCTCGCCGAGCCCGGCCAGCGCGTCCTGATCCTGGCCGGCACCCCCTTCGGCGCCCCCGGCGCCGCCAACCTCCTGCGCCTGGCCCACGCCCCGGCGAAGGCGAAGCGGAAGCGGACGAAATAGCCTTCTCCCGATGGGAGAAGGGGGAACCCGCGCACGAAGGCGCGAAGCGTCTTCGTGCTGGCGCGGGGGATGAGGGGCGGGCTGTTGCGCCTTGCACGCCGACCCTCACCCTCCACGCAGCGGTCTGCTTCGCATTCCGCTGCGTGGAGCCGGCCCTCTCCCGTCGGGAGAGGGTTCTCTTTTCCCTCCGCACCCCCCCACACTGCCGCCCTCTTTCGGGTGAGGCGGCATGATCAAATACATCGGCTCAAAGCGCGCGCTGCTGGCGGACATCGTCCGGACGGTGCGCGGTTTGCTGCCGAACGGGGGAACCGTCTGCGACCTGTTCAGCGGCACGGCGCGCGTAGGCCATGCCCTCAAGGGCGAGGGCTTCACCGTCCACGCCAACGACCTGAACGCCTACGCCCACATGCTGGCCACGTGCTACGTCCAGGCCGACCGCGACCGCTGGGCCGACAAGGCGGAAACCGTCATCGCCGAACTGTCGGCGCTGAAGGGCGAACCCGGCTGGTTCACCAAGGCCTGCTGCGAGGACGCCCGCTTCTTCCATCCTCGCAACGGCGCCCGCATCGACGCCATGCGCGAGCGCATCGAGACCATGGGGCTTGAGCCCGAGCTGAAGGCCATCGCCCTGGTCTCGCTGATGGAGGCCGCCGACCGCGTGGATTCCACCGCCGGCCTGCAGATGGCCTATATGAAACAGTGGGCGCCGCGCGCCCTCAAGGACATCGAACTGCGGCTGCCCGCGCTTCAGCCCGCCGTCTCCGGCCCCTGCCGCGCCACCCGCGCCGACGCGCTGGAGATGGCCGGGCAGGTCCAGGCCGATCTGGTCTATCTGGACCCGCCGTACAATCAGCACTCCTACCTGGCCAACTACCACGTCTGGGAAAGCCTGGTCCTCTGGGACAAGCCCGAGACCTACGGCATCGCCAACAAGCGCGTGGACGTGAAGACCCGCAAGAGCCCCTTCAACAGCCGCCCCGGCATCCGCGAGGCCATGCGCACCGTGATCGAGCGGCTGGACGCGCCCAATCTGATCGTCTCGTTCAACGACGAGGGCTATCTGTCCCGCGACGATCTCGTGGCCATGCTGTCGGGCCGCGGCCACGTCCAGGTCATCGAGATCGCCCGCCCGCGCTATGTGGGCGCGCGCATCGGCATCCATAATCCCAAGGGCGAAAAGGTGGGCTCTGTCGGGCGGCTGCGGAACGTCGAATATCTGTTCGTCGCCACCGAACAGCCCGTGATCCTGGCGGCCGCCGCATGAGCCGGGAACGTCATGGCGCTGTCTTCGTTAGGCATCCCATGGATCAGCCGCTTTCCAGCCGTCCGTCCGCCCGCGTCAGTCATGTGGACGCCTTCGACACCCTCGCCGCCTGGCGCCCGCCGGAGCCGCGCCACCCCCGCTTCGGCGCCGCCAATGACGGAGACTGGACCGACGCGCCGGTCGAGAACGCCGCACCCGATGAGTCAACCATTGACTGGAAGTGGGGCGATCCCATCTCGGCCAATGCGATCGCCATCGGCGGAGCCTTGTTCTTCGCCCTTCTCGGCGCCCTGTTCGGCAACGCCCTGCAGCTGTGAATCTCCCTCTCCCATTGGGAGAGGGCTGCGCGCACGGATGCGTCAGC
>NZ_BATC01000059.1 GCF_000466985.1 Brevundimonas abyssalis TAR-001
TGCGGTAGGACATCTGTCCGCGCTCGCGGTAGGGCGCGGGAATGGCGGCGGAGCCCGGCAGGCTCATGCCCAGCGCCTCGGCCAGGCTGTTCATGGTCGAGGCCGTGCCCATGGTGTTGCAGTAGCCCACCGACGGGGCCGAGGTGGCCACCAGCGCGATGAAGCCTCATAGTCCAGCTCGCCCCGGGCCATCATCTCGCGGGCGCTCCAGATGATCGAGCCCGAGCCCACCCGCTCACCCTTGTTCCAGCCGTTCAGCATGGGCCCCACCGACAGGGCGATGGCGGGGATGTCCACGGTGGCCGCGGCCATCAGGCAGGCGGGGGTGGTCTTGTCGCAGCCGATGGTCAGCACCACCCCGTCGATGGGATAGCCGTACAGAAGCTCCACCAGCCCCAGATAGGCCAGGTTGCGGTCCAGCCCGGCGGTGGGCCGCTTGCCGGTCTCCTGGATGGGATGGACCGGGAACTCCAGGGCGATGCCGCCCGCCTCGCGGATCCCCTCGCGCACCCGCTTGGCCAGCTCGATGTGGTGGCGGTTGCACGGCGACAGGTCAGACCCCGTCTGGGCGATGCCGATGATCGGCTTGCCCGAGCGCAGCTCCTCCAGCGTCAGGCCGTAGTTCAGATAACGCTCCAGATACAGCGCCGTCATGTCCGGGTTCGCAGGGTTGTCGAACCACAGACGGGAGCGGAGAGGCTTGGTCATTCGGGCCTGTCGGTCAGGGCCGCCGGCGAGCCGGGGGCGAAGGGAAACACGCCGGGCAGATGGCGACCCGTGGTCTCCGAACAGTGCCCGTATTAGTCGGACAAATAGACGTGTCTCAAAAGTCGGACAAGAGCCAAAAAAGAACGCCGATCAGGCGCGCGGGCGCTGCTGCAGGGCGCGGGCCGTGTCGTGCAGGGCCATCTCCACCAGTTCGGTCATGGCCGCGCGCGCCGCCTCCGGCCCGCCCGAGGCGATGGCGTCGAACACCTTCCAGTGGTCGGGCATGGGATCGCGCGGCAGCTCCTTCTTCCGCTCCTTGTAGACCGTGGTCCAGCGGACCCCCGCGCCGATGGTGCTGGCCAGGCTGAGCAGGGGCGGATTGTCGGTGGCCTCCAGGATGGTGGCGTGGAACTCCCGGTCCGCGCCCTTGCCCTCCTCGGTGTTCAGGCCGTGGCGCTCCATGGCCATCAGGGCCTCGCGCATGCGGGTCACCTGTTCGGGGCTGCGGCGCTGGGCGGCCAGGGCGGCGGCGGCGGGCTCGATGATCAGACGCAGCTCGAAGAGGCCCTTGACCAGGGCGGGGCTGGGCTCGGTCTCGAATGACCAGGCCAGCACATCCGGGTCAAGCAGGTTCCAGCGCGCCTCGGGGTTCACCCGGGTGCCGGTCTTGGGCCGGCTCTCCACCAGCCCCTTGGCCGCCAGGATGCGGATGGCCTCGCGATAGGCGCTGCGGGACACCTCCAGACGCTCGGAGAAATCGATCTCGTTCTGGAGAATCTCGCCGGGCTTGTACTGCCCCGAGACGATGGCCACGCCCAGGTCATGGGCGATGACGCCATGGATGCGGGCCGGGCTGCGCACGGGCTTGCCGATGCGCCGGTCCCCTCCGGTTCTGGTTTTCTTTTCGGGCGCCATGGGCGAGGGTTCTGCTCCGTGCGGCATTCTGGGGCGGCGTGGTCGCACGCCCGCGTCTTGTGCGAGAAATGGCTATGCGACGTTCTGAAGCGCCATGCAATCGTCAGACCATTGGTTGACCGGCGCGGCAGGATGCCCTCTAAATGATGATAGCGCTACCAAGCCGGTCGCTGACGAACTGGCGGGAGCGAGGGAGGACGCACATGACCAAATGGGACCGGCCGGAGCGATTCCGGCGAGGACGGGCGATCACCGCCTTCGGGGCCGCCCTGGCCATCACGCTGGCGCCGATGCAGCCGGCCTTCGCTTTTCAGCAGGAACAGACGCCCGTCTATCGCGACGCCGCGCGTCCGGTGGCGGATCGGGTCGAGGACCTGCTCTCGCGCATGACGCTGGAGGAGAAGGTCGGCCAGATGCAGGGCCTGTGGGAGAACAAGGGCGACGTGCAGACGCCGGAGGGCGACTTCTCGCCCGAGCGGGCCTCCGCCGCCTTTCCCCATGGCCTCGGTCAGATCTCGCGGCCGTCCGACATGCGCGGCGTCGATCCCACCACCAACGGCGCGGCGGGCGTCACCGAGGGCGCCGTCAACCGCGACGGCCGCCAGACGGTGGAGTACATCAACGCCGCCCAGCGCTGGGCCCTCGAGGAGACCCGTCTCGGCATCCCGCTGATCTTCCATGAGGAGTCGCTGCACGGCTACACCGCCCGCGGCGCCACCAGCTTTCCCCAGTCCATCGCCCTGGCCAGCACCTGGGATCCCGAGCTGATCACCCAGGTGTTCAATGTGGCCTCGCGCGAGATGCGCGCCCGCGGCGTGCACCTGACCCTCGCCCCCGTGGTGGACGTGGCGCGCGACCCCCGCTGGGGCCGCATCGAGGAGACCTACGGCGAGGACCCGCACCTGGTGTCCGAAATCGGCCTGGCCGCCATCCGCGGTTATCAGGGCGACACCCTGCCCCTGGCCGAGGACCGGGTCTTCGTCACCCTCAAGCACATGACCGGCCACGGCGAGCCCGAGAACGGCATCAACGTCGGCCCCGCCCAGATCTCCGAGCGGGTCCTGCGCGAGGTGTTCTTCCCGCCGTTCGAGCGGGCGGTGCGAGAGCTGCCGGTGCGCTCGATCATGGCCTCCTACAACGAGATCGACGGCCTGCCGTCCCACGCCAACCGCTGGCTGCTGCACGATGTGCTGCGCGAGGAGTGGGGTTATGACGGCCTGATCGTCTCCGACTATTTCGCCATCCGCGAGATGGTCACCCGCCACCAGATGTTCGCGGACATCCAGGACGCCACCGTGCGGGCCATGGACGCCGGGATCGACATCGAGCTGCCCGACGGCGAGGGCTTCGTTCACCTGCCCGAGCTGGTCGCCGAGGGCCGCATCTCCGAGGCCCAGATCGACGACGCGGTGCGCCGCATCCTGACCATGAAGTTCGAGGCGGGCCTGTTCGAGAACCCCTATGCGGACCCCGACACCGCCGACGCCCTGACCGCCACCCCGGACGCCATCGCCCTGGCCCGTCAGGTGGCCGGACGCGCCATCACCCTGCTCAAGAACGACGACCAGACCCTGCCGCTGCGCGCGGACGGCCTCGGCCGTCTGGCGGTGCTGGGGACCCATGCGGTGGACACCCCCATCGGCGGCTACAGCGACATCCCGCGCCATGTGGTCAGCGTGCTGGAAGGTCTCGAGGCCGAGGCCGAAAGCGGCGGCTTCGAGGTGGTGTATTCCGAGGGCGTGCGCCTGACCGAAAGCCGCGAATGGGCCGCTGACGAGGTCAATCTGGTCGATCCGGCCGTCAACGCCCGCCTGATCGAGGAGGCCGTCGCGGTCGCCCGCCAGTCCGACGTCATCGTCATGGTGCTGGGCGAGAACGAACAGCTCAGCCGCGAGGCCTGGGCCGAGAACCATCTGGGCGACCGCGCCGACCTGCAGCTTGTGGGCCAGCAGATGGATCTGGCCCGCGCCATCTTCGCCCTGAACAAGCCCACCATCGTGCTGCTGCTCAACGGCCGCCCGCTGGCCGTCGGCGAACTGGTGGAGCAGGCCGACGCCCTCATCCAGGGCTGGTACCTGGGTCAGGAGACGGGCAACGCCGTCGCCGACGTCCTGTTCGGCCGGGTCAATCCGGGCGGCAAGCTGCCGGTCACCATCCCCCGCTCGGTGGGCCAGCTGCCGGTGTTCTACAACCACAAGCCGACCGCGCGCCGGGGCTATCTGTTCGACGAGACCAGCCCCCTGTTCCCGTTCGGCTACGGCCTCAGCTACACCAGCTTCCAGATGTCGGCGCCGCGCCTGACCAACCCGACCATCCGCGTCGGCGAGGCGGCCCAGGTGCAGGTGGACGTCACCAACACCGGCCCCGTGGCCGGAGACGAGGTGGTGCAGATCTATGTCCGCGACGACCACGCCTCGATCACCCGCCCCGTGCTGGAGCTCAAGGCGTTCGAGCGCGTCACCCTGCAGCCGGGCGAGACCCGCACGGTGACCCTGGATCTGTCGCCCGAAGCCCTGTCGCTGTGGAATCTGGACATGGAGCGGGTGGTGGAGCCGGGCACCTTCACCATCCACGCCGGTCCCAACTCGGTCGACCTGCAGTCAGCCACCCTGACGGTGCGCTGATCCTCCCCGACCGCCCGTCGTTCCTTCGGGAGCGGCGGGCGGCGCCTTTTCGCGACAGGAGGCGTGCATGCCGCGTTTCGTGACGGGCTTCCTTGCTCTTTGTCTTTTCTGGCTGGGCGCGGCGCTGCCCGCTTCCGCCTGCGAGGACCCGGGCGCGGTCTGCCCCGGCGCCGCGTCCGGCGAGGCCTTCGCCCTGATCGCCTCGGGCCGTCCCGCCGTGGTGCACACCGATCCCGGCGACCACGCGGGCCTGCTGCGCGCCGCCGCCGACCTGCGCGGCGATCTGGAGCGGGTGTCCGGTTCGCCCTCGCCGCTGGGTCATGACGCCGGCGAAGGGCTGGCGGTCATCGTCGGAACCCTGGGCCGCAGCGCCGTCATCGACGCCCTGGTCGCCGAAGGCCGTCTGGACGTCTCGGACGTGGCCGGCCAGTGGGAGGCCTTTGTCCAGCAGGTGATCGACAACCCGGCTCCGGGCGTGGACCGGGCCCTGATCATCGCCGGGTCGGACATGCGCGGCGCCATCTATGGCGTCTATGATCTGTCAGAGCGCATGGGCGTCTCGCCCTGGACCTGGTGGGCCGATGTGCCGGTGGTGCGTCAGGGCGACCTGCACGTCCTGCCCGGCCGCCGCGCCGACCGGCCCCGCGTACGTTATCGCGGCATTTTCCTGAACGACGAGAACCCGGCCCTCTACGGCTGGGTCAACGAGACCTTCGGCGGCTTCAACCACCACTCTACACCCGGGTGTTCGAACTGACCCTGCGGTTGAAGGGCAACTATCTGTGGCCCGCCATGTGGGGCAAGGCGTTCTCCGACGACGATCCCCTGAACGCCGTCATGGCGAACGAATATGGCGTGGTGATCGGAACCTCCCATCACGAACCCATGATGCGCGCCCATGTGGAGTGGGAGCGCTACGGCGTGGGCGCCTGGGACTACACCACCAACCCCGACGCCTTGCGCCGGTTCTGGCGCGAGGGTGTCACGCGCATGGGCGGGCACGAGAGTCTGGTCACCGTCGGCATGCGCGGCGATGGCGACGAGGCCATGACCGAGGACACCGCCACCGCCCTGCTGGAGACCATCGTGGCGGACCAGCGGGACATCATCGCCGAGGTCACCGGCCGCGACCCCGCCGAAACGCCCCAGGTCTGGGCTCTCTACAAGGAGGTGCAGGACTATTACGACGACGGCATGCGGGTTCCTGACGACGTCACCCTGCTGTTCGCCGACGACAACTGGGGCAACATCCGCCGCCTGCCCGCGCCGGGGTCCGAGCGGCCCGGCGGCTACGGCGTCTATTTCCACTTCGACTATGTGGGCGGCCCCCGGAACTACAAATGGCTCAACACCACCCAGGTCGAGCGCACCTGGGAGCAGATGAACCTGGCCTGGGAATACGGCGCGGACCGGCTGTGGATCGTCAATGTTGGCGACCTCAAGCCCATGGAGCTGCCCATCAGCGCCTTCCTGGCCCAGGCCTGGAACCCCGAGGCCATGACGCTGGAGGCCATGAACGGCTTCACCCGCGACTGGGCCGCGCAGCAGTTCGGGGAGCAGCACGCCGACGAGATCGCCGACCTGCTGCGCCTCTACACCCGCTACAATTCGCGGCGGAAGCCGGAGCTCATCGGGCCGGACACCTTCAGCCTGCTCAATCACAATGAGGCCGAACTGGTGACGGCGGACTGGGCCGATCTGGCCCGCCGCGCCGACGCCGTGCGCGCGGCCCTGCCGCCGGAATACGACGACGCCTTCGTCCAGCTGGTCTGGTTCCCCATCCACGCCAGCGGCAATCTTACGGCCCTGCATGTGGAGACCGGGCGCAACCGGCTCTACGCCGCCCAGGGTCGCGCGGCGGCGGCCGGGGCGGCGGCACAGCAGGTGCGCGATCTGTTCGCCCGGGACGCCGAGCTGACCCGCATCTATCATCAGGACGTGGCCGACGGGCGCTGGAACCACATGATGTCCCAGACCCACATCAGCTACACCTACTGGCAGCAACCGGACGAGGATGTCCTGCCCGATCTGGCCGAGGTGACGCCTGTCGCCGGCGCGGCGCTGGGGGTGGCGGTGGAGGGCGATGCGCGGGCCTGGCCCGGCTCCGGCGGCGGGCCCGTCCTGCCGTCGCTGCATCGCCACGGGGTCGAGAGCCGCTGGATCGACCTGTTCGACCGGGGCGACCAACCCGCAGCCTGGACGCTCGAGGCCGGTGAGCCGTGGATCCGGCTGTCGGCGGCCGAGGGCCGGGGCGACCTGCGCGTGCGGGTCTCGGTCGACTGGTCCGCGGCGCCTGAAGGTCAGGCCGAGGGCTTCATACAGATGCGCGGCGCCGACGGAACCGAAATCACCGTCCTCGTGCCCATCCTCAATCCCGACGCGCCGGTCGAGCCGGGCCGCTTCATCGAGGCCGACGGCCATGTGACCATGGAGGCCGAACACTACGCGCGCACCCTGGAGGGGCAGGGTGTGGAGTGGCGGGTCATCCCGGGTCTGGGACGCACCCTGTCGGGCGTGACCACCACGCCTCCACGGCCCCGGCGTCGGAACCGGGGCAGGGGCCGCGTCTCGAATACGATGTCCACCTGTTCGAGCCGGGCGAGGTCGAGGTGCGGCTGGTGCTGTCGCCGACGCTGGATTTCCGGGGCGGGGCGGGGCTCCGTTTCGGCGTCTCCATCAACGACGGACCGGTGCAGGTGGTGACCATGAACCCTACCGACACCGCGGCGGCGTGGGAGGGCGACGTGGCGAACGCCGTGGCCGTCCACGCGACCCGCCACCCGGTGGAGCGGGCGGGGCCGCACACCATCAAGGTGTGGCGCATCGATCCGGGCGTGGTCATCCAGCGGGTGATGCTCGTCCGCGACGGCGCGCCGGACAGCTATCTGGGACCGCTGGAGAGCGCCCGAGCCGACTGACTATTCAGCGGCGCGCAGGTGCTCGCTGATCTGCCCCGCCAGACGGCAGGCCTCGCCGCCGTCGGGACGGCCCTCGCGCCCGGACACGCGCACATCGGTGCGGCCCGGGCGGATGCGCAGCACCGCGTCGTGGCTGAAACCGAACCAGAAGCCTTGGCGCGTGCCCTCGATGCGGAACGGCGAGGTGCCCACCACGGTGAAGCCCGCCGCCTCCAGCGCCGCCTCGCCCACCTCCGGCGCCACCTGGGTGCGGGCGGAGAGGGCCTGATCGCAGGCGGCGACGGAGCCGACGGCCAGCGGCGCGGCCCCGGCCCGGTCGCGCTGGGCGCCGATCACCCCCGAAAAGCTCAGGGGTTCGCCCCAGTCGCTGGCGGCTTCATGCACCGGCGGGTGGGCGGCCAGGGCCTGGCGGTGGGCGATGTGCAGAGACAGGGTCACGCCCGCCGCCAGCACGGCTGCCAGCGCGTACAGCCCGCGCCGTTTCACATCGCCCATGGCCAGCAGCACCGTGGCCAGGGCCGCGCCCGCGCTGACCCAGGCCAGCCGCCAGCCCCAGACCAGGGTCAGCTGCTCATAGCCCAGCCGCCAGTCGATCAGCCCGACCCGGGTGCCGAAGGCGGCCACGAACCAGAGCAGCGGCGCCGCCAGGGCGATCAGGAAGGCCGCCGTCAGCCAGACGCCCCCGTGTCTTGATCTGCTCATGCCGAAACCTCTCGCCGTTGTGGCCGCGACCCTGCCCCCAAATCCCGCTTTTCGAAAGCCCGTTGCCCCTGTTTCCAAGGGGTCAGCCCTCCGGAAGGGGCTTTTTACGCCCACGCCTTCCGGGGGGGCTTATCATCAACGGGTCGAGGCGGGGTCCGCTCGGGCCCGATTTCGGACAGTCCGAAATCGCGCGAAATCAGGGGGAGGAAATATCTATATAAAACAAAGATAACGGCATCAGCCCGCGCCCGATTTCGGACAATTCGGACTCTGTTTTTTTCCAAGCCGGATCCGAGACCTGACCCGGACCGGCCCTCGCCTTGTCATCCCGGAAGCGCCGCAGGCGCTGTCCGGGACGGGCGGACAATAAAACTCCGCTCACCCCGGCCTTCGCCGGGATGAGCGGAGAGTGGGTGGCTCCGTCCCGGCTCTCCCCCCGGAACAAGTCCGGGGTGCGGCCGGGATGACAAGAGCTGAATCACACCGTCGGCAGGGTGTAGTCCTTGAACTCCTCGCGCAGGATCTTCTTGTCGATCTTGCCCGTGGCGCCCAGCGGGATGTCGTCCACGAAGACCACGTCGTCGGGCATCCACCATTTGGCGATCTTGCCTTCGAGGAAGTCCAGGAACTCCTGCTTCTCGGCGGTCTCGCCGTCCTTCAGCTTGACCAGCAGCAGGGGCCGTTCGTCCCATTTGGGATGGGCGATGCCGATGACGGCGGCCAGGGACGCCTTGGGGTGCCCCACGGCCACGTTCTCGATGTCGATGGAGCTGATCCACTCGCCGCCGGACTTGATCACATCCTTGGCCCGGTCGGTGATCTGCATGAAGCCGTTGGTGTCGATGATGGCCACGTCGCCGGTGTCGAAATAGCCCTCATCGTCCAGGATGTTGCCGCCCACGTCCTTGAAGTAGCTGGACGCCACGGTGGGGCCACGCACCATCAGCCGGCCCACCGCCTCGCCGTCGTGGGGCAGCGTCTCGCCCTCGTCGCTGACCAGCTTCAGCTCGATGCCCACGGGGGGCCGGCCCTGCTTCAGGCGGAACGGCATCTGCTCGTCATAGGACAGGTGCGCGATCTCCGGCGTCGGGGTCGAGACGGTGCCCACCGGCGAGGTCTCGGTCATGCCCCAGCCCTGGCGCACGTCCACGCCCAGGTCGTGGAAGCCGCGCACCAGCGCCTCGGGCAGGGCCGAGCCGCCGATCAGCACGTTCTTGAGGGTGGAGAATTTCAGGTCGTTGGCGGCCACATGCTGCAGCAGCATCTGCCACACGGTGGGCACGGCGGCCGAGAAGGTCACGCCCTCGGCCTCGATCAGCTCATAGATGGCCTCGCCGTCCATGCGCGCGCCGGGCATGACCAGCTTGGCCCCCACAGCGGGCGCCGAGAAGGCGACGCCCCAGGCGTTGGCGTGGAACATGGGCACCACCGGCAGGATCACGTCCGAGCCGGTCACGCCCATGATGTCCGAGCTCATGGTGATCAGGGTGTGCAGGAAGTTCGACCGGTGCGAGTACAGCACCCCCTTGGGGTCGCCCGTCGTGCCCGAGGTGTAGCACAGGCCGCAGGCGGTCAGCTCGTCGAAGCCGCCCCAGGTGAAGTCCTCGGACTGCTCGGACAGCACGTACTCGTAGCACTCCGCGTTGGGCAGCCTGGTCTCGGGCATCGAGACCTCGTCGGTCATGATGACCACGCGCTCCACCGTCGGGCAGTGGGCGATGATGGCGTCGAGGATCGGCACGAAGGTCAGGTCGACGAAGATGACCTTGTCCTCGGCGTGATTGATGATGAAGGCGATCTGGGACGGGTGCAGGCGCGGGTTCAGGGTGTGGCACACCGCCCCCATGCCCATGATGCCGTACCAGGCCTCCATGTGGCGCGCCGTGTTCCAGCCCAGGGTGGCGACCCGGTCGCCGAGCTTGACGCCCCAGCCGGCCAGGGCGTTCGACACCCGCTTGGCCCGGCGGTGCACGTCCGCATAGGTGGTGCGCACGATGGGGCCTTCCACCGTGCGGGTCACGATCTCACGATGCCCGTGCCAGATGCTGGCGCGATCAATGATCCGGTCAACCGTCAGCGGCCAGTCCTGCATTCGTCCCAGCATGCATCCCTCCATGTGCGCCTTGTTGAGAGCGGCGCTTTCAAATCGAAGCTACTTTGGTGATCGGTGTTAAGCAACGTGACGCTAGGGCAGGCAAGGCGCCCGGCCTTGGCCAGCGCGCACAGAAAGCCCTAAAGGACGGCCCTCGTCCATCGCGGAGCGCATCTCTTGAGCCTTCTCATCGCCATCACCGGAGGGTCCGGCTCGGGCAAGAGCACCCTGGCCCAGGCCCTGGCCCGCGCCCTGGGGTCGGATCAGGCGGTCGTGGTGCTGGAGGACTGGTACTATGTGGACGCCGCGGCCCTGCCGGACTTCGATCCGGCCAGCTTCGATTTCGACCACGTGGCGGCGCGGGATCACGCCCTGCTGGCCGCGCACCTGTCGGCGCTCAAGGCCGGGCAGGCGGTGCAGGCGCCCATCTACTCCCTGATCCACCATGGCCGCGAGCCGGGCGGGACCCCGGTGCCCGCCGTGCCGGTGGTGATCGTGGAGGGCATCCACCTGCTGGCGACACCCGCTGTGGCCGAGCTGTTCGATCTCAAGGTCTTCGTCGACACGCCCGCCGACATCCGCTTCATCCGTCGCCTGCTGCGGGACCAGGCCGAGCGCGGCCGCACGGCCCGCTCGGTGATCGACCAGTATCTGAAGACCGTTCGCCCGGGCCATGAACGCTTCACCGAACCGGGCCGCGCCCTGGCTGATTTCGTGGTGGCGGACCAGACTGCGGCGGTGGTGCTGGAGGACGTCCAGGCCGTGGATCGTCTCGCCGCGCCGGTGCTGGCCCACCCCATCCTGAAAGCCTTCCGCAGGACCTGACGGAAACCGACGTTTCTGTCTCTTGCCTTGCCAGTCCGTGTCGCGGACCATCTTTATGGTTAAGTTCCGCAACCTGAGGGGCAGGAGTCGCCCGCTTTTCATGACAGAGAACGCCCACGGGGGCGATGATGCCGAAAGCCTCCGTCATAAGCGAAAGGATCTGCTGAAAGTCGCCCGGCGCCACTTCATGGCTGAGGGCTACTCCGCCGCCCGCATGGAGGCCATCGCGCGGGACGCCTCGGTGTCCACGGCCACCCTCTACGCCTTCTTCCCGTCAAAGACCGATCTGTTCATCCGGGTCATCGACGACGCCTCGGATGACTTCGCCCGCCAGATCCAGGGAGTCCAGGTGCGCGCCGGCGCGGTGCACGAACAACTGGTCGCCTTCGGGGAAACCTACGCCGCCTTCCTGGGTGATCCGCTCGTCCGCGCGGTGTTCCGGCTGGTCATGGCCGAACGCAGGCGGTTCGAGCCGACGGCCGACCGCTTCTTCGAGCGGGGCCGCGCCGAAATCGGCGGGGTTCTGATGCAGGTGATCGGTGAGCATGTGGAGGCCGGCGCACTGAAGGTCGAGCGCCCCTCATGGGCGGCTGGCCAGCTGATGGGCATGATCGAGCATCCGGTCTTCTTCGTGCCCATGGTGACGGGCGAGGCGGTGCGGAGTCGCCGGGACGTCCGCTGCATCGTCGGCCAGGCCGTAGACACCTTCCTGGCCCGCTACGGGACCGGTCAGGGGTAGAGCCGGGTCCGGCGCCAATTCTCGCCTTCCCGGTCGAACCGCAGACGGTCATGCAGACGGAAGGGCCGGTCGCGCCAGAACTCGATCTGCCGGGGGATCACGCGCCAGCCGGTCCAGTATTCGGGTCGCGGCGGTTCCGCGCCCTCGAACCGCGCCTCAGCCGCACGCACGGCGGCCTCTAGCGTTTCCCGGCTGTCCAGCGGGCGGGACTGGGTCGAGGCCCAGGCGCCGATGCGGCTCTCGCGCGCCCGACTGGCGAAATAGGCGTCGGCCTCGGCTTCGCTGACCGGCTCAATGGCGCCGCGCACCCGCACCTGGCGGCGCAGGGACTTCCAGTGAAACAGCAGGGCCGCCTTCGGCTGGTCGCTCAGCTGGCCGCCCTTGGCGCTGCCGCGGTTGGAATAGAAGGCGAAGCCCCGCTCATCCACGCCCTTCAACAGAACCATGCGGCAATCGGGCAGGCCGTCGCTGTCCACCGTGGCCAAGGCCATGGCGTTGGAGTCGTTGGGCTCGGAGCGCCGCGCGTCCGCCATCCATTCCAGAAACAGCGGCACAGGGGCGTCGCGCTCGAACTGCGCCTCGTCGGCGTTGGCGGCCAGCTGGGCGGCGTAGTCTTCGGCGGTGGGGGTCGGCGGAATCGGATGATCGCTCATGGCCCGTTCTTACCCTCTCGACACCCTTTGGGGGAGAGGGAGCGTCACGGTTAACTCCGCCTTGACCATATTATCCGCCAATCGGGGTCATGACCGCCCAGACCCTGACCCTGCGCGACGCCTACGGCCTTCTGGGCCTGCACGGCCCCGTGGAGCCGCGCCGCCTGGCGGAGCTGTTCCGCGCTGCGGTGAAGGCCGCCCGCCCGGATCAGCCGGGCGGCGACGCCGACCGCTTTCGCCGCGTCATCGAGGCCTATCGCCTGATCCAGAAGCGCGGCGGCCTCGGCCCGGCGCTGGATGCGCCCAAGGCGCGCCCCATGCCGTTGCCGGTGGTGGTTCTGAGCCCTCTGGAAGCGATCCACGGCGCCTGCGCCACCGTCGCCCTGCCGGGACGCGGCGCCCTGCGCATCATGGTCCCGGCGGGACTGCGCACCGGCGAGCATGTGCGCCTGAGACGTGCGGCGTCGGACGGAAGCGACCTTTACCTGCCCGTGCTCATTCGCGCCGCCGACGGCCTGAAAGTCCTGGGCGACGACCTGTTCATGACCTGCCCGGTGGATCCCCGCCTGCTGGTCGACGGGGGGCGGGCCGAGATCGAAACGCACGCCGGACCGCGCCAGGCCTGGGTGGTCGGCGGCATGGCCGGGCCCGTGCGCCTGTGCCTGAAAGGCCTGGGCCTCCCGGCGCGGGGCGTCCGTCCGTCCGGACGCCTGTTCGTGACCCTGGAGGCCATGGCCGGCGCCCCCTCGGCTGCCGAGCATCTGCTGGCCCGGTTCAGTTCGGTATGGACGTCCGAGCGCCTCGCGGCCTAGAGGCTGTAAGCCATGTCCCACAACACCTTCGGCCATCTGTTCCGCGTCACCACCTGGGGTGAGAGCCATGGCCCGTCCATCGGCTGCGTCATCGACGGCTGCCCGCCGGGCATCCCCCTGACCGAGGCGGACATCCAGCCGTGGCTGGACCGGCGCAAGCCCGGCGGCTCGCGCTTCGTCACCCAGCGGCGCGAGGCGGACGAATGCCGCATCGTGTCGGGGACCTTCGACGACGGCGAGGGACCGGTCACGACGGGCGCGCCCATCGCCATCCTGATCGAGAACACGGACCAGCGGTCGAAGGATTATGGCGAGATCGCCCGCGCCTTCCGGCCGGGCCACGCCGACTACACCTATCAGGCCAAGTACGGGGTGCGGGACCATCGCGGCGGCGGGCGATCTTCGGCGCGCGAAACCGCCTGCCGCGTGGCGGCGGGCGCGGTGGCGCGCAAGGTGTTGGGCCAGGACGTCGCCATCCGCGCGGGTATCGTCCAGATCGGGCCGCACCGCATCGAGGACGACCGGATCGACTTCGGCGCGGTTGAGCACAACGCCCTGTTCGCCGCGAACGCCGAGGTGGTTCCGGCCTGGGCAGCCTATCTGGATGATATCCGCAAGGCCGGATCCTCCATCGGCGCGGTGGTGGCGGTCGAGGCTGTCGGCGTTCCCGCCGGATGGGGGGCGCCGCTTTACGGCAAGCTGGACGGCGAACTGGCGAGTGCCCTGATGTCCATCAATGCGGCCAAGGGCGTGGAGATCGGGGCCGGTTTCGAGTCCGCCGCCCTGACCGGCGAACAGAACGCCGACGAGATGCGGCTGGGCGACGACGGCGCGCCGGTGTTCCTGTCCAACAAGGCGGGCGGGGTTCTGGGCGGGATCTCGACCGGTCAGCCGGTGACGGCGCGGGTCGCCTTCAAGCCCACCTCATCGATCCTCACGCTCCGGCGCACGATCACCCGGGACGGAACCGAAACGGACCTGCGCACCAAGGGCCGTCATGATCCCTGCGTCGGCTTGCGCGGCGTTCCCGTGGTGGAGGCCATGACCGCCTGCGTTCTGGCCGACGCCATGCTGCGTCAGCGGGGGCAGACAGGATGGGCCTTCCCCTCTTTCAGCGAGACTCAAATATGACGCGCATACTGTCCGCCGCCGCCATGGTCGCTGCCGCCCTGATGCTTCAGGGGTGCCTTGTAGGAACGGCCGTCGGGGTCACCGGCGCGTGGTCGGCACGGGCGTGAAGGCCACCGGCGCGGTGATCGGCGCGGGCGTCGACGCGGTCACGACCTCGGACGCCGAGACCCTGCGGGCCGAACGCCGCGCCTGCGAGCGCCGCGTGCGTCGCGGCTCCAACGAGGACTGCCGCCGCTACCGCACCGACGATTAGAACCGGGCGACTAGAGCAGGGCCGAGATCGCTTCGCGCGCGGCCGCGCCCAGATCCTCGCGCTTTAGCGCAAGCGCCACATTTGCGCGCAGCAGGCCGATCTTGTCGCCGCAGTCGTGGGTCACGCCTTCATATTCGACGGCGGTGAAGGCCTGGTCCTGCATCAAGCGGGCCATGGCGTCGGTCAGCTGGATCTCGCCGCCCGCGCCTCGCTCCTGGGTTTCCAGCAGATGAAAGATCTCGGGCTGCAGGATATAGCGGCCCGAGATGGACAGGTTAGACGGCGCGGTCCCCTTGGCCGGCTTCTCCACCATGCCCTTCATGCCGATGCGGTTGCCGGTCCGCTCCAGCGGATCGACGATGCCGTACTTGTGGGTCATGTCCTCGGGCACCGCCTCGACGCCGATGACGTTGCCGCCGACCTCCTCATAGACCTGAATCAACTGCTTCAGGGCGCCCGGCGCCGCATCGACGATCACGTCGGGCAGGATCACGGCGAACGGCTCGTCCGCGATGATGTCGCGGGCGCACCATACCGCGTGGCCCAGGCCCAGCGGCTTCATCTGGCGGGTGAAGCTCATCTCGCCCGCGCGGGCCAGTTCGCCGTTCATCATCTCGAGGATGTCGGTCTTGCCCTTGGCCTCAAGCTGGGCCTCCAGCTCGATCTGGTGGTCGAAATAGTCCTCGATGGCCTGTTTCGCCCGGCCGGTGACGAAGACGATGTGCTCAATGCCGGCCTCGCGCGCTTCTTCCACGATGTAGCTGAGGATCGGCCGGTCCACGACGTTCAGCAGTTCCTTGGGCGTGGTCTTGGTGCCGGGCAGAACCCGGGTGCCCAGACCCGCGACGGGCAGGACAGCCTTGCGAACACGTCGAGGGGACTTGGCGTCGGTCATGGGGGCTCCAGTCTGGATCAGGTTCGGCGAGGCCGTTGATAGGCGCTTCGGGCGGCGCTGCAAACGTCGGCGCCGCGATGGAGGTCGGAACCGCCGGGCTGGCGGACAGTTCCGCGATGTGATGTCGTGGTCGCCCGACCGTCCGCACCCGAAAGGCCTGACATGATCCGACCATTCGCCGTCCTCACCCTGTCGCTGTCCGCGCTGGCGCTCGTCTCTTGCAGCGACCAGGAGTCTGAAGGCCCCGCCTGCCGCCGACCACGGCCGAGACCCTCGAAGTTCCGGAGGATCTGATCATGCCGCCCGAGGAGGCCGAGGTGCCGCCGGCCGTGGGCCAGGAAGCGGCTGCCATCCCGGATACCCCGCCGGTGCTTCCCGAAGGCGGGCCGGCGCCCAGTCCGGCGGCAAGCCCCCCGCCGGAAGGCTGAAAGCCGGTTATTCGACCGTGACGGACTTGGCCAGATTGCGCGGCTGGTCCACGTCGGTGCCCTTCTGCACGGCCGTGTAATAGGCCAGCAGCTGCACCGGCACCGCATAGATCAGGGGCGCGATGAAGGGGTCGCAGGGAGGGATCTCGATTCGACGCACCGTTGCGCCGTGGGGCGAGGGCGCACCCCGCGCCGTGATCATCACCACCGGGCCGCCGCGCGCGGCCACTTCCTGAAGGTTCGAGGCGGTCTTTTCGAACACCTCGTCCATGGGGGCCAAGGCGATGATGGGGGTCGCCTCGTCCACCAGGGCGATAGGGCCGTGCTTCAGCTCCCCGGCGGCGTAGCCTCGGCGTGGATATAGCTGATCTCCTTCAGCTTCAGCGCCCCCTCCATGGCCAGGGGGAACATGGCTCCCCGCCCCAGGAACAGCACGTCCGACGCCTTGGCCACATCCTGGGCGACGGCCCTGATGTCGTCATCGGCCTGCAGGGTCTCGGCGATCAGGCGCGGCGCCTCGAACAGGGCCTTGACCAGGCGCGCCTCCTCGTCCGGCGCCACGCGGCCGCGCGCCACGCCCGCCGCCAGCGCCAGCGACAGCAGCGCCGCCACCTGGGCGGTGAAGGCCTTGGTGGAGGCCACGCCGATCTCTGGCCCGGCCCAGGTGGGCCACATGGCCCGGGCTTCGCGCGCCATGGACGAGGTGTGGACATTGACCACCGCCGCGGTGTCGAAGCCCTGCGCCTTGCACCAGGTCAGGCTGGCCAGGGTGTCGGCGGTCTCGCCTGATTGGCTGACCGCAACCACCAGGGTTCCGGGCGTCAGGGCCGGGCTACGGTAACGGAACTCGGACGCGATCTCCACGTCGCAGGGCACGCCGGCCAACCGCTCGAAAGCGTAGCGGGCGATCTCCCCGGCGTAGAAGGCGGTGCCGCAGGCCACGATCTGGATGCGGCTGACCTTGGTCAGGTCGATGGCGTCCTGGGGTTTCACCTTCTGCGCCACCAGATCCAGATAGGCCGACAGGGTGTGCTGGACGCTGTCGGGCTGCTCGTGGATCTCTTTCTCCATGAAGTGGCGGTATTCGCCCTTCTCCACCATGGCGGCCGAGGCGGAGACGGTGACCACCGGGCGGTTCGCCTTCCTGCCCTGTTCATCCCGGATGTCGGCGCCGCCGCGGGTCAGGGCGACATAGTCGCCTTCTTCGAGATAGCTGATCTGCTGGGTGAAGGGGCCGACCGCGAGG
>NZ_BATC01000058.1 GCF_000466985.1 Brevundimonas abyssalis TAR-001
CGGCGACAGGGGCGGGTTGCGGGGCCATCTGCGGGGCAGGCGCCGGTTCGGGCTCAGGTTCAGGGAACGGCTCGGGCGAGGACACGTCCAGGTCGCCGATGCTCTCCTCGGCGGCGGGCGCTGATCAGGGCTCGGTCAGCTCCAGCTCACCGTCTTCCGTCCTCCGTCGGCCTGCGGGGCCGGGTCGGGGGCGGCGGCCTGGGCCTGGGGCTGGGGCTCGGGTTCCGGCTCGGGCTGGGATTCAGGCTCGGCGGCGGGCGCTTCCTCGGCCTGGACGGGCATGGGATCGGGTTCCGGCTCGGACGGCGCCGCCTCGGCGGCGGGTGCGTCGGCGGCGGGCGCGTCGGCCGGGGCGTCGTCCTCGGAGATGATCCGCCGGATGGAGGCGAGAATCTCCTCCATGGTCGGTTCCTGGGCGGACTGATCGGTCATGGCGAATCCCCGAAGCGGACGATCACAATCTTCAAGCGTCAAGGGCGTGCGCGCCGTTCGGCGCGTCTTCCCCCTGCCCTTGTCGTCGCACTTAGAAGCCGAGGAATCAACGCTCGTTTTCGCCGCGCCGGCGAATTGACGCGCCTATTCGGTCGGAGCCGTGCGGATGATTTCGGACTTCAGTTGCTCGTCGATCGGGGCGTCCACCTGATCGTTCGCCGGCATGATCGAGGGGGCGGCGATGCGGTCGATGGCCTCGATCACCCCGTCCCACGGCAGGCCGCCGCGGTTGCGGACCTGCTGGAAGTTGGAGGCGGGATCATAGGGGTCCAGAGACGGCGCAAGATCCGGGCCTTCCAGACGCCCCATGGCGGCCAGAAGGGCGGCCTGGGCCACATAGTCGTTGCGCCGGGCGGTGACCAGATTGACCTCGGCGGAGCGCAGCTCCAGCTCCTGGTTCAGCACGTCCAGGGTGGTGCGCAGGCCGACCTGGGCCTCCTGGCGCACGCCCTCGGCGGCGATGCGGGCGGCGCGCACGGCTTCCTCGCCCGCCTGCAGCGAGGACTGGGCCGAGATCATCTGGGCGTAGGCGGTGCTGACGCTGCGCAGCACCTCGCGGCGCTCGCCCTCGACACCGATCTGGGCGGCGTTGGCCTCTTCCAGCGCCTGGGCCACGCGCGAGCGGTTCAGGCCGCCGGTGAACAACGGCACCGAGACATTGGCGGTCACGTTCAGGCTGGTGCGCTCGAACGGGTCGAAATCATTCAGGCGGCTCGACCCGCCGTAGCTGGCGTTCAGGCTGGCGGACGGCAGGTACTGGCCCCGTGCGGAGGCCACCCGGGCCTCGGCGCCGCGCAGCTGGTATTCCGCCGCGATCAGGTTGGGGTTCTCGGCCAGGCCCACGTCCAGGGCTGCGTCGAAATCGGCCGGCACGCCCGGCAGGGGCGGCGGCGTCTCGAGATTGGCGGGGGCCTGGCCGACGACGGCGGCGTAGCCCGCGCGGCTGACGGACAGCTGCGCCTGGGCCGTGGCCAGATCGGATTCGGACTGGGCCAGGCGCGCCTCGGCCTGGGCCACGTCGGTGCGGGTGATCTCACCCACCTCGAAGCGGGCGCTGGCTTCTTCCAGCTGACGGCGCAGGACCTGCAGGTTGTCCTGGCGGATGCGCAGGATCTCCATGTCCCGCTGCACGTCCACATAGGCCTGGATCACGCCTTGCAGCACTGACTGTTCGACCGCGCGCAGGTTCTGGCGCCCGGCCATCACGCTGGCTTCGGCGGCGTTGATGCCGTGGGCGATGCGGCCGCCGGCGTAGAGGGTCTGGGACAGGCCCACGCTGACGCTGCCGGAATTGCTCTCGCGCGCGGCCCCGCCGCTGGAGAAGGCCGCGCCGGGGATCGTGCCTGTGGAGTCCGGGATCCGTCGCCGTCGGTGTCGATCGGCACCGGGATGTCGGCGATGGCGCCGCCGCTGGCGGTGTCACCGTAGTTGCGGGTGTACGAGGCCCCGACCGAAGCGTCGATGTTCGGACGCAGTCCTGCGCGGGCCTGGACATAGGTCTCGTCCAGCGCCCGCTGCTGCGCCCGCTGGGCCAGCAGGGTCGGGTTGGTCTGATACGCCAGGGCGATGGCGTCCTGCAGCGAGTCCGCCGAAACCGGCCCGGCCAGAGCCGCCATCAGGGCCAGAGCGGCGGCGGAAGCCAGCGCGCGGGTACGTCTCACCATGACCAGTCCTCAAAAGCTCTCGGCGCGAAATGCCGCGCACGTCACTCTGGTTTGCGGAATGCCCGCCGTTCGCGCCAGTTAAGTTTTTTTCACGCGGAACGGGCGTCGTTCGTCGCGCGGTTCGATTCAGAAACTGAAGGCCGGTTCCGGCGTCATTCCCACCAGCATCGGCGGCGCCGCATCGAACAGGTCGCGGCGCGAAAATCCGTCCCGTCCGCGCAGGTATAGCACGCCCCGACCCGCCGCGCCCGTGCGCTCCACCACCGCCAGACGTCCGCCCACGGCCAGGGCGTCCAGCCAGGCCTGGGGCCGCACGCCCACGGCGCCTTCGCTGATGATGATGTCGTATCCCTCGCCGTGCGGCTGATCGAACGGCGCGACCACCGTCTCGACCCCGGCGTCGGCCAGGGCGGGCGCGACCACGTCCAGCACCGCCTGATTCGCTTCCTGGGCCGTCACCTTGGCGCCCAGACGGGCCAGGACGGCCCCGGCGTAGGGCGCGCCGATGGCCAGGGCCGTCTCGCCCGGCCTCGCCTCGACCGCGCTGAGCAGCTTGGCGGCTTCGCGCGGCAGCATCAGCACGCGGCCGCCGGCGATCTCGCATTCCACCTCGGCATAGGCCGAGAAAACCCGATCCGGCGCGCAGAACCGCTCGCGCGGCACGGCCAGCATGGCGGCCTGAAGCGCGCGGTCGGTCACATCATTCACGCGGACCTGGGAATCCACCATCATCGTGCGGGCGGCGGCGAAGTCCATGACAGCTCGAATCCTGAAAAGCCTGTGGCCGGAAAATCTGCGCGCCTTATAGGTCCGCCCGCCCCGCTCCGGCAAGGCCGCGCACCGGTCCGCGTGGTGAACGCAGAAATGGCGCGTTGCGGCGGCGCGGACGATCTGATAGCGAACGCCCCTCGCTCAAGCGACGGCCCTCAGACGGGCCCCGGCGGCCTGATGGCGGAGTGGTTACGCAGCGGACTGCAAATCCGTGTACGCCGGTTCGATTCCGGCTCAGGCCTCCAAACTTCTTCAGAATATTGTTCGAGCGTTCGGCGGCTCAGCCGAACCGCATCTGATGCAGGGCCACGGCGCTGGTGGCGGCCACGTTCAGGGAATCGAAGCCGCCCGCCATGGGGATGGCCACGGTGCGGCAGCGGGCCATGACGGCGGGCGACAGCCCCGGCCCCTCGGCGCCCAGGATCAGGGCCGCCCGCCCGCCAGGGCGCACCTCCGACAGCGACTGTTCGCCCGAGGGGCTCAGCGCCAGCAGGGAGAAGCCCGCCGCTTCCAGCCCGTCCAGCATGGCCAGCGGATCGAGCCCGGTCACGAAGGGCGTGCGCAGGGCCGCGCCCACCGAGACGCGAATGGCCTTGCGATACAGCGGGTCGCAGCAATGGGCGTCCAGCAGCACGGCGTGCGCGCCGAAGGCCGCGGCGTTGCGGAAGATGCCGCCCATGTTGTCGTGGTTGCCCACGCCGCAGACCGCCACCACCAGGCCGTCGCCCGGCGCGGCGGTCAGCAGATCGGCGAGGTCGGGCTCGGCGGGCTTCTCGCCCAGCGCAAGGATGCCCCGGTGGATGGGAAAGCCCGCCACCGCGTCCATCACCCCCTGTCCCGCCGCATAGACCGGCGCGGCCAGCCGCTCCAGCACCGGACGGAGGGTCTCGATGCGCTGTTCGGCGATCAGGGCCGACACGGCGCGGCAGCGGGACTGGGGCGATGCCAGCACATTCAGCACCACCGCCCCCTCGGCCACGAACAGACCCCGGCGCCCGGTCAGGTCGCGCTCGCGGATCTGGCGATAGTCCGCCACGCGCGGATCGTCGGGGTCGTGAATCGGGATGGGCGTCATGGTTTACCCGGCATTAACCAAATCACCCGAAGGAGGAAGAGTCTTCACTCTTTCGGAGACACCCACCATCACCGAACTGATTTCGCCCGGCTTCACCGCCGGGCTTTTTTTTGTGCCCACTTCCAGCTTGGCAAGGGGGCCCGGCCGACGCCGTCTAGCACCGACGCCGACCGGGGCCGAGGCTAGCGAAAGACCGCCAGCACGAGCGTCGCCGCCGCCACGGTCGCGAGGGTGGCGAAGAAGTGGCGGTGGATGAAAAGCAGAACACGTCCGCCCATCGGAAAGCTCGTTCATGACACCAGCGGCCGCATGCCGCCTCGCCTGCCAATATGGTTTCGCCTCCGGCGCGAAAAAGTGGCGCGCGAAACGCAAACGCGTGAACAGGTCGTGAACTGTCGTGAGGTCCCGGCGAGGGGCGATGGCTCCGCGGGTAGGATTCGAACCTACGACCAGCCGATTAACAGTCGGCTGCTCTACCACTGAGCTACCGCGGACCAGTTCGCTCGGGAGGCGCGGCTATAGCAGCGTGTTCGCCGGCGATGCAAGCCGGGCGACGGCGGAAAATGACGCAACGTCGGCGTCAGCCGTCGTCGTCTCCCGCATTCAGTATCCAGCTGCTCTGGAAGCCCCCGCCCGGCGTGGGCCAGTCGATGCGCGTGGCGACGGCCGAACCGCTCGTCCCCAGCGCCTCCGGCGGCGCGGTCAGGGTCAGCACCACGTCCTGAATCCGTTCACCGGCCTCGACGCGAAAGCGGCGCGGTCCAGGCGGGACCGAAGCGAACCGCGCCACATAGCGGCCCGTCTGATCCACGGTCACGGCCTGGGCCGGTCGGTCGTCCAGGCTGACGCGGACCGGTTCGCCCGGCAGCGCCGCGCCTGAGACGAGGACGGCCGAGCCGTCATAATCGACGCCCGACAACAGGCCCGCGTGGTTCAGGGGCGTCACTACGGCGCCAGGCGCCAGCACCGCGGCCACCGCATCCGGCCCCCGCGTGATGGCGAGCCACTCGCCCGCCCGGGCCTGGCTGCCCCGGCTCTGGATCTCCGCATGATACAGGCTGACCTCAGCGGGCGTTGCCAGGCGAAGACTGAAGACGCCGTCGTCGCCCGCGGTGGCGGCCACCGAAACCCCGGCCGTGTCCGTCAGCACGATCCGGTCGCCAGGCGCGGCGGCGCCGGTCAGGGTCACGCCGTTGGGTCCGAAGACCGCCGTCTCGAGCCGCGCGGGCGCAGCCCAGCTGGTCTGCAGCTCGCCCGGCTCCCGCGTGTCGGCCTCCGGTTGGTCACCACAGGCGGCCAGAAGGATCAGGGCCGCGGCGCCGGCGCCGGCCCTGCACCCGGCAATCAGTCGTTTCATCCGCGCGTTCCCGCCTGTATGGCTTCCGGTCCCAAAATCGCAACCGCGTTCTTCCTGTCGCCGCAATCGCCGAGACGTCAATGCCCGAAGGCCCCCTGCCCCACGATCTGAAGCCCATCCGTTCGGTCTGCCTGTTCTGCGGTTCGTCGGATCGCGCCGATCCGGAGTACGTCGTCTGGGCGCAGGATCTGGGCAAGGCGATGGCCGCTGAAGGCATCCGTCTGGTCTACGGCGGAGGCGGCGTGGGCCTGATGGGGGCGGCGGCGCGGGCGGCGCACGAGGCCGGCGGCGAGGTGCTGGGGATCATGCCCCTGTTCCTGCGCAGCCGCGAGCGGCTGTTCGAGGAGGTGGAGACCTTGGTGGTGCCCTCCATGCACCAGCGCAAGCAGCTGATGTACGATGAGTCCGACGCCTTCGTGGTGGCGCCGGGCGGGGTCGGGACCCTCGAGGAGGTGGTGGAGATCCTGTCGTGGAAGCGGCTGGACCTGCACGACAAGCCGGTGATCTTCCTGAACCAGAGCGGATTCTGGGAAAGCCTGTTCGCCCTGATGCGCCATACGGTGGACGAGGGCATGACCCCGGCCCTGTTCCTGGAAGCCTGGGAGTCTGCGACACGGTGGACGAGGTGATGGCGGTGCTGAAGCACGCGCATGAGGCGCCTCGATTGCGCCATGATCGTCGATAACTTATCAACGATCATGATTGCGGTCCATGTGGGTTGCGATTGACAACTCGCCTTGACAGTTTCGATTAAAGACTGACACATGGCGCCGTGGGGCGATCAAGCGCGCCCCGACATCATCGGAGACCTCCCCATGCGTGCTCTCATCGCCATCGCCGTCCTGGCCCTCGCCGTTCCCGCGGCGGCTCAAACGCCCGCCACCAGCCTGACCCTGGCCGACGCCGCGTCGGCGCCCTCGGGCCGCGTCATCATCGACGGCGCCAGCTGGTCGTGCGACGAAACCGGCGCCTGCGAGGCGCGCGGCGGAACGAACCAGCCCGCCGACCGCGCCTGCCGTCGCGTGGTGGCGCGCCTCGGCGCCGTCACCGCCTTCTCGTGGAAGGGCCAGGCCCTGAACGAACAGGAAATCGCCGCCTGCAACGCCTCGGCGGGCTGATCAGACCTGCCGCTCGTCCTGGCCACGCGCCGGGATGAGCGGGTTCTGGCCTAGGCCGTCTCGCCCTTCAGCCGCCGCACGATGCGGTCACGATCGATCAGGGGCAGCAGGGCGGCCATGTCGGGACCGTGCTCCATGCCGGTCACGACCTGACGCAGGGGCATGAACAGGGCCTTGCCCTTGGCCCCCGTCGCCTCCTTCACCGCACCGGTCCAGGCGCTCCAGCTGTCGGCGCCGATCTCGGCCGGGAGAACCTCCAGCGCCGCCGCCGCGAAGGCCGGGTCGGCGATGACCGGCGTGACCGGGCCGTTCACGAGCCGGGCGTAGTCCTTCACATCGGCGAATTTGCCCAGGTTCGGGCGCACCGCGTCCCAGAACCCCTCCCCCAGATCACAGTCCATGGCGACCAGCCGCGCCCGCGCGTCGTCATAGGCGATGCCGTGCAGGGACTGGGCGTTCAGCCGATCCAGGTCGGCGGTGTCGTAGCGCGCCGGCGAGCGGCCCATCTTGGAGAAGGCGAAGGACTGGCCCAGCGCCTCGACCGAATCCGCCACCTCCAGCGGATCGGACGTGCCGATGCGGCCCAGGTGGCTGGTGATGGCGATGGGCTCATAACCCTGGTCGCGCATGTCGGCGATGGACAGGGAGCCCAGCCGCTTGGACAGGGCCGCCCCGTCCGCGCCCACCAGCAGCGGCATGTGGGCGAAGCCCGGCGCGTCGGCGCCCAGCGCCTCGAAGATCTCGATCTGGGCGCCGGTGTTGGTGACATGGTCCTCGCCCCGGATCACGTGGGTGATCTTCATGTCGATGTCATCGACCACCGACGGCAGGGTGTAGAGGAACAGGCCGTCCTCGCGGATCAGCACCGGGTCGGACATGGAGGCGGTGTCCACCTCGGCGTGGCCGCGGGCCAGATCCTCCCAGGCCACGCGCCTGCCCTCCAGCTTGAAGCGCCAGTGCGGCCGACGGCCCTCGGCCTCCAGCTTGGCCCTGTCCTCGTCGGTCAGCTCCAGGGCGGCGCGGTCGTAGATGGGCGGCAGGCCACGCGACAGCTGCACCTTGCGGCGGCGGTCCAGCTCGTCCGACGTTTCGTAGCAGGGGTACAGACGCCCGGCCGTCTTGAGCCGCGCGGCGGCCTCTTCGTAGCGGTCGAAGCGCTGCGACTGGTTGTAGCGTTCGTCCCAGGTCAGGCCGAGCCATTGCAGGTCGGTCTCGATGCCGGTCTCGAATTCCTTGGTGGAGCGCTCCAGGTCGGTGTCGTCGATGCGCAGCACGAAGGCGCCGCCCTGCCCCTTGGCGAACAGCCAGTTGACCAGGGCGGTGCGCACGTTGCCAACGTGCAGGCGTCCCGTGGGGGACGGCGCGAAACGAACCTTGACGGACATGGGATTCAGACCTTGCAGAGAAGGCGCACAGGTCGGTCAGCGGGGGGCGGAAGTCAAGGCGAGCGTTGGCGGCGCCATTTGCCGGAGCGACCCAATCATGATAACTTCAATCCATCATGAACGCGCCCGTCCAGATCAGGAAGCCTGCCGTGGCTGAAGGCTTGCGCCTAATCGCCAAGGCGGAAGGCAAATCCATCACGGATTTGGTGGAAGAAATGCTGGCTGCGCATCAGGCCAGAAGAGATGACGAGCGTGAACGCCGGCTGGCCGCCATCCGCAGGATTCAGGCTGAGGTTCGTCAACTCCCGCGCATCGGGCCCGATCTGACGGACGATGATCTTTATGATGAGGACGGGTTGCCCCGATGATCGTGACGGACGCTTCGGCGTTGGTCGCGATCCTGCTCGAAGAAGACGAAGCGACGGTTTTTGCCGAGGTGTTGGCCGACCATAACGCCCTGCTCTCTCCCGTGGGATACTGGGAAGCCTGTGTCCGGATGCGCAACATCTACGGGGACGAGGGCGTCAGACGCCTCGATCTGTTGCTTCAGTCCTCGGGAGTTCGGATGGAACCCATTACAGCTTCGACGACTCGCCTTGCGAGCGAAGCAGAGAGACGTTTCGGCAAGCGAACGTCCGCAAGGCTCAATCTGGGTGACTGTTTCGCTTATGCCTTGGCGCATGAAAGAAGCGCCCCGCTACTCTATAAGGGCGATGACTTCTCGGAAACCGACGTCGTGTCGGCGCTCTAAGACTAAGCGTTACTCCGGCGATTCCCGCCCGAACAGCCACAGCATGCCCGCCCGGTAAGCGTCCGGGGCGTTGGCGGCGTGGGTGCCGCCCTCGATGCGGACCGGGTGCAGACGCCACGGGCGCACAGACTGGTTCTCCCAGTGCGCGATCCACTGAACGGCCTCGGCCTGCAGGTCGGGACGGTCGCGCGTGCCGCTGGTCACCACCACGCCGAGATCGGCGCGCGTCGCTTCGGCGGCGGGCTCCAGCAGGGACTCGATCCCGGGCGTGATGGAGGGATTGCTGGCGATGCGGCCCCAGAACAGGTCGGGGTCCGTGACGGCGGAATAGAGCACGAAGGCGCCGCCGCGCGACTGGCCGAACAGCACGCGGCGCTGCGGATCCGAGCGGTAATTCGCCTCGATGCGCGGGAGCAGCTCGGCCTTCAGGAAGCGCTGGAACGCCTCGGCCCCCGCCTGTTCGACGCCCTCACCGGGAGACTGAAAGTCGATGTTGCGCCGGTTCACCGACGCATCGAACCCGCCGTAGGCGATGCCCACCACCAGCGCCTCGGGCAGTCGCTCGTCATAGTGCAGGAACAGATGGTTGGCCGCCAGGATGGGGAACAGGGAATCCCCGTCGGTCAGATAGACGGTCGGATAGACCACGTCCGCCGCCGGGTCGTAGCCCTCGGGATAGCGGACATAGATGTGATAGGGCCGCCCGGTCGCGTCGGAGTCGATGCGGAAATAGTCGCCGCGCAGGGCGGGCAGGTGATCCAGCGGCGTGACGCCGTTCGGCGTCTGGGCGCGCACGGAAGCGCCCGTCAGCGAGAGGATCAGAACAACCAGGACAGCGGTCAGCCCCGGCGCGCGCATGTCAGTCGTCCCGGTGGACGCGCTCGCGGCGCTCGTGACGCTCCTGGGCCTCGACGCTCAGGGTCGCGGTGGGGCGGGCTTCCAGACGACCGAGGCCGATGGGCTCGCCCGTTTCCTCGCAATAGCCGTAGGAGCCGTCCTCGATCCGGCGCAGGGCCTCGTCGATCTTGGAGATCAGCTTGCGCTGGCGGTCGCGGGTGCGCAGCTCCAGCGCCCGGTCCGATTCCGAAGACGCCCGATCCACCAGATCCGGGTGGTTCTCGGTCTCGGCCTTCAGGTTCACCACAGTGCCCTTGGACTCGCGAAGGATATCGTCCTTCCAATCCATCAGCTTCTGTTTGAAATAGGCCAGCTGCCGTTCATTCATGAACGGCTCGTCGTCAGATGGCCGATACGCCGACTGTCCGGCTGTCATGGTCGCGGTTGCGGTCATCACAAACTCACGCTCGCTCCGAGCGCCCCCCTGCGAAGCGAGTGGACGTATATGGCCCGCGACGAGTCGCCGCAACGGGGTTCTCGCATCCGTGATGGAAAATTCATCAAGCGGGCGAAGTTCACCGCCTCATCAGGGAAATCCCTGAATATTGACAGTATTTCAGGCGCTCCGGCGCATGTCCGCCTTGGCCAGCTCCACCGCCGCGCGCAGATCGATCTGGTCCAGCACCGCATCAAGACCCGGATCGGCGCTGTCGGGACGCTCCTCGCGCACCGCGCGGGCGAGAGTGTTCAGCACGCCCACGCCGTCCTGCCCGGCCAGCATCACCAGCTTCAGCTCGTCCAGCCGGTCCAGCAGTCCGCCGCCCCGGCGCATTGCCCTGCGACGACGCTCGGTGGCGTCCTCGACCCCCTGCAGCGCCATCAGGGCCGAAACTCCGGCGACGCCCCCGGCCGCTGATGCGGCGGATGCGGCGCCGGCGCCGGACGCGCCGCCGGACGGCAGGCTGAACCCGCCGCCGGAGCTGCGGGACGGGCGGCTGGACGGGGTCGAGGTCGTGCCCGAGGGACCGGTGACCTTCATGGACAAGCGCTCCTGAACCTGGCGCGGAATAACACGAGGGCACCATCGGAGCATTCGGGTCACCGTTTGGTTAACGGCCCGGCAGCATTTGCCCGGCGGGTGAAAGTTCCGCCTCACCGCTCTCTGTTTTTGCTACATTTTTTGGTGGCACGCATCTGGCATCGCGCCTGCCGAACAGTATTGGAATTCACCCATGCGTCTGATCGTCCGCATCGCCGCCCTAGCCCTCGCCGCCGTGGCTGTCGGCTGGAGCGCGCCCGTCCTGGCCCAGTCCCGCATCAAGGACATCGCCTCGGTCGAGGGCGTGCGCACCAACCAGCTGGTGGGCTACGGCCTGGTGGTGGGCCTGAACGGCACCGGCGACTCCCTGCGCAACTCGCCCATGACCCGTCAGTCGCTGGAGGCGATGATGGAGCGGCTGGGCGTCAACATCCGCGACGCCAACGCCAACACCAAGAACATCGCGGCGGTCATGGTCACCGCCGATCTGCCGTCCTTCGCCACGGCGGGCTCGCGCATCGACATCAACGTCTCGGCCATGGGCGACGCCAAGAGCCTGCTGGGCGGCACCCTGCTGGTCACCAGCCTGCAAGGCGCCGACGGCCAGGTCTATGCGGTGGCGCAAGGCACGGTGCAGACCGGTTCAGTGTCCGCCGGAGGCGCATCGGGCTCATCGGTCACGCGTGGCGTGCCCACCTCGGGCCGCATCGCAGGCGGCGCCAGCGTCGAACTGGAGACCGGCTTCTCCCTGGCGTCCATGAGCGAGCTGCGGCTGAACCTGCGCAACCCGGACTTCACCACCGCCCAGCGCGTGGCCCAGGCCATCAACCTGGCCTATCCGGGTACGGCCTTCGCCGACAACGGCGCGGTCATCACCCTGCGGCCGCCGCCCCAGCTGGGCGCCGCCGGCTTCATCAGCCGCATCGAGAATCTGCCGGTGACCGTGGACAGCCCCGCCCGGGTCATCATCGACGAGGTCAACGGTGTGATCGTCATGGGCGACGCGGTGCGCGTCTCCACCGTGGCCATCGCCCAGGGCAACCTGACCGTCTCCATCCAGGAGCGCCCCTTCGCCAGCCAGCCCGAGCCGTTCTCCGATGGCGAGACGGTGGTCCTGCCCGATTCCGAAGTGACCATCGAGGAGGAGCGTGGCCGCCAGATGCGCATCATCGGCGGCGACACCTCCCTGTCCACCCTGGTCAACGGGCTGAATGCCCTGGGGGTCAGCCCCCGCGACATGATCTCCATCCTGCAGGCCATCCGCGCGGCGGGCGCCCTGCAGGCCGAAATCGAGGTGATGTGATGACCCCCATGGCTCCCTCCGTCGACATGCTGCGCGGCGCCCCCTCGCTGGCGGCCCTGTCCGGCGCCGACGAAGCCCGCATCCGCCAGACGGCCCAGGATTTCGAGGCCACCTTCCTGGCCCAGATGCTGCGGCCCATGTTCGAGGGCCTGTCCACCGAGGCGCCCTTCGGCGGGGGCCACGCGGAAGAAACCTGGCGCGGCTTCATGATCGACGAGATGGGCAAGCAGATCAGCCGCTCAGGCGGCATCGGCCTGGCCGATCAGGTCATGGCAGAGATGATCCGCATGCAGTCCGGACAATCCACCGTCCCCAGCGAAGGAGACGCCGCATGACCCCGGCCGAACACGCCACCCACCTGACCGCCCTGACCGAACGCCTGACCGCGCGCCTGACCGAGGAGACCCGCTGCTTCGAGGCCCGCCGTCCGCAGGACGTGGCCGCCGGGGTCGCCGAGACCCAGGAGATGGCCAACCTCTATCGCCGCGAGACGGCGCGGGTGAAAGCGGATCGCCGCCTGCTGGAGGACCTGCCCACCGCCGAGCGCGACACCCTGATCGCCGCGACCCAGGCCTTCGAGGCGGTTCTGGCGCGCCACAACCGGGCGCTGGAAGCCGCCAAGACCATTACCGAAGGTCTGGTGCAGGCCATCGCCCAGGAAGTCGCCGCCGCGCGGGCCCAGGGCGCGGGCTATGGCGCGGGCGGCAGGGCGGCGGGCGTGGACGGCCGCGCCGTGACCCTGAACAAGACGGCGTGACGCTTGAGGTGCGTTAACTGACTGCATTGGCGGGAAATTTACATCTTTCAGCGATATCGGTCCGATGTCGCTGACCCGCAGCCTCCTTGGCATGGCCTTCGCATCCGCCGACCTGTTGATGGAGGTCGATGGCGCGGGACGCATCGTGCTGGCCCTGGGCGCCCCGCCGAACGGAGCCGACACCGAATCTCTTCAAGGCCAGTTGCTGGCGGACCTTGTCGCCCCGGGCTCGCGCAACACGGTCTCAGAGGCGCTCGGACGGCGTGCGGCCGGGCGGGAAACCGTTGCGGTTCAGGTTCACTGGGGAGCAGCGAAGGTCCGCGAGGCCGAGCTCAAGATTTTCGGTCTGCCCGAGCTGGCGCCGCGCCTGTCCTGCGCCCTGACCTATCGGGGCAAGCCTGCGGCCATGGCGGCCCTGGAAACGGGCGCACCGCCACCGGCTCTTGCAGACGGCGAAGGCCTGATGCGCCTGGTTCAATCCGCCATGGAAGGCCTCACTGTTCAGCAACGCAGCGTCCTGTCATTCACTTTCGTGGATCTTCCCGGGGTTGAGGGATACACGACAGGCCCGAAGGGCGAGGCGTTGATGGACGCCCTGTCCAGGTTGCTTCAGTCCGCTTCGTGGAACGGCGCCAGCGCCGCCCGGCTCAGCGACGAGCGCTACGCCCTGCTGAGTCAGCCCCCGGGAATCGATCAGTTGAACGGCGACCTGGAACGCTGATGGAGCGACATGGCGCCGAGGTTGCGCCGAAAACCGTCTCCGCGCCCGTGCCCCACACGCCTGATCCTCTTCCCACGCTGCGGGCGCTGCGCATGGCGCTGGATGGCTTCCTCAGCAAGGGCGTCGACGGCGAGCCGCAGATGACTTTCGCCGCGGCCCTGATGCGAACCATGAAGGACGGCGAACGCCTGAGAACCATCATCGCCGAGCGCGCCTTTGATCTGCACTATCAGCCCATTGTGGACTTGGAGACAGGCGCCGTACACCACTTCGAGGCCCTGATCCGGTTCACCGAAGGAGCCAGCCCCGCCGGCGCCATCCGAATGGCCGAGGAGCTGGCCATGGTGACGGACCTGGATAAAGCCGTGGCCGACAAGGCTGTGCGCAAGCTGAACAGTCCGGGCTTCGGTCTCACCCGGATCGCCGTGAACGTATCCGCCGCCTCGCTGGCATCTGATGACTATGTTGACCGGCTGCTGGCCATGACGGGCGACCGTCCCGATGTGCGCAAGCGGCTGATGGTCGAGGTCACCGAAACCGCCGCGCTCAATGATCTGGCGGCGGCCGACCGGCGCCTCGCGCGTCTCCGCGAGACCGGGATTCAGATCTGCATCGACGATTTCGGTGCGGGCAGCGCATCCTTCGATTATCTGCGCTCCTTGTCGGTTGACATCGTGAAGATCGATGGGGCTTTCGTGAAGACCCTCGCGGACGGCGGAAAGGACAACACCGTGGTTCGCCATCTGGTGGAACTTTGCCGGGCGCTGGAGATCGACACCATCGGCGAGATGGTGGAGACCGAGCAGGTCGCCGACGCGCTTCGAGCTCTGGGTGTGAATTTCGCCCAGGGCTATCTCTATGGACGGCCCGAAAAGGAGCCGCGCACGCGCGTGGCGGCTGCGCCCGCCAGACGTCAGGGCGTCACGGAAGGCTGGGGCTAGCCGGCCCGTTTCGTCGTGGCCGCGGCCGGGGCCGCAGGGGTTCGGCCAGCAGGGCGCAGGCCAGGGACGAGATCGCGCCGATCAACATGATCCCGGCCACGTCCGCGCCGTCAGGCCGGCTGGTCGGATAGCCGGTGTTCAGGAAAACCAGATTGACCGCGCTGGTCGTGGCGCCCAGCAGAACCGCGACGGCGACCCAGAGCCTGCCGGCCCTCAGGCGCGGCGACGTCAGGGCCGCGCCCACGCCGGTCGTGACCGCAGGCAGAAATCCGGCCAGATACCCCAGCAGGGCGGCGTATATCGGCGTGGTCAGATAGGCGGCGCGCCAGGGCTCCGACGGCGAGGTCAGCACCTCCACGATCCACAGGAGCCCGAACACGAATCCGCCGATCAGCGGTCCCGCCCCTGCGAAGATCAGCACCACACCGAGGGCGCGCGCCATGAACTCCCGATCCTTCATGGCGGCAGAGAAGACGCCCCGACTCGGGCGCCGGGCAACGCCACGGTGCGGGTTATCCCCACATGTTCCAGGAAGACCGTATCGTGGCTGACCACCGCCAGGGCGCCGTCATAGGTGTTCAGCGCCGCCTCCACCGCCGCGACCGAGTCCAGATCCAGATGGTTGGTGGGCTCGTCGAGAACCAGCAGCTGCGGCGGCCGGGCGCCGGTCATGACGCAGGCCAGGGCCGCGCGGAGGCGCTCCCCGCCTGACAGGGTTCCGGCGACGCGCCGGGCCTCCACATTGCGGAACAGAAACCGGGCCAGGGCGGCGTGGGCGCCGTTGGGCGATCCTTCCGGGTTCAGGCGCAGCCAGGCCGCGATCACGGTTTCATCGGGTTTCAGAAGGGCCGCGTCCTGATCCAGCAGGGCGGCGCGAACCGGGCGGCGCACAATGCCCGATGTCGGTTCCAGCAAACCCGCCATCATCTTCAACACCGTCGTCTTGCCGGCGCCGTTCGGCCCTGTGATCGCGACCCGTTCGGGCCCGGTGAGGCGCAGCGAGACGGGGCCGAGGACTTTCCCCTCCCCCTCACTGTCCCCCGCAACGGGAAAGGCGAAACGGACCTCCTCCACCTCAAGCACGGTCTTGCCGGACGCCAGGCCGGTGGATGGCATTGGGATGGACAGCAGGCGCACCCGCTCGACCCGCTCGCGGGCCGCCGTCAGATCGGCCTCGGCCTGGGCGGATTGTCGGGCGGCGAGGCGGCTGTTCCGGGCGGCCGAGGTCTCGGCGCTCTCGGCCCGCATGCCCAGCAGGATCTTCGGCATGTCGCCCTTCATGCCCTTGCGGCGACCGGCCCGGTCGCGGCGGGCCTGCGTTTCTGCGCGGCGCCGGGCGTCGGCCGCCGCGCGGGCGGCGTCGGTTTCTGCGGCGGCGAGAGTGCGCTCGGCCGCCGCGCGCTCGGCGGCCTTTCGGTCGGCGTAGAGGTCCCAGTTCCCGCCATAGGTGGCCGCGCCCAGGCCGGACAGTTCGACGATGCGATCCACCCGGCCCAGCAGGTCGCGGTCATGGCTGACCACCACCGCGCCGCCCTCCCACCGCTCCAGCACCCCGGCGATCAGGGCTCGGCCCTCGGCGTCCATGTGGTTGGTGGGCTCGTCCAGTAGAATCAGGTCGGGCCGGGCCAGCAGGAGGCCCGCCAGACGCAGGCGGGTCTGTTCGCCGCCGCTGAGGCGGCGCCGTCCCGCGGTTCAGGTCAATGCCGGAAAGGCCGACCTGGGTCAGGGCGTCGTTCAGCCGATCGTCCAGCGTCCAGTCCGCCTCGCCAAGATCCGTGACCGAGCCCTCGCCCGCCAGCACCCGCCGCAGCACGGTCAGCGAATGCGCGACGCCCAGGGTCTCGGCGACGGACTCCCCCGGCGCCGGGTCATGCCTCTGGTCCAGCACGCCGATGATCCCAGTGCGCGACACCGCGCCCTCGGCGGGCGGCTGCGTTCCGGCGATCAGGCGCAGCAGCGTGGACTTGCCCACGCCGTTGCGGCCCACCAGACCGGTGCGCTCATGGCCGAAGGCCAGGGTCAGATTGTCGAAGAGGGGGGTTCCGTCAGGCGTTCGGGCGGCGACGCTGTCGAGCGTCACGAATGCGGACGGGGACGGGTTTGGGGCGAAGTGCGACATAGCCGATGAGCAGCGAAAGGGCGGAAAGGGCGAAACCGATTTCCAGCGCGCTGATCATGGTCGTGTCTCCTTCTGAAGCTCGAAGATTGGAATATAGGTACGAAATGTCCGGTTCGCCAAGTCAGGTTCCGCTTCACGACCTCGTCAGGGCGTTCGGCCGCGTCGGGCTGATCAGCTTCGGCGGGCCCGCGGGCCAGATCGCCCTGATGCACCGGGTGGTGGTCGACGAGCGCAAATGGCTGGACGAGGCCCAGTATCTGCGGGCGCTGAACTTCTGCACCCTGCTGCCGGGGCCCGAGGCGCAGCAGCTGGCCACCTATGTGGGCTGGCGCCTGCACGGGGTGGCCGGGGGACTGATCGCGGGCGGCCTGTTCGTGCTGCCGGGCGCGGCGGTGATCCTGGGCCTGTCGATCCTGTACGCCTATGCGGCGGACCTGACCTGGGTGCAGGGCGCGTTCTTCGGCATCAAGGCGGCGGTGCTGGCCATCATCCTGCAGGCGCTTGTCCGCCTCGCCCGGCGAGCGCTGGACACGGGGCTCAAGCGCGGACTGGCGCTCGCGGCGTTCGGCCTGCTGTTCCTGTTCAACGCTCCCTTCCCCGCCGTGATCCTCGGCGCGGCCCTGATCGGAGCCCTGTTCGCGGCGGCGCCGGTCACCGAGCCGACGCCGGACGCGGAGCCCCGGCCGCGAAAGCGCGACATGGCGTGGCGGACCGGGCGCGCCGTCGCCGTCTGGGGCGCGGTGTGGGCCGCGCCGGCTCTGGCGATCCTGCTGGTGCTGGGTCCGGACCATGTGCTGATGGACATCGCCGCCTTCTTCTCGAAGCTGGCGGTGGTGACCTTCGGCGGCGCCTATGCGGTGCTGGCCTATATGGCGCAGGAGGCGGTGCAGACCCACGGCTGGCTGGACGCGGGCCAGATGGCCGACGGCCTCGGCCTGGCCGAGACCACGCCCGGCCCCCTGATTCTGGTGACCCAGTTCGTGGGCTTTCTGGCGGCGTTCCGCTTTCCCGAGCCGTTCACGCCCCTGATTGCCGGGATCCTCGGCGCCGGCCTGGCCACCTGGATGACCTTCGCCCCCTGCTTCCTGTGGATCTTCGCCCTGGCGCCCTGGATCGAACGGCTGGAGCACGCGCGGCGGCTGCAAGCGGCCCTGTCCGGGGTGACGGCGGCGGTGGTCGGGGTGATCGCCAACCTGGGCCTGTGGTTCGCCCTGCATGTGCTGTTTGACCAGACGCGGCGGGTCCAGACCGGGCCGCTGGACCTGACCCTGCCGCTGCTGGCGGGCTTCCAGCCCGTGGCCCTGATCCTGGCCGCCGTCGCCGCCGTCGCCCTGATCCGCTTCAGGCTGGGGATCATGACCGTGCTGGCCGGCGCGGTCGCGGCGGGCGTGGCGCTGCAAGCGGTCGCATAGCGCGGACCCCGCCCCGCCCCTATCTTCCCTCCATGACCACCCGTCCCGTCCAGACCGAAGCCGAACACCGTGCCCGGCGCGAGGCCGCCACCGCGCGGCTGCGGGCCGAGACCGGCATCGACGAGGCCATGATCGATGCGCTGGTGGAGGGCTTCTATGGCCGGGTGCGCGATGACGCCCTGATCGGGCCGATCTTTGCGGCGCGGGTGGAGGACTGGGGCCCGCACCTGCATCAGATGAAGCTGTTCTGGTCGTCGGTGGCGCTATCCACCGGCGTCTATCAGGGGCGGCCGATGCCCAAACACCTGCCCCTGCCCATCGACGCCCGCCATTTCGACCGCTGGCTGGAGCTGTTCCGGGAGACCGCCCGCGACCTGTGTCCGCCCGCCGCCGCAGCCCACTTCATTGAACGGGCCGAGCGGATCGCCCAGAGCCTTGAGCTGGGCGTGGCCTCGACCAACGGGGTGATCGTGGGACCGGGCGAGCGCTATGTGATGGCCACCCGGGCCTGGACGCCGGACGACGGCGGACGCTTTTGACTGGGGACAAAAACACCGCCTCTTGGCGCCGTTAACCTTTCCGCCCCAAAATGGCGCCCTTCGCGGGATTGGATGCCGCATACGATTCTGATCAGATTTGAAAGACGAGGGCGGGGATGACCGGCTGGACGATTCTGGCGCGCAGGGCGCTGATCATTGCTGGTGCGGCGGCGACACTGGCGGCCTGCGCCTCCTATCCGTCGGAGCCCCGCTATCCGACCCGGCCCACCACCGGCGCCCCGGAGCGACAGTCCCCCTGGGGTGAGCCCGTGCCCAACACGCCCGCGCCCCAGCCCCAGCCCGACGTCGCCCCCTATGAGCCGACGCCCGCGCCCTATGAACCCATTGAGGCCCAGCCTCTGCCGCCCACGGGCCAGCCGCAGCCGCAGCCCGATTACCTGCCGGACCAGCGGCCCGGCGACC
>NZ_BATC01000057.1 GCF_000466985.1 Brevundimonas abyssalis TAR-001
GGGGCGGGCAAGTCCACCCTGTTCCGCATCCTGCTCGGCCTGATCCGGCCCACGGCGGGCGAGGCGCGGGTGATGGGCGGTCCCGTCGGGGACGTCAACGCCATGCGGCGCATGGGCTCCATGATCGAGACGCCGCGCTTTCCGCCCTACATGACCGCCCGGCAGGTGCTGGAGTGGGTGTCGCTGGGCCACGGTCAGGCCGTGGACCGCACCGCCATCGCCGCCTGGCTGGAGCGGGTGGGCCTGACGGCGGCCGCCGACCGCAAGGTGCGGGGCTTCTCCGTCGGCATGGCCCAGAGGCTCGGCGTGGCCGCGGCCCTGATGACCCGGCCCGAGCTGATCATCCTCGACGAACCCACCAGCGGCATGGACCCGCCCGGCATTCAGGAGATGCGCGCCTTGATCCGGTCGCTGGCCGACGATGACGGGGTGACGGTGGTGATCGCCAGCCACCAGCTGGCCGAGGTCCAGAAGCTGTGCGACCGGGTGGCCATTCTGAACAAGGGGCGGCTTTCGGCTGAGGGCGCGGTCGCCGATCTGGTGGCCGGGCGCGAGCGCCTGCGCCTGACCCTGCGGCCCGCCGATGCGGCGCTGGGCCTGCTGGGCATGAAGGGCTCGCGCGACGGCGATGCGGTTCTGGCCGCCATCGAGCGGTCCGAGGCGCCCGCCCTGATCCGCGCCCTTGCGGAAAAGGGCGCCGAGATCGAGGAGGCGCGCTGGGTCGGAGCCGACCTGGAGAGCGTCTTCAACCAGTTGACCGAAGAGGACGCGCCCCATGCTGGCTGACGCCATTCGCGCCGAGGGCTATCGTTTCGCCCGCAACCGCACCGCCGTGTTCTGGAGCGTGCTGTTCGTACCGATCGCGGCGCTGATCCTGGGGCTCGTCGTAAGCTTCGCCGCCAAGGGCAACCAGGCCGAACTGGCCGAGGTCAGCGCCGAATTGGGCATGGTCTCCGAGCCGCTGAACCTGGGCGCGGCCCTGGTCAGCAACGCCGCCTCCCTGGCCGGCGGCCCGGTGCTGCTGTTCGTGCTGATCGGCGCGGCGACCCTGTTCGCGGGCGATTACCGGTGGGAGACCTGGCGTCTGATCCGGGCGCGCAACCGGCGCTCCAACCTGATTCTGGGCAAGCTGGCCGCCCTGATCGTCCTGGCCTTCGCCGCCATGGCCGCCCTGCTCATCTTCAGCATGATCGGCGAGCCCATCCGCGCGGCCATCTTCGAACGGGATGTGACGTTCAGCCTCAGCGGTGAGCAGATCGGCGCCTTCCTCGGCCTGTTCGGCCTGGGGTGGCTGAGGGTCGTTCAGTTCGCCATGATCGCCCTGCTTGCCGCGGTGGCGACGCGGTCCCTGCTGGCCGCCCTGTTCATTCCCATGGCCCTAGGCGCCGCCCAGGCCCTCGGAGCGCCCATGCTGATGGGAATGGGCGTCATGCCCGACAGCTGGACCCTGCAACTGCTGCTGCCCGGACAGGCCTTCGACAGGCTCGGGGAGATGATCCTGGGCGGCGAAGGCGCGCCGGGAGTGCCGGTCGCTCTTCAGGTGAAGGCCTGGATCAGCCTGATCGGCTGGACCGTCCTGCCCCTGCTGGCTGCGCTGGCGATCTTCGAGCGGCAGGACCTGTCTAAGGAGTGATCCCGCCGCTCGAGTCGGCTGATCAGCTCAGGATCATGCCGTCGCCGGCGTACAGGGCCTGATCGCCGAGCATCTCCTCGATGCGCAGCAGCTGGTTGTACTTGGCCGTGCGGTCCGAGCGGGCCAGCGAGCCGGTCTTGATCTGCCCGCAGTTGGTGGCCACCGACAGGTCGGCGATGGTGTAGTCCTCGGTCTCGCCCGAGCGGTGGCTCATGACGGCGGTGTAGCCCGCCCGGTGAGCCATCTCGACCGCATCCAGGGTCTCGGACAGGGTGCCGATCTGGTTGACCTTGATGAGGATGGAGTTGGCCAGGCCCTCGCCGATGCCCGCCGCCAGACGCGCCGGATTGGTCACGAACAGGTCGTCGCCCACCAGCTGAATCTTGTCGCCCAGACGCTCGGTCAGCAGACGCCAGCCGTCGAAATCGTCCTCGGCGCAGCGTCCTCGATGGAGACGATTGGGAAGCGCGCGCACAGGTCGGCCAGATAGGCGACCATGCCCTCCTGATCGATGGTCTTGCCTTCGCCCTCCATGACGTACTTGCCGTCCTTGAAGAATTCGGTGGAGGCCACGTCCAGGCCGAGCTGGAAGTCCTCGCCCGCCAGATAGCCGGCCGCCTCGCCCGCCTTGGTGATGAAGGTCAGGGCCTCGTCGGCGGACTTCAGGTTCGGCGCGAAGCCGCCCTCGTCGCCCACATTGGTGTTGTGGCCCGCGTCCTTCAGCGCCTTCTTCAGGCTGTGGAAGATCTCCGCGCCCATGCGCAAGGCTTCAGAGAAGTTCTCCGCACCCGTGGGCAGGTCATGAACTCCTGGATGTCGATGGGATTGTCGGCGTGGGCGCCGCCGTTGATGATGTTCATCATCGGGGTGGGCAGCATGCGGGCCGAGACGCCGCCCACATAGCGGTACAGTGGCAGGCCCGCCGAGACGGCGCTGGCTTTGGCCGCGGCCAGGCTGACGCCCAGGATGGCGTTGGCGCCCAGTCTGCCCTTGTTCTGGGTGCCGTCCAGCTCGATCATGGACATGTCGATGCGGCGCTGGTCCTCGGCGTCCATGCCCGACAGGGCATCGAAGATTTCCCCGTTCACGGCGTCAATCGCCTGCTGGACGCCCTTGCCCCCCCACATGGCCTTGTCGCCGTCGCGCTTCTCCACCGCCTCGTGGGCGCCGGTCGAGGCGCCGGACGGCACCGCCGCGCGACCGAAGGCGCCGTCCTCCAGCACCACGTCCACCTCGACCGTCGGATTGCCCCGGCTGTCCAAGATCTGGCGGGCGGTGATGTCGGCGATGTCGGTCATGGTCAGGTCCCGGTGCGAGAATTGGAAAGGGCGCGCCAGCCTTTAGCCCGCGCGCCCTCCATAGCCAACTGAAAGCCTGTTACGCGCAGCCTTCCACATACTGGATGGACGGCCCGCCCACGTGGATCATGCTGACGTTTCCGTCCGTGCCGATCTCGTAGACCACGCCGCGCGCGTCGGCGTCTTCACGGTAGGGTTCGTCCGAAGGACCGTCGGTCCAGACGGTGATGTATTCAGCCGGGGCCTCGGCGTATTTGTGCGGGCTGACCTGGGCGTCGGCGCCATAGGCGGCCTTGATGGCGGCGGCGCTGTCGCCGACGCTGAAACCCCGATCGGTTTGCAGATCGGAGCCATTCGACACGGAGATCCGGGTCAGCACGCCCTGCTCCAGCATGAGCAGCAGGTTCTCGGGCGCCGTTCGGGACGGAACTGGTCGCAGGATTCGGGATCGGGGCCGCCGACGGCGTCGGGGTTGGCGTCCTCGCCCAGAGCCGCGACCACCTCGGCGCGGGTCATGCCGATGCGCAGCGGGCCCCAGCCCTGGGCGCTCAGGGCGTTGGGATCAGGGGTCTGGGCGGGCGTTCGGCCGGCGTTTCGGGGGCCGAAGCGGCGGGCTCCTCGGACTGGCCGCAGGCAGCCAGGGCGAGGACAGCGATGGAAGGCAGGATGAGGGCGCGGATCATGGGTGGTTCTCCGGGTTGGTCCGAAGAGAACAACGCACGAAAACGGCGCGCGATGAACTCGCGCGCCGTAAAATCTTCTATCCCGCCCGGCCTTCGCGCTTCGCGCGACGTTGGACGGGACGGCAGGTCTAAAGGCCTAGTCTTCCTTGGGCGTCAGAACCTGACGGCCGCGGTAGGTGCCGGTCTTCAGGTCGATGTGGTGCGGGCGCTTCAGCTCGCCCGTGTCCTTGTCCTCGGTGTAGGCGTTGGCGCCCAGGGCGTCGTGGGCCCGTCGCATGTTGCGACGCGAGGGAGATACTTTGCGCTTCGGAACGGCCATGTCCGTCTCATCCAGTCTGGTCGGAGCGTGCCGAACCCTGCGGTCGGACGCGAAAACAATAGCGGCGGCCCATGCAGGCCGCCCCGTGAGCGCGGGCTTATGCCTCAGAGGGCGGGCAAACGCAAGGGGCTGCACACAAGCGAAAACGCCTCCAGCCCATGGCGGCCATCGCCGTCGGCGAGATGGAATGGACAGGACCTCATGACTGCTCTTCGTTCCTGAACTGCTGACCATGGGCGCGTGAAAAGTCGGCCCGGCTCAGCGCGAACCAGACGCTGTCGACCCATGCGTCGCCCACCTGCATGGTCCGTTCGGCCCGGCCGGTTTCACGAAACCCCAGCCGGGTCAGCAGGGCGATGGACGCGGTGTTGTCCGGATCGGCTTCGGCGGTCAGGCGATCGAGGTCGCGCGTGGCGAACACATGGGCGATCACCGCCTGCGCGGCCTCCAGCCCCAGACCGCGCCCCTGCACATCGGGATGCAGGATGAATCCGATCTCGGGCAGCCGATAGAAGCCCGCCTTGCCCACGACCCGGCCCTCGAACTCGACCACGAAATCCTCTGCCAGCTCGGGCGGTGAGTCGATCATCGCGCCCAGCCAGGCCCGCGTCTGATCCAGGGTCTGATGCGGCGGCGTGGACCACCAGCGCGTGGCGCGCGGGTCGGACAGCACGGCGTGCATGGCGTCCAGATCGTCCCACCGCGCCGGCCGCAAGGTCAGTCGCGGTGTGCTCAGCACCACGCCCGGGGTCATCACACCAGCCGGCTCTGGACCACCGCCGCAGCGATGAAGCTGGCGAACAGGGGATGCGGGGCGAAGGGGCGGCTCTTCAGTTCCGGGTGGTACTGCACGCCGATGAACCAGGGATGGTCGGCGCGCTCCACAGTCTCGGGCAGGACGCCGTCGGGCGACAGGCCGGAGATGGTCATGCCAGCCCGCTCGATGGCGTCGCGGTAGTTGATGTTGACCTCATAGCGGTGGCGGTGCCGCTCGCTGATCTCGGTCGAGCCATAGATCTCGGCGATCCTCGAGCCTTCGATCAGGATGGAGTCATAGGCGCCCAGACGCATGGTGCCCCCCAGATCTCCGCCCTGGGCCCGCATGATGCGCTGGTTGCCCTGGGTCCATTCGGTCATCAGGCCGACGATGGGCTCCTCGGCCGGGCCGAACTCGGTGGAGGTGGCCTTCTCCAGCCCGGCCAGGTGGCGGGCCGATTCGATCACCGCCATCTGCATGCCGAAGCAGATTCCGAAATAGGGAATGTTGCGCTCGCGGGCGAAGCGCACCGCCTGGATCTTGCCCTCGGCGCCGCGCTCGCCGAAACCGCCAGGCACCAGCACCGCGTGAGCGCCCTGCAGCCGCTCCTCGCAGGCGTCGCGGGCGCCCTCGAAGGTGTCGGCCTCGACCCAGTCGATGTTGACCTTGACGTTGTTGGCCACGCCGCCGTGGTGCAGCGCCTCGATCAGGGATTTGTAGGCGTCCTTGAGCACCGTGTACTTGCCGACCACGGCCACGGTGACCTCGCCGTCCGGGTTGGTGCGGCGACGGACGATCTCCTCCCAGCCCGACAGGTCGGGCTCGGGCGCGTCATCGATGCCGAAATGGGCCAGGACCTCGGCGTCCAGGCCTTCCTGGTGATAGTCCAGCGGCACCGCATAGATGTCGGCGGAGTCCATGGCCTGGATGACGCCCGAGGGACGCACGTTGCAGAACAGGCCGATCTTGCGCTTCTCGTCCGCCGGGATCGGCTGTTCGCAGCGGCACAGCAGGATGTCGGGCTGGATGCCGATGGAGCGCAGCTCCTTGACCGAGTGCTGGGTCGGCTTGGTCTTCATCTCGCCGGCCGTCTTGATGAACGGCAGCAGGGTCAGGTGGACGAAGCAGCTCTGGCCGCGGGGCAGGTCCTGGCCCAGCTGGCGGATGGCCTCGAAGAACGGCAGGCCCTCGATGTCGCCGACGGTGCCGCCGATCTCGATCAGCACGAAGTCCACGTCCTGGCCGTCATCGGTCTGGGCGGGGCTGAGGCAGAACTGCTTGATCTGGTCGGTGACGTGCGGGATCACCTGGACGGTGGCGCCCAGATAGTCCCCTCGCCGCTCCTTCTCCAGGATGGTCGAATAGATGCGGCCGGTGGTGACGTTGTCGGTCCGGGCCGCCGACACCCCGGTGAAGCGCTCATAGTGGCCCAGGTCCAGGTCGGTCTCGGCGCCGTCGTCGGTGACGAAGACCTCGCCGTGCTGATAGGGGCTCATGGTCCCCGGATCGACGTTCAGATAGGGGTCGAGCTTACGTAGGCGGACTGTGTAGCCGCGAGCCTGCAGAAGCGCGCCGAGGGCGGCGGAAGCGAGGCCTTTTCCCAATGAGGAGACCACGCCGCCGGTGATGAACACATAACGAGGCATGGGAAATTACCTTACCGCCGATTCGGGCGGCGTACTGCGGAGACTTTGAGGGTGTGGCCGGAGGCGGTGGATAACCGCCCTCCGCATCCTACTGGGCGGGCTCGTCGCCGGCCGGCCGGGCGGCCGGGGCGGCGGGAAGGCTGGCTTCCAGATCGTCGAGCGAGGGACCGGTCGGCGCTGTGGGGGCCGTGGGCTGCTCGGCGGCCGGGGCCGTCTGGGCGGCGTCCAGGTCGATGGAGCCCACGGTGGCGGCGTCCAGAATCGAGCTGGAGCCACGCTCCATGTTGCCGACGATGGTCAGGCTGATGGCGCAGAGCGCGAAGGCCCCGCCCAGCCACCAGGTCAGGGTCGTCAGCAGGTTGCCTGCGCCGCGCGCGGTCATGAAGCTGTTGCCGCCGCCGCCCATGCCGAGGGCGCCGCCCTCGGAACGTTGCAGCAGCACCACGCCGGTCAGGGCGAGGCCGATCAGGATCATGACGACGAGGAGAATGGTCTGGAGCATGGCGGGCCTGATATGTGGCGCGAGGGCGCGCCAATCAAGCGGCGGCGTCTATCATTGTTGCGCGCGCGGGGCAACGCATGGCTTGCCGTAAGCCGCGTCAGAGGCGCACGCACCCTTGACGCACGGCGACTGGCCCGAAACCCTGCGCCGGGGTCGCCACGAGCGGCCGAATCCGGGAAGTTCGATGAAGCGTCTGATCCTGTCCGCCTGCGCCGCCGCCCTGCTGACGGCCCTGCCCGTCGCCGCCCAGGTGGGAACGCCCGCCCTGCCCCGCGAGCTGCCGCCCATTCCGGCGCCGGCGGCCCAGCCCTATCCCGGCGTGATCCGGCACCATGTGGACGCCACGGACACCGAACGGAAGATCATCCGGGTGCGCCAGACCATTCCGGTGGCCCAGGCCGGGCCGATGGTGCTGCTGTATCCCAAATACCTGCCGGGCAACCACGCGGCCACAGGGCCCATCCAGCTGGTGGCCGGGGTTCAGGTCAGCGCAGGTGGCGAGCGCGTGGAATGGGTGCGCGACCCGCTGGATCCCTACGCCTTCCATATCGAGGTTCCCGCGGGCGTCAGCGAGATCGAGGTCTCGTTCGATTATCTCAGCCAGCTCAGCCCCAGCCAGTGGCGGGTGCTGATGACGCCGGAAATGCTGAACCTGCAGTTCGAGAAGCTGCTGCTCTATCCGGCGGGCTATGCGCATGACGGGATCATGGTGCAGACCACCGTGCGCCTGCCGGACGGCTGGAACTACGGCGTGGCGCTGGACACGGAGACCTTCGTCGGCGGCGAGGCGGTGTTCGCCCCCATCAGCGTGGAGATGCTGGCCGACAGCCCCATGTTCGCGGGGGCCCACTATCGGGTGTTCGATCTGGACCCGGGCGGGCGCACCCCGGTGAACATGCATGTGGTGGCCGATGATGCGGCGGAGCTGACCGAGGTCGAGGCCCGGCTGGAGCCGTTCCGCAATCTGGTGGATCAGGCCGATCGGCTTTACGGGGTGCGGCCGTTCGACCGGTACGAGTTCCTGGTGGCGACCACGGACCGTCTGGGCGGCATCGGGCTGGAGCATCACCGCTCGTCGAGAACACCCTGGAAGCGGACATGTTCTCCGACTGGGATTCGGCGCCCTATGGCGATCTGGAGCTGCTGCCCCACGAGTACGCCCACAGCTGGAACGGCAAGTTCCGGCGCCCGGCGGATCAGGCGACGCCCAATCTGAACGTGCCGGTCCAGAACAGCCTGCTGTGGGTCTATGAAGGCCAGACCCAGTACTGGGGGGCGGTGCTGGCGGCGCGGTCCGAGCTGGTGACGCGGGAGATGGCGCTGGCCAACCTGGCCTGGACCGCGGCCTTCTATGACGCCCAGCGCGGGCGCGAGTGGCGGGCGCTGCAGGATACGGTGAACCAGAACCTGCTGGGCTATCGCTCGTCCACGCCGTGGTCGACCTGGTCGCGCACGGGCGGGGACTATTACCGCGAGGCCCTGCTGATGTGGCTGGACGCGGACACCCTGATCCGGGAGGCCACCCGGGACCGGCGCTCGCTGGACGACTTCGCCCGGGCCTTCTTCGGCATCGAGGACGGGGTGTGGGAGCCCCGGCCCTACACCTTCGACGATGTGGTGGCGGCGCTGAACGTGGCCCACGAGCATGACTGGGCCGGGTTCCTGCGCACGCGGCTGGACGCCGTGGGGCCGGAGGCCGAGGCGCCGCTGGACGGCATCGAGCGGGGCGGATACCGGCTGGCCTTCGTGGAGACGCCGGACGCGGCCTACAAGCGGGTGCGGGCCGACTGGGGCCGGGACTTCCTGTTCTCGCTGGGGTTCAGCCTGTCGTCCTCCAACAGCATCACCAACGTCCTGTGGGACAGCCCGGCGTTCGAGGCGGGCCTGACCCAGGGCTGGGAGATCGTGGCGGTCAACGACACCGCCGCTTCGGCCGAGCGGCTGCGCGCGGCGGTGACGGCGGCCAGGGACGGGGGGCCGATCCGCCTGATCGTCAAGAACGGCGACCGCTTCCGCACGGTGGAGATCGGCTACACCGGCGGCCTGCGCTATCCGACGCTGCAACGGATCGAGGGAACCCGCGACCGTCTGGGCGACATCCTGACGCCCCGGCGGCGCTAAAGAAAACGGGCCGGGAGATCGCTCTCCCGGCCCGCAATCCGTTCAGCTTGCGCTGGGTCGATCTTACTTGATCGTGACCTTGGCGCCGGCTTCCTCGAGCTTCTTCTTCAGCTCTTCGGCGGCCTGCTTGGAGACGTTCTCGACGACGTTCTGCGGAGCGCCTTCGACCAGGTCCTTGGCTTCCTTGAGGCCCAGGTCCGGACGGGCGCCGCGGACTTCCTTGATCACGTTGATCTTCTTGTCGCCGCCGTCCGTCAGGACAACGGTGAACTCGGTCTGCTCTTCGGCGGCTTCAGCCGGAGCAGCAGCGCCACCGCCGGCGGCGGCCATGGCCACCGGAGCAGCAGCCGAAACGCCCCACTTTTCTTCCAGCAGCTTGGCCAGTTCGGCGGCTTCCAGAACGGTCAGGGCGGACAGGTCGTCAACGATCTTGGAGAGATCAGCCATTTGAGTATTTCCTTCGGATGGATTTCAGAGGTTTGCAGAGATGATCGATCAGACGGCTTACGCCGCGTCCTTGGCGGCGTAGGCGCCCATGACGCGGGCCAGCTGGCTGGCCGGAGCCTGCACGACGCCCGCGATCTTGGTGGCCGGGGCGTTGAGAAGGCCGACGAGCTTGGCGCGCAGTTCGTCCAGGGACGGCAGCTTGGACAGGGCGTCGATGCCTTGGGCGTCCAGAACCGTTTCGTCCATCAGTCCGCCCATGATCACGAACTTGTCGTTCTCCTTGGCGAACTTGGCGGTCACCTTGGCGGCCGAAACGGCGTCGGGCGCGTAGGCGATTCCGACAGGGCCCTTGAACAGGTCCTGCACGGCGTCGCCGCCCTTGCCGTCCAGCGCCTTCAGCGCCAGGCGGTTCTTCACCACCTTGAACGTGGCGCCTTCAGCACGAAGGCGGCCACGCAGATCGGTCATTTCCGCAACGGTCAGACCCAGGTTGTGGGTCACGACCACGGCGCCGGCGTCAGCGAAAACGCCCTTCAGCGTCTCGATCGACTCGGCCTTTTGTGCGCGGTCCATTGCGGTCTCCGTTCAGTCGTTACGGCGACGGGACGATCCCGACGCCGCTTGGCCAGACAGCATCGCTTGCGCGATGACGCCGGGCCGGTCGTATTGTCCGAAGGAAGCGGCGATCCTTGTCCGTCGCGCAGGGCGGCGGGCCGAGACGTTCGCATCCCCATCTCCCCCCAGGTCGGAACGGCCGTTCCGCGCTTACGGTCCAGGTGACCCCCAGACCCCGAAGTTCTCGGACAGGAACATCGCCGGACCGGGGCCCGACGACGCAAGGCGCGCTCTATACACGCATGGTCGTGGAAATCAAAGGCTAGTTCCGCCGGACGCCCTGCTTGTCTGGACGGGGGCCGGAGGCGGTCGGTTCGGAGCAATCGAACTCGGTGCAGAACTTGCGCATCAGGTCCACCTGGAACTGCAGCACCGCGGCCTCCATGGCCGCGCCCTGATCCATGCCGATCTCGACCTGCTTCTGCGCTATGGATCGCCCCAGCGGCGTCTCGTAGAAATCCACCAGCGCCGTGAGCTCCTCGACGGTGAGCCGCTCGGCGAAGACCGGAACGAGGCTGTCCATGATGCCCGTCATCAGGTTGGTCATCTCGCGGGGCAGGTTGACCCGAAACCACTCCCGGTGCTCCGCCTCGGATTGGGTGTCAGCGGCCAGCAGCTGGTCGATGTAGGTCTGCGCCAGGTCGGCCAGGCTCTCGCCCTGGGAGAGCTCCACAAACCGTTCCGCCAGTTCCAGCCGGCGCGCGGCCTCGTCGTCCGGAGCCGCCTGAACGACCAGCAGCAGCGGCTCTTCCGTCGCCTCGGCCCCGGGCTCCTGCGCGGCGGCGGCCGTGGTCAGGGCCAGGCCCAGGATGGTGATCAGAATGAAGCGCATGACGGCCCCCTCGCCGGTTTGTCGCTCCACCTTGGCGGACGCAGGCTCGACCCTCAAGGTCAAACGGGCCGACGCGCCCCTTGTCACCCCCGCCGAAGCGAAGCGGAGAGCCCGCCCTTTTGTCATCCCGGCCGTAGCGAAGCGGAGAGCCGGGACGCAGCCGCACAACACCCGCTCATCCCGGCGAAGGCCGGGATCCAGATGGCGTGCGGGCAGCCTGCAAGTCGAGGCGCGCCAGGACGTCCATCCATCCAGCTTTATGATCTGGACCCCAGCCTTCGCTGGGGTGAGCGGAGAATTATGGTCCCGTCCCCGCTCCCCCGGAACAAGTCCGGGCTGCGGCGGGGATGACAAGGGCCCTCACGGCCCCTGTCCCGGGTGGTGAGACTCCGGACGCGAAAAACAGTGCAACGGGAGTCTCACGGTCTGGTCGGCGAGCGTCTGTTCGGCGCGGGCGGTGACGGCCTTGAGCGCGACGATGAGACGGGCGAGATCCTTGACGGGCAAGGGATCGGCGGCCGCATCGGCGGCGGGCTCGGCCGGGGTTCGTCGTCGGCGGGGGGCAGTTCGTGAGACTCCGGAGCGGAAAAACAGTGCAACGGGGGTGCAACGTCCTCCATGCGGGCTTCCCGAGCCTCGATCTCCTCATGGCGGGCGAAGGGCTTGAGATCCTTGTACAGGCGCATCCAGCCGCGAGCCTCGATCAGGCGCCCGGCGGCGACGGCGGCCTGGAGGTGGGACCAGGCCTTGTCCGCCATCTGGACGGCGGTGAGCGGCGGGGCGTCCCCGACAGCGCCTGACGGCGTTTCGGGGATGACAGGGGGCGGAGACTGGAAGGTCATGCCGACAGTGTGCGGCGCCCCGAGACAGCGGGATCAAAAACAGGGGTTCAGGGCGGCGGCGCCTTGTTTTCAAAGGCATTGGCTACGGGAAATGCGGGATTAAGCGCGCCGTCGTCGGGCTTTGCTTGACCATGGCGAAAAAGAGGCCAAGCTGTCCGGATTGTCATGTTCGCGTAGGGGCGCACGCGTGTTTCAGCAGGGTCCGCCCGCTTCCGATCCCATTCAGCAGGCCAACCAGGCGCTGGCCGGGCGCGATGTGGCCGGAGCGCTGGCGCTTCTGGACCACGCCGACGCGGGCGGGTTCACGGTGGCCTCGGGCATGACCCGGGCGCTGGCCCTGCGGCTGGGCGGCGACCTGCCGGGCGCCGTGGCGGTGCTGGACCGGGTGCTGGCCGTCGATCCCTATGAGTTCATGGCCCTGCTCTCCAAGGGCGCCATCCTGGAGATGATGGGCAAGCCGCGGCTGGCCGTGGGCGTCTATCGCAACGCCCTGAAGATCGCGCCGCCCGAGAGCCGCTGCCCGCCCCAGTTGGTGGCCCAGATCGGCAAGGCGCGGGATCTGGTGGCGGCCGAGGCGGCGCGGCTGCGGGATCATCTGCGCGACGCGGTGGCGGACCTGCGCGGCCAGTGCGGCAGCGAGGACGGCGACCGCTTCGACGAAAGCCTGGACGTGTTCGCCGGTTTCTCGCCCCCAGTCAGGCAGGAGCCCCTGCTGCTCAACTACGCCCGCCTGCCCGCCATCTCGTTTTACGACCGGGGCCACTTTCCCTGGCTGGAGCGGCTGGAGGCCGGCACGGACATGATCGTGGCCGAACTGAAGGCCTTCCTGGCCGATCCGGGCGAGGCCTTCGCCCCCTACATCGCCTTTCCCAAGGGCGTGCCGGTCAATCAGTGGGAGGACCTGAACCATTCCCAGGACTGGAGCGCGGCCTTCCTGTGGAAGGACGGGGTCAAGCAGGAGGGCGCCTGCGACCGGTGCCCGGGCACGACGGCCCTGCTGGAAAGCCTGCCCATGGCCATGCAGGACGGCTATGCGCCCACGGTCACCTTCTCGGCCCTGAAGCCGCGCACGCGCATTCCGCCGCACACCGGATCATCGAACATCCGGCTGCTGACCCACCTGCCCCTGATCCTGCCGGGGCCGGCGCGGTTCCGGGTCGGCAATACGACGCGGGACTGGGAGATGGGCCGGGCCTGGGTGTTTGACGACACCATCGAGCACGAGCCTGGAACGACGCGGACCAGATGCGGGTGATCCTGATCTTCGACGTGTGGAACCCGTTCCTGACCGAGGCGGAGAAAGCCCTGATCACCGCCATGCTGAACGCGCAGAGGGAGTATCTGGCGGCGGGGTGAAGGCAGGCAGAGAGGCGTGCACCCTCCAGGTCACCGCGCTAAGGTTTCGTGCATGTGAAAAAGGCCGCCAACTGGAGATTAGATATGCTCCTAGCTGCAATGGATATTTTTGCCGTTACTGCCGGGGTTCTGATACTTTTGTATATAATCGCAGTACCAAGACCCCATTTGAATTTCTTTTTCCTAATATGGCTGTGGGTTTTATCTGGATTTATTTATTTTATGGGTCGGACTAACGAGATAAGCGTAATAGGCGTTATTTTATCTATTCTGGCTGGAATGATGTTTGCTGTTGTAAACACCATTATGAGATTCGCATTCGGTCGACACCGCTGGTAGTCACTTCTGACAACAACTTACCCGAGCGGTGGCGATCTGCACCTCCAGGCCTAGCCTTCTTGTTGAGTGGGTCCGATTTACATCGGCGGGCGGAAGCCTGATGGCTGACCGGTCAAAGTTGGCACCGGGTTGCGCCCCGGCATCGGCCGCCGGGAGACTGAACCATACCCCTCATCCGACCTGCTCCGCAGCCCACCCGTCGTCGAGCGCCTTCGGCGTCCTCCTCCACCCATAAGGGGAGAAGGAAGGAGCCAATGAAAAAGGCGGCGGAGATTGCTCTCCGCCGCCTCATTCGTTCAAGCCTTGAAGCCGATCAGGCGCCCAGGGAGGACGGGTCGATCTTGAAGCCCGGGCCCATGGTGGAGGACAGGCTGATCTTCTTCACATAGGTGCCCTTGGCGCCCGAGGGGCGGGCCTTGGACAGGGCGTCGACGAACGCCTTGACGTTGGCTTCCAGGGCGTCCTGGGTGAAGGAGGCCTTGCCGATGCCGCCGTGCACGATGCCGGCCTTCTCGACGCGGAACTCCACCGCACCGCCCTTGGCGTCCTTGACGGCCTGGGCGACGTTGGGGGTCACGGTGCCGACCTTGGGGTTCGGCATCAGGCCGCGGGGGCCCAGCACCTTACCCAGACGGCCGACGAGGGCCATCATGTCGGGCGAGGCGATCACGCGGTCGAACTCCATGAAGCCGCCGTTGATCTTCTCGTACAGGTCTTCGGCGCCCACGTGTTCGGCGCCGGCGGCCCGGGCTTCGTCGGCCTTGGCGTCCTTGGCGAAGACGGCGACGCGCACGTCGCGGCCGGTGCCGGACGGCAGGTTGACGACGCCGCGGACCTGCTGGTCGGCGTGACGGGGGTCGACGCCCAGGTTGACGGCGATCTCGATCGACTCGTCGAACTTGGCCTTGGCGTTGTCCTTGACGGCCTTGATGGCGTCGGCGAAGGCCATCGGCGTCTCACGATCGCCGGTCCAGGCCTGGATGCGCTTGGGTTGCTTTGCCATGTCGATCAGCCCTCCACCTTCAGGCCCATCGCACGGGCCGAACCTTCGATGATGTTGGCGGCCGCCTCGATGTCGTTGGCGTTCAGGTCCTTCATCTTCTTTTCCGCGATCTCGCGCAGCTGGGCGCGCGTGATCTTGCCGACCGTTTCGCGGCCGGTGAGCTTGGCGCCCGACTTCAGCTTGGTGGCTTCCTTCAGGTACCAGGTCGCCGGGGGCGTCTTGGTGATGAAGGTGAAGCTCTTGTCCTGATAGACGGTGATCACGGTCGGCAGGGGCGTGCCCTTGCCGAACGACTCGGTGCGCGCGTTGAACTCCTTGCAGAAGCCCATGATGTTGACGCCGCGCTGACCGAGGGCGGGGCCGATCGGGGGCGACGGGGTCGCCGCGCCGGCCGGCACCTGCAGCTTGATGTAGCCGAGAATCTTCTTGGCCATTGATCTCTCCTGTTATGAAGCCCCGAACTCAATCGGGGCCGGTGAGCCGTGGTGCGGCATGGCGGCCTCCCACGGATTTGACGCCTCCGGGACCGGGGTCACGGGAGCGAAGGCGGGCGTCTATCAGAGCGGGGGTGGAAAGGCAAACGATGCAGGGACCTTCTCCCGACGGGAGAAGGGGGAACCCGCGCACCGGAGTGCGTCAGCGCGGAGGTTCTGCGCGCGGGGGATGAGGGTTCGGTGGGTCGAGGAGATACTCGACCCTCACCCTGCGCGCAAAGGAGCGGCTTGCTTCGCATCCCGCTGCGCGCAGCCCTCTCCCATCGGGAGAGGGAAAGTCAGAGCGCCCGGACCCCGTCGGCACCCTCCGCGTCGGGCTCGAAGTCGCGGGTCAGGTCGTGGATGCGGCTTTTCATCACCCCGGCCTTCTTGAGCGCCAGCGAGGCGGCCCAGCGGGCGGCCAGTTCGGGGCGGGCCATGCGGTCGGTGGGGCGCGGACGCCCGCCGCGCTCGCGCAGCACCGCATTGGTGAACAGGGCCCCGTTGCGGAAGCGCGAGCCCCAGGTCTGGAAGTCCATGGAGAGCGAGACGCAGAACTGGTCCAGATTGCGAACCCGGTGGGGAGCGTAGAGGGGCCAGGTCAGGGCCTGGCCGGGCTCCAGATCGATCACCGTGGCGTCCGCTTCGAAGTCGGGGCGGTAGGGGATCTCCTCGGTGGTCTGCAGGGCGATGACCTGCTCCATGCTGCGCTCGGGCAGGTGGGTCTCGTCGCCCGGATAGACGAAGACGCGCTTGCGGCCCCGCATGTGGAACAGGACCACGCCGGCATTGTCGAAGTGGTAGGGCGCGCCGGATTTGGGCGAGGACAGGATCAGTTGGCCGGCGTTGCGCACGGCCTTCAGGCCCGGCAGGGCCGACTGGATGGCGCTGAACTCGTCCATGGCGGCGGCCCACAGCTCGGGCCAGCCGTCCTGCACGTCGCGCAGATTGACCCACAGCCGCCCCTGCTGGATGGCCTTGAGCAGGTCCGCGCCGTTGAGGGCGCCGCGCGCGCCGGTGCGCAGGGTGTGGCCGCCGTCGTCCTGATAGTCATAGAGGTTGATGTCGATCAGGGCGGCCGGATAGCGGTCCAGCACCTGGGCCAGCCGGTCGTCCTCGGCGAAACCGGCGGCCACCAGACCGTGGGGGAAGACCTGGGCCTCGCGGATGGGGCCGGTGTAGCGGGTTCCGTCCATGCTCAGGCCTCGGCGCGGGCGGGGGCCGCCTTGGCCAGGGCGGCGCGGGCCGCCTGGATGACGCCGCGGGCGCGGGCGCCCGGCCTGGTCTCGCAGGCCTCAATGGCGGACCAGCGGCGACGCACGCTGTCGCGCAGCCGCACGCCGCGTTCGCCGCCCGCCGCGTCGAGCACGCCCGCCGCCGCCTGGCTGACCGTCGCGCCGAGGCCGGGTCGGACGATGACGCCCTCGCGCACGGTCTGGGACGCGTTGCAGAAGTACTTCTTGTAGCCCTCGCCGCCGAAGCCGTAGTCGAACACGCGGTAGCCACGCGCGCCCATCAGACGCATGGTGTCCATGCTCAGCATGATGCCCGGCGAGCAGCGCGCCGCGGCGGGCTCATAGACCGGGAACCAGAAATGCCAGCGGGTCCCGGCGTGCAGGGAGAACTCCATGGCCGCCACGGTGTCGCCCGCCGTCAGGGTGGCGATGGAGGCGCCGAAGTCGCCCTCCTGCTCGTCCATCAGGGCGTGCAGCAGATCCCGGGTCCAGCCGCAGGCGAAGATGTCGTGGCGGCCGGTGCGGCGGTACTGGTCGCGCTTGAGCGCGATCAGGTGGTCCAGCAGGGCCGTGTCCCTCAGGTTGGTGCGGGTCTCGATGGGACCCAGGTCGCGCTCCAGCCCCCGGCGGGCGCGCTCCTTGTCCTTGAAGTATTTGCGCTCGGTCTCGCGGCGCTCGGCGTACCAGGCGTCGTAGCCCGCCTCTGGCAGGGCCACCATCAGGCAGTCGCGTTCGACCAGCCCCCTCGCCTCGCCCACCCAGGCGCCCACGTTCAGACGCGGGGCGTTCAACAGCCGGGCCAGCTCATGCAGTTCGGGCGCCTCGCCGGGGCGGGCGATGACGCCGTGGAAGTCGTTCATGGGCGCGCCCAGCGGCAGGATCGAGCCGCCGCGTCGCTGGAACGGGAAAAAGCCGACGATCTCGCCGCCCCGGTGCAGCACAGCCACGGCCGCGCCCGGGCTGACGCGGGCGGCGACGCGGGTGAAGCGGGGGCGGAAATAGGCGGAGGTCAGGTCCGGATTGGCGGCGACCATCTCGCGCCAGAGGGTCCATTCGGACTCGCCCAGGGCGTCGGCCGCCATGATCTCGACGGTCAGGGTTTGCATGCCGGGCTCCTGTCGCATGGGCGGGACCTTAACCCTGTCCCCGTTGCAGGACGGTTTAGGGGCATGGTGAACGAAACCCCACCGCTTGTCGGGGCGTTGACAGAAACACACAGGAGATCAAGGCCATGACCGACGAACGTCCGGACAACCGCTCTGTCGAAAACGAAGAGCTGCGCAAGCCCGCCAAGGAGGGGGAGCCGCCTCGCCCCGCCACCGAGCCCAAGGGGGCCAAGGGCTCCTCCAACTCCGGCGAGACCGAGACCGATCCGGCGACAGGCAAGGAGAACCCCTGACGCTACTGCCGACTGAGTGGAACAGGGGCGGCTGTGCCGGGTTGGTCAGGGACACCCCCTGACCGGAGCCTGCAATGATCATTCGTCCTTCCCGTTTCGCCCTGCTCGCCGCCCTGCCCCTGTTGGCCACCGCGGCCTGCGGCGACCGGGAGCCCGAGCGGGCCGAGACGGAGGCCGCCAGTCCGGCCTCGGACGAGGCCTCGCGGCTGCGCCAGTCGATCGAGTCGGCCACCTTCACCCCGCCTGCATCCGATGAGGGCGAGGCGGCTGACGGTGAGACGTCAGGTGATCAGGGCAGCGACGCGTCGACGGATCGCGGCGGCGCGGTGGAGGGCGAACTGCCCGAGGACGCGCGGCCCGAGCCGGCCATGGTCCGCGCGCAGATTCTGCTGGACCGCACCCGCTTCTCGCCCGGCATCATCGACGGGTTGGGCGGCGAGAACACCCGTCAGGCCATCGCCGCCTTTCAGGAAGCCAACGACCTGGAGGTGACCGGCGAACTGAGCGCCGCGGTATTCGAGCAGCTGACCTCGGGCGACAGCAACCGGGTGCTGACCGACTACACCATCACCGAGGAGGACGCGGCCGGCCCGTTCATCGGCGAGCTGCCCGAGGACATGGAGGATCTGGGCGACCTGGAGACGGTCGGGTACGCCGACGCCCGCGAGGCGCTGGCCGAGAAATTCCACATGAGCGAGGCCCTGCTGGACGCGCTGAACCCCGGGGTCGATTTCGGCCGCGCGGGCCAGACAATCGTGGTGGCCTCCACCGGACCGGCCGAGCTGGACGGCGAGGTGGCGCGGATCGTCGTCAACAAGAACGAGAGCTCGGTGCGCGCCTTCGATGCGGACGGCGAACTGCTCGCCTTCTATCCGGCCACCATCGGCAGCGGCGAGACCCCCTCCCCCTCCGGCACCCACACGGTGCGGGCCGTCGCGCCGGAGCCCAACTACACCTATGACCCGTCGCGACTGAGCTCGGCCAGCGGCGGCAGGGCGGTGGTGATCCCGCCGGGCCCGAACAATCCGGTAGGCTCGGTGTGGATCGACCTGTCGCGCGACACCTACGGCATCCACGGCACGCCCGATCCGGCGGAGATCGGCAAGACCGCCTCCAGCGGCTGCGTCCGCCTGACCAACTGGGACGCTGAACAGCTGGCGTCCGGCGTGGAACAGGGCGTGGTGGTGGAGTTTGTGTGAGGCTTGGCGCCCTTCTCCCATTGGGAGA
>NZ_BATC01000056.1 GCF_000466985.1 Brevundimonas abyssalis TAR-001
ACACCCGCCTGCAGGTGGAGCATCCGGTGACGGAGCTGATCACCGGGGTCGATCTGGTGGAGCAGATGATCCGCTCGGCCTGGGGCGAAGAGCTGAACCTGACCCAGAAGGATCTGAAGATCGACGGCTGGGCCATCGAGAGCCGCATCTACGCCGAGGATCCCTATCGCGGCTTCCTGCCGTCCATCGGGCGGCTGGTGCGCTACGACCAGCCCGCCGAGGGCGAGCAGGACGGCTATGTGGTGCGCAACGATTCCGGCGTCCGCGAGGGCGACGAGATCAGCATGTTCTACGATCCCATGATCGCCAAGCTGTGCGCCTGGGCCCCGACCCGCGAGGGCGCCATCGACGGCATGGGCCGGGCGCTGGAGGACACCCATCTGGAAGGCGTCGGCCACAACGTCCCCTTCCTGGCGGCGGTGATGGAGCAGGAGCGGTTCCGCTCGGGCGTGCTGTCCACCAGCTACATCAAGGACGAGTTCCCGGACGGCTTCGACGGCCTGCCGGTGGCGGGCTTCGGGCGGGATGTGATGATCGCGGCGGCGGCGGCCATGAACGAGATCCTCGCCGAACAGTCGGGCGATCCTTCGGACCGGTTCGAATGGGCCGTCCTGATCGGCGGCGAACGCCAGGGGATCATGGTGGGCTATGACGATGACGAGAGTCTGGTCATCGATCTGGACGGGGATCACACCCTGACCCTGACCGATATCGACTGGCGTCCCGGCCTGGCCCAATTCAAGGCGGTGCTCGCCGACGGCGCCGCCGAGGGCCGGCCCTTCACCGCCGAGGTGAAGCGCGCGCCGGACGGTTTCGACATCCGCTGGCGGGCCTCGAAGGCGCGGGTGCGGGTGCTGGCGCCCCACATCGCCGACCTCTACGCCCGCCTGCCGGAGAAGGAGGCGGCCGACACCTCCAAGCTGATCCAGTCGCCCATGCCGGGCCTGGTGGTCTCCATCAATGTGAAGCCGGGCCAGGCGGTGCAGTCCGGCGAGGCGGTGGCCGTGATCGAGGCCATGAAGATGCAGAACATCCTGCGCGCCGAGCACGACGGCACGGTCAAGACCGTCAGCGCCGCCGCCGGCGACAGCGTGGCCGCCGACGACGTGCTGGTGGAGTTCGAATAGGTTTGTCAGCCTCCGTCCGTCGGCTAGGCTGACCTTCCAATGGCCGGGGAGGGGCGAATGGACATCTTTTCCTTCAAGGGACGGGCGAACCGTCTGGAGTTCTGGCTGATCTGCTTCGGTCTGACGGTCGTGCTGATGTTGTTCAGCATGTTCGCGGGCATGATCCTCAGTGCGGTGCTGTCAGGGCTCTCTGCGGAAACCAGGGGATGGGCCCAGTTAACCTTCGGCCTGGTCGTCACCCTGCTGTTCCTTTGGCCCATCCTCGCCGTCGGCGTGCGCCGGGCGCATGATCGCGGCGCCAGCGGCAAGTGGTTCGTGCTTTTCTATGTTTCGTCCGTGGTGCTCAATCTGTGGTCCGCCGGAATGGACATGCGGGGCGTCCCCCTGGAGTCTGCGGAATCGACAGTGGTCGCCCTGCTGGGGTTGGTGTTCTTCGTCTTCTGGCTGTTCTTCCTTGTCACGCTCGGATTCCTGCCGGGCCGGCGGGAGCCAAACGCCTATGGTCCACCGGCGAACGCCAAGATCGAAAATTATCGCGCACCGGCGGGATGACGCGCACGGACGTTGCATCCAAAGCGCCCTTTACGGCAGCGCTGTTCCTGTCCCCGAAAGGGCGGATCGACCGGCGGCCGTTCGTTGTCGGCGTGGTCGTTCTGGTCGCGGTGCTGGCCCTGTTCCAGTGGTTCGCCGTGGGCCAGTGGTGGCATGTGCCGGTGGGCTGGGTCTTCTATCCGGCCTGGGTCTATGCGGCGGTGTGCGTGCTGGCCAAACGGCTGCATGACCGGGGGCGCAGCGGCTGGTGGGCGGCGGGCGTGCTGATCGGCTTCAACTTCATCTGGCCGTATCCGGACAGCCTGGTCGGCGCCGCGGGACTGATCGTCATCATCTGGGCCGCGGTCGAACTGGGGTGGATGAAGGGCGAGGAGGGGGCGAACCGGCACGGCCCGCCCCTCGACGCCTGATCGTCAGGGCCTGTCGCGGGGCGGCAGTTCGGACGCCGCCCGGATCATCTGAACGAAGGCGGCCCGCTCGCCATAGGGGTCGTCGCCGCGCGCGCCCTGGGCCAGGTCCAGCACCTGATCCCAGCCATAATCGGCGCCCAGCCACGGATCGCGGCGCAGGCGCTGGCCGAAGGCGGCGACGGCCAGGGCCCAACGGGTGCTTTCCGGCGCGGAAGCCGAGGCGGGGCCGGACACGGGCGTCTGCATCAGCACGGACTCGTCCTCGCCCGGCAGCTTGTAGCGCACCTGGACGAAGGCTAGTTCGTCCGACGTGGCGGGCGGCGCCTGGCGGGTGTCATAGCGACGCTCCGACAGCTGGGTCGGACCGCCCACGGGCGTGATCTCGTACAGCGCCGTCACCGAGGCGCCCGAGCCGACCTCGCCCGCGTCGACCGCGTCATTGTTGAAGTCGGCCTCGTCCAGCAGGCGCGTCTCGTAGCCGATCAGCCGCCATTCCGCGACATGGGCGGGGTTGAACTCCACCTGGATCTTCACGTCGTCGGCGATGGGGAAGGCGCCCCTGTCGAAGGCGGGACCGAACAGCCGCCGCGCCTCGTTCAGGCTGTCCACATAGGCCGCCGTGCCGTTCCCGGCCTGCGAGATGGTCTGCATGCGGGCGTCCTGGTAGTTGCCGCGCCCGAAGCCGTAGACCGACAGATAGATGCCGCTGTCCCGTTGCAGCGACACATACTCCTCGATGGAGCGGTTGTCGGTGACGCCCACGTTGAAGTCGCCGTCGGTGAACATGAGGATGCGGTTCACCCGGTCCTCGGCGTAGTTCACCCGCGCCTGGTCGTAGGCGTTGGTCATGCCGGTGGCGCCGGCGGTGCCGCCATAGGCACGCAGGCTCTCCACCGCGCAACGGATGCGCAGCTTGTCCGTGCCGGGGGTGGACTGCAGCGTCGTGCCCGCGCCCTCGGCGTAATAGGTCACGGCGACCGTATCCTGGGGCCGCAGCCGGTCGATGATCAGGTTCATGGTCCGCTGGGCCAGTTCCAGCTTGTCTGGACTGTTCATGGACCCGGACACATCGACCAGGAAGGTCAGGTTCAGCGGCCGACGCTGATCTTCGGGCAACTCATAGCCCTGAAGGCCCACATGGACGATCCGGCGGCCCTCGGCCCAGGGCGAGTCCACCACGGTGGTGGTGACCGCGAAGGGCTCGTCAGCGCTTTCGGGCTGTCCGTAGCCGTAGTCGAAATAGTTGATCATCTCCTCGACGCGCACGGCGTCGACGGGCGGAGACATGCCGTCATTGATGAAGCGCCGCACATTGGAATAGCTGGCCGTGTCCACGTCGATGGAGAAGGTCGAGACCGGCTCGTCCATCGTCCGGCGCACCGCATTGGGCGTGGCCTGGGGATAGGATTCGGGCGCCCCGGCGGTCACCGGGCCAGGCGCGATGCGTGTGCCTGTGACGACGATTGGCTGAGGCGCGGCCGGGCTGACCTGAGGCGAAGGTGCGCCGACGGGCGGCGGGGGAGGCGGCGGCGGCGGCGGAGGCGGAGGCGGAGGCGGCGACGCGGGCGGCGGCGGCGCTCCATAATGAAGGCTGGAGCTCATCGGCCGGGTGGGCGGCGCCGGAAACCGGGAATAGACGTTCACCGGCTCCTTGTAGATTTCGAAGCCCAGCGCCGCGCAGGCCGCGCGGGTCGGCGCGCCGTCGCCAGGCGCATAGGCCGATCCGCCCGATGGCGATTGCGCCCCCACAGGGGTGACCAGACCCAGGCTGGCGGCCATGCAGACCCCGACCTTCAACTTCCTTGAACCCAACATCGACAGCTCCCGAACCCCTGTGACCTTCATGAGGCCAGTCAAGATTGGTCGAAACTGTGGCGGAATATCCAGATGAAATCTGACCGCTATGAGCGATTGGCCGCGTCGAGGGTCGTGCTTTGTGCGGAAAATCGGGAGCGCGGGACCGGATGAAGATGGGTTGGAGGCTGAACTGCCTGGGTCGGGGTGTCCGCGATGCTTTGCCGAGGTTCCGGCAACTGAAATGTCCAGCTCAGCCCGATTTGGGCGCGGGTCCGGGGCCGCATCGGCCGAAGTGAAGCTGAAAGCGTGGAAAGGCGCTCTCTCACCCGAATGTGGCGAGACGTCGCTTCTGTCCCCCGGCGCTTGAAGGTCACGGCGCAGCCCCGCTGTTCATCGCCTCCAAGAGGCGCAATCTGCGCGATTTCATCCATGCTCAGGATGATGCGATGCCCATCCTCGTGGGTCAGTTCGATGAAGGTCATGACAGGCTTCGACCGATCCCCGGCCGGCCCGGCGGACGGTCCATGGCGGTCCGACTGATCAATGTGTCGCCCTTGTTCAGTACGATCTCTCGCGTATGGGCGAGGGTGGTTTTGACGGTTATGGGGTCAAGCCAGATGGCTGGCGTGTTGGGCATCAAATGTCCTCAAGGCGTGCGCCGGCAGTGTTCCGGGGAGGAAGCCGGCATGGCGACACAGGCATGGAGCTTGAGCGTCGCCGTGGTGGAAGAGCGCGGTAGAGCACGCCGCCGTTGGAGCGACCGTTTTAGCCAGCGTTTGAAATGAGCCTGAATCGCTCTTTCTGCCGGGCGAAGGCGACACCGCTGCATTCCGAGGTCTGGAAACAGGCGCGGGAAGGCTCGTGCTGCGACCTTTCGTGCCTATATTGCCCGGGTTGAAAGGGGATCCAATGGCCGACGCATCGACGGGAATGGAGCTGGGCCACGCGGTGGTCCTGTTGGGCGCGGCGGTGGTGGCGGCGCCCCTCTTCCGAAAACTGGGGCTGGGTTCGGTGCTGGGGTATCTGGCCGCCGGGCTTCTGATCGGGCCGTTCGGCCTGGGTCTTTTCGATGACCCCATGACCATCCTGCACGTGGCCGAGCTGGGCGTGGTGATGCTGCTGTTCATCATCGGCCTTGAGATGCGGCCATCACGGTTGTGGAGCCTCAGGCGCGAAATCTTCGGCCTCGGTGCGGCCCAGGTGGCGGCCTGCGCCCTGCTGCTGACCGGGGTCGGCATAGCCCTCGGCTTCACGCCCGCCGTGGCCCTGATCGGCGCGTGCGGTTTCGTGCTGTCGTCCACCGCCGTCATCATGCAGATGCTGGACGAACGCGGCGAGCGGATGGAGCCACAGGGACAAAGGGCGGTCTCGATCCTGCTGCTGGAGGATCTGGCCATCGTGCCGCTGCTTGCGCTGGTGGTCTTCATGGGCGCGGCCATGGGCACCGATTCCGGCGAGGCGACGCGACCGCTGTGGCAGGCGGTGCTGATCGGGCTTCTGGCCATCGCGGCCCTGGTGGGGGCGGGGCGCTATCTGCTGAACCCGCTGTTCCGCATCCTGGCCAACAGCGGCGCGCGCGAGGTGATGACCGCCGCAGCCCTTCTGGTGGTGCTGGGCGCCGCCCTGTTCATGCAGGTGGGCGGGCTGTCCATGGCCATGGGCGCTTTCCTGGCCGGGGTGCTGCTGTCGGACTCCACCTTCCGCCATCAGCTGGAGGCGGACATCGAGCCGTTCCGGGGCATCCTGCTGGGCCTGTTCTTCCTCAGCGTCGGCATGGCGCTGGACCTGGCCGTTGTGGCGTCGGACTGGATCCTGATCGCGGGGGCGGTGGTCGCCTTCATGGCCGTAAAGGGCATCGCGATCTATGCCGTGGCGCGGGTGTTCAAGGCCAGGCACCGCGAGGCGCTAGAGCGGGCGGCCCTGTTCGCTCAAGGGGGCGAGTTCGCCTTCGTGCTGTATGCCGCCGCCCTGACGGCCGGGGTGTTCGACGGACGCACCAGCGCGGTGATGACGGCGGTGGTGATCCTGTCCATGGCCCTGACGCCGGTGGTCACCCTGATCATCACCCGGTTCTTCCTGCCGGAAGAGAAGGGCCTGTCGCCCGACGGCGCGGACGGCGTGGATCGGGCCGACGACCTGCACGGTCGGGTGCTGATCATCGGCTTCGGCCGTTTCGCCCAGGTGGTCAGCCAGCCGCTGCTGGCCCGCGACGTGGACGTGTCGATCATCGAGAACGACGTGGAGATGATCCAGGCGGCGGGCAATTTCGGCTTCAAGGTCTACTATGGCGACGGGGCGCGGCTGGACGTGCTGCATGCGTCGGGGGCTGGGACCGCCGAGGCGGTTCTGGTGTGCGTGGACAAGCCCGAGGTCGCTGATCACATCGTCGAACTGGTGAAGGCGGAGTTCCCCCTGACGCGCCTGTACGTCCGCGCCTTCGACCGGGGCCATTCGCTGCGGCTGGTCAAGGCGGGCGTGGACTATGAGTTGCGCGAGACCTTCGAATCCGCCCTGAAGTTCGGCGGGCAGGTGTTGGCGGACATGGGCCTGGACGACCAAGGGGTGGCGGAAACCCTGGACGATGTGCGCCGTCGCGACGAGCAGCGCTTCGAGGCCCAGATCACCGGCGGCCTGACGGCGGGCCGGTCCCTCATGCGCGGCAATGTGGTGACGCCCCAGCCCGCACCCTATGTGCCGCCCAAGCGCGAGGCCAGGCCGCTCAGCGAGGAGACCGCCGACGTGCTGGAGGACGAGGACGCCTGACCCGCAAAGAAAAACGGCGCCCCAAAAGGAGCGCCGTTCATTTCGATCACGGTGTCGCCGCGATTACTGGCTGGACTGAGCGGCCGCCAGACCCACGCGGGCCTGAAGGTGCTGGTCCTGGCCGATGGCGCCGGAGATCTCGTTGAAGCGATCCAGCGTCAGGCCGGAGCCTTCGATGGCGGCGGCCATCTCAGCCTGCTGCTCGGCGGTGGGGGCCGCGCCGTTCAGGGACTGGGCGATGGGCTGCACGGCCGTCATGGCGGCGGCGAACTGACCGGCTTCGGCGTCGGTCACGCTCGCGGCGACGGAGCCTTCGGGCGAAGGGGGCGTAGCGGCGACAGCCACGCGGGCCTGCAGCACCGGGTCCGTCGAGACGGCTTGCGAGATGGCGTTGAAGCGGTCGATCTCCAGGCCCGAGCCTTCGACAACGGCGGCCATTTCAGCCTGCTGCTCGGGGGTCGGCTGACCGCCCTGGACCTGCTGGGCGATCGTCTGCAGCTGCCCCATGGCGCCGGCGAAAGCGGCCAGTTCGGCGTCAGTCGGTTCGCCAGTCGCGGCCGGAGCCTGCGCTTCGGCCTGGGCGCCCGCCTGCATGTCGGCTTCCTGAGCCGTGGCGGCGCCGGCGATAAGGGCGGCGGAGGAAACGGCGGCGATGAGCTTGAGACGCATGGATTGTCCTTCGAATTGTCCACTCGGTCCGATCAGAACCGTCACACGCGAACAAAGGTTCACGACTTCCCGTGCGAATGTGGAGTTGAATCAAGGGGAAGGTGGGAGGACCAAAGGATACCCCGGTCTTGCACGGCCATGCAACTAAGGCGGCAATCGGGCTCGAGGCGGCATGAAAACGGCCACGTTTCCCTTTATGTAAGGGTCTTCCGCACACCAGCGCCCCAGGATCGCCTCAACAAAGTGACGCCGCCCGCCCACCGATTTTCCGTCGCGCCGATGATGGACTGGACCGACCGGCACTGCCGGGCGCTGCACCGCGTCCTGAGCCGGCATGCCCTGCTCTATACGGAAATGGTCACGGCGCCGGCGGTGATCCATGGCGACCGCGACCGCCTGCTGGGCTTCGATCCGGTCGAGCATCCCGTGGCCCTGCAACTGGGCGGGTCCGAGCCGGATCAACTGGCCGAGGCCGCGCGGATCGGCCAGGACTTCGGCTATGACGAGATCAATCTGAATGTCGGCTGCCCGTCGGACCGGGTGCAGTCGGGCCGCTTCGGCGCCTGCCTGATGCGTGAACCGGAGCTGGTCGCCGACTGCATGGCGGCGATTCGCGGGGCCGTGACCGTTCCGGCGACCGTGAAGTGCCGCATCGGCGTGGACGATCAGGACCCGGTCGACAGCCTGTTCGCCACCGTGGACGCCAGCGCGGCCGTGGGCGTCACAACCTTCATCGTCCATGCCCGCAAGGCCTGGCTGAAGGGGCTGTCGCCCAAGGAGAACCGCGACGTGCCGCCGCTGGATTACGCCCTGGTGCGGCGCCTGAAGCGCGAGCGGCCGCATCTGACCGTCGTCATCAACGGCGGTGTTCCCGATCTGGACGCGGCCGAGGCCCATCTGGCGCCGGACGAGCATGGCGTTGCGCTGGACGGCGTCATGCTGGGCCGGGCGGCCTATCACGAGCCGGCGCTGCTGGGACAAGCCGACCGGCGGCTGTTCGGGGCGGATACGCCGGACGTGGACCCGTTCGAGGCCATCGCGCGGTACCGGCCCTATATGGCCGCGCGGCTGGAGGAGGGGGTGCATCTGCCCCACATGGCCCGGCACATGCTGGGCCTGATGCACGGGCGGCCGGGTGCGCGCACCTTCCGCCGCATCCTGACGGTGGAGTCGATCCGCCCGGGCGCCGGGCTGGAGGTTGTGGATCAGGCCGTCGAGGCGGTGCGCGAGGCCGAGGCCAAGCGGGACGCCCGCGAGGAAGAGGCGGCGTGAACGGCCTTCCGGTCGCCGACCTGCTGCTGATGGCGGTCGCCTGGCGGGGGCCGGAGCCGTGGCGGGGGTGATCGGCGGGCTGTTCGGCGTCGGCGGCGGCACCGTGCTGGTGCCCGCCCTGTTCTACGCCTTCTCGGTGCTGGGCGTGGGCGGCGAGAGCAATCTGCATGTGGCCATCGGCACCTCGCTGCTGACCATCGTCGCCACGTCCTGGAAGTCGCTGGCAACGCACAGGGCGCACGGCGCTGTGGACGAGACGGTGCTGCGCACCTGGACGCCGTGGGTGGCGCTGGGCGGCCTGATCGGAGCCGCCATCGCGGGGGTGACCTCCATGGGGGGGCTGGCCATCGTCTATGGCGCCTGTCTGTTGCTGGTGGCGGCGCAGATGGGACTGTTGCCTGAGCGGATCACCTTGAGGCCTGACCTGCCCACCGGCTGGGGTCGGCGCGGCGTGGGCACGCTGATCGGCGGGCTGTCGGCCATGATGGGCGTGGGCGGCGGCAGCCTGGGCGGCATGACCATGGTGCTGTGCGGACGACCGATCCATCAGGCCGTGGCCACCGCCTCGGGCTTCGGACTGGCCATCGGCGCGGCGGCGGCGCTGGGTTTCGCGGTGTTCGGCTGGGGCGCGGAGGGACGGCCGCCCCTGTCGCTGGGCTACGTCAATATTCCGGCCGCCGCGATCATGGGGCTGCTGACCGCCCTGACGGCGCCCATCGGCGCGCGCCTGGCGCACCGTCTGAACCGGCGCGTGCTGAAGAAGGCGTTCGCGGTCTATCTGCTGGCCACGGCGATCTCGGTGGTCGTGAAGGCCCTCTGATCACCAAGGCGTGTATGACCCGTCCGATCGAGGACGCCTGAGGTGAACGCTTACGCGTCGATTGAGCATCTCGGGACCCGTTGACGGCCGGGCCAGCAGACGGTCGGCCGATCCGCGCACGGTGATCATGTTTTCGGACACACCCATGAATATGAGCTGGTCGGCCACGGCCTGAGCCCTCTGTTCGCTCAAAGCCTGATTGAGCCCATCAGGTCCCACGGTGTCCGTATGCCCATCGACCAGCACGCGCGTTTCGGGCGTGATATGAAAGCGCGTCCGCCGCAACCACCAGCGATGCAGGGCGGTAATCTCCGTTGAACCGCTCTCGAAATGCAGCCTCGGCATGTCGAAGTGACTCAGGCGCGGCGGGGCTCGACGGGACCATACGGCGACACTGTCCCCACAACCCGCAGGGTTAAGCTCCACGATGACACGGCCGGGACCGACCCCGGCCAGGAACAGCTCCGAGGCCACCAGTTCCGTTCTGCTCAGGTGCGGATCGGTGACGACATTGGGTTCGCACCCCTCCACCACGAGTTCGTGGCGAGGAAAGGCATCGCCTTGCGCTGTCAGCCAGGCGGCGATTTCGTGAACGGTTCTGTAGCCCTGGGGCGCCAGGCGTCCGCCGTCACGGGTTGCGACCGCCCACTCCTGAGCCTGTGTGGGGGACTGCCAGAAACCGCAGATCATCAGAAAGATCAGTGCCGAGCGCATGACACATCATCACCCGATCAAGGCTGCGAGTCACTCAGGGTTCAGGGACGCAGCGTCAGGCCGTGGGGCGTGGCCTCGATGCGGGACAGCCGGCCCAGATAGCTCATGCCCAGCAGGGACGCGGGCAGGCCCCGCTCGACCACCAGGGCCTGAACCCGCTCGACGCGCGCGCCGGCCACCGCCACATGGGCCAGTTCGATGCGCGCCGCGCGGCCCTCGCCGTTGGCGGTGACCACCGTGTGGTCGAAGTCCTCGGATTCCAGCATGAAGCCAAGCCGCAGCGCGTCGTCGCGGGTCAGGGCCACGACGCTGGCGCCGGTGTCCACCAGCACACGCACCGCACGCCCGTTGATGTCGGCTTCGGCCCAGTAGTGGCCGTCGGCGGCGCGGATGATCTGGGCCGCTTGACCGGTCGCCCTTGCGGAGGGCGCGGATGCGCTCATCAGGACGGGCGCGGCCTGGGCCCGGCCGGCGTCGCCCAGATGGCTGACGCCGTAGCCGAGCACGCCCGCGGCCGTCAGGGCCAGGGCGAACATCACGCCGGACTGGAAATCGAAACGCGCCATGCAGCCACCATGACCCAAAGCCCTTGGCGTCCGGTGAAACGGCGTGGTGAACGAATTCAGAATCTGAGGGCGGGATCCAGGCGATCCTTGCGCGAAGGCAAGTCGGCCATGATCCGGGCCCGCTCCTCATCGGTCAGCTTCGACCAGCCGCCGATCTCGCCGAGCGTGCGCAGGCATCCCAGGCACAGGCCCGAACGTCCATCCACGGTGCAGACCTGGATGCAGGGCGTGGCGACCGGGCGAGGCGGGCGACTTGAATTCGGGGCGTTGAATTCCGACATTGGTCCTGACGCGACACGACCAAGAAGGTGAAATCCCCAACCGGCGCGCCGCGTCTTCTTTCATCGTTCTCGAAAGGAGACGCCCACAATGAACGATAAGCACTTCAACCTCCAGAACGCCGTCATGCAGTTCGCCCTTGTGGGCGGCACGGCCTTCAACACCCGGACCGTGCCCTCCAACCGGCTTCGCCGCCGGCCTCTGGAGAAGCTGTCCAACACCCTGAAACTGCGGAGACGACCGTAGGCGGTGCAACCGTGCCGCTTGCCATGAGCGCGTTTTGCGGTGCACACTTGTCATCACACACTGTTCGACGCGAATGATTGGATGATGTCATGATGATCAGCCTGCTCTCCGCTGCGGCCATGGCCCTGACTCTTCAGGCCCAGCCCGAGCTCCAGACCGACGCCCAACCGGCCACGCCCGAGGTTGAGGCCGAAGCGGCACAGACCCGCGCGGACCGTCGCAACGAGCGCGTTTGCGAGCGTCGACCGGTGACGGGATCGGGCATCGCTCGCCGGGTCTGCTCTACGCGCGGCGAGATGGAAGACCGCGCTGAGGCGGACCGCCAGCGGCTGGAAAGCATGCAGGGCGTGATCACGGTCGACCAGTCCAACGGTTTCGCCCCCCCTCAGTAATCTGCTCAATCTGATCAAACAGGACCCCGGTCCCCCAGGGCCGGGGTTTTTCTATGGACGAGACATGACCAGCGCACTGATCTCGGCGGAGCGACGCGGCGCCGTCCACATCCTGACCCTGAACCGGCCCGAGCGGCTGAACGCCCTGCCGGACCTTGAGGACGGCGACGCCTTCGCCGCCGTCTGTGAGGGAATCAACGCCGATCCATCCGTGCGCTGCGCCGTCATCACGGGAGCGGGCAGGGCGTTCTCGGCGGGCGGCGACCTCAGGGCCATGAAGGACCGCCGCGATCTGTTCGAGGGGTCCGGCGCCGAGATCCGCGAGCGATATCGCCGGGTGGTCCACCGCATCGTGCGGTCGCTGTACGCACTGGAGGTTCCGCTGGTCGCGGCTGTGAACGGCCCGGCCATGGGGCTGGGCTGCGACATCGCCGGACTGGCCGACATCCGCATCGCCTCCGACCGCGCCAGCTTCGGCGTGCCGTTCCTCAAGCTCGGCATCATTCCCGGCGACGGCGGGTCATGGCTGCTGCCGCGCAACGTCGGCTATGCGCGCGCCGCCGAGATGCTGTTCACGGCCCGCTCCATCGATGCGGAGACCGCGGAGCGATGGGGTCTGGTCAATCGCGTCGTCGCCCATGACGACCTGATGGACGAGGCGATGGCGACGGCGGAGCAGGTGGCCGCCCACGCGCCCCAGGCCCTGCGCATGGCCAAGAGCCTCCTGCGGCAGGGGCGCGACATGAATTTCGATCAGATGCTGGAGATGTCGGCGGCCATGCAGGCCCTGGCCCACCTGACCGACGACCATATCGAAGGCGTGTCGGCGGTGCTGGACAAGCGGCCGGCGGATTTCACCGGCCGCTGAAGCCCCTTTACGGCGTACGCATCGCCTGATCCGGCCCGACCCCGACACTGACTTCGCGCTCGGCGCCGGCGGTCTGGCCCGGCTTCATGAACTTCACAAGCACCCGCTGGCCGATCAGGAAGGGGGCTTCGTTGGCCGAGACCACGACCTCAACCACCCGCTCGTCGGCGCGCTGGGACGGATCATCCGACTGCAGGCGGCGGGCGCCGAACAGGCCGGCGCGGCGCAACACTTCACCCACGTAAACCTGGTCGGGGTCACCCTCGGGGGTGATCTCCACCTGCTGCCCGATGGTGATGTTGGGGATGTCCGCCTCCACGATTTCGGCGCGCACGATGCGGTCGGTCATGGGCTCCAGGTCGAACATGGTGGAGACGTTCAGGGTCGAGGCGCCCGCGCCCGGCTGGGCGTAGCGTCGGGCGATGCGGCCGGCCATGGGCGCACGGATGGCGGTGAGTTCGAGATTGTACTGCGCCTCATTCAGCCGGGCCTGCGCTGTCTGGACGGAGGCGCGCTGGCTGTTCAGCCGAGCCTCGGCCATGGCGATGGCGTCGCGGGCCTGATCCAGGCGCTGCGCAGCGATGAAGTTGCTGTCGGCCAGACGGTTCATACGTTCGAATTCACGCCGGGCGGTGTTCAGATCCACCTCGATCGCGGCCAGCTGCGAGCGCGCCTGGGCGACCTCGGCGGATGCGCGCTGCACAGCCAGACGAGGTTCGTCGTCCTCCTGACGAGCCAGGATCTGTCCCGCCGTGACTTCGTCACCTTCGTTGACATAGACCTCGCGAACCACGCCGCCGCGTCGGGCAGCCACCTGGATCACGCCGCCTTCCACGTCCGCGCGACCGTTGGCGATGGCGGCGTAAGGGCTTTCCGGCGCCGAGGCGGTGGCGGCCTCCAGCTCAGCCTGTCGCTGCTGTCCCTGGCCCTGCATGAACAGGAAGCCGCCGATCAGCAGGATGACCACCACGAGAGCGATCCAGGTGCGCTTTTTCTTCAGGAAACCGGGGATGGACATGGGTTGCTCTTTTTCTGGTCTTTAGTGGGCCGAGGCCAGCATCGGGTTCGCCTCGGGCGTCCGTCGCTGGTCGTCTAGAATGCGGCCGTCTTCGATGTGGATGACACGGTCGGCCCAGGCTTCAAGCCGGGGGTCGTGGGTGACACAGATCACTGCGGCGCCGTGCTCTGTGGCGGCGCGGCGCAACAGGCGGATCACCACCTGTCCGTTTTCGCCGTCCAGCGCCGAGGTGGGTTCGTCGGCGAACAGGATCTGAGGGTTTTTGGCGAGCGCGCGAGCGATGGCCACACGCTGCTTCTCGCCGCCGGACAATGCCGACGGGCGCTGGTGCAGACGCGGGCCCAGGCCGACTTCTTCCAGTGCGGCGGTGGCCTGGCGACGCGCATTATCGCCCGAGAGCCCCTGATACTTGAGAACCGTCGTGACTTGCTGCAACGCGGACAGCGCCGGGAAAAGGTTGAAGCCCTGGAAGATGAAGCCGCAGTGATCCAGACGGAATTTGTCGATGCGTCCGGAGGAGAGCTTCCACAGGTTATCCACGTCCAGCGCGTCCACCCGGCCCGCATCAGGCTTCAACAGGCCGGACAGGGCTGCGATCAGCGTGGACTTGCCGGATCCCGAGGGCCCCATGACCATGGTCAGGTCGCCGTGCCGGGCGTCGAAATCGACTCCCTTCAGCACTTCGATGTGGGTGCGGCCGGTCTTGAAGCGTTTGACCAGACCCTTGGCCTCGATGGCGAAGTCGCCGTGCTTTCCATGTGTCGCGGTGGTCATCGCAGCAAATCCGCGGGCTGGCTGTTCTTGAGGATGCCGAGCGACAGAAGGCCCGACACCATGGCGATGATCACCAGTCCGCCGCCCACGATCAGAAGAAGACTGATGGGCAGGGCGATGATGACGGCGTTGGCGCTGGCCAGCAGCGACACCAGCCAGGTCAGGAAGATGGCGGCGACCACACCCACCAGACCCACCCAGAAGCTGAGCTCGAGCACGATCCGGCGCAGGGACCCCATGCTGACGCCCAGGGCTCTGAGAGAGGCGAACTCCTTGATGTTGGCCATGATGGCGCCGCGCAAGGTCTGCCAGGTGATGGCCACGCCGATGATGGCCCCCAGAACGACGCAGCCGCCGATGATGATGACCAGTATGCCTTCCTCGAACATGGCGCCGGCGTTGGCCTCGGCCAGCTCGACGCGGGTCCAGGCGCGGTAGGCCCCCCGGCTGGCTGCGTTGATCTGAGCCGCCACGATTTCGGCGCGCGCCGGATCCTCGATGGCGATCATCAACGGCCCGACCCTGGGGCTTGAATCGCTGGTCTGCCCCATCATCCGCAGGGTGTCCCGCGAGGTGACGATGGTGGGCTGCATCATGTTCGGATAGCCGCGGATCACACCGACCACCGTCACGGTCTGGCCGTTGTAGATCGCCCTGTCTCCGAGCTGGACGCCCAGGGTCGGCAGGGCGGATTCATCGACGGCGACGGTGAAGGGCTGTCGCAGCGCCTCCACCAGCTCATCGGAGTAATCGACAGGTATGGTCACCGAACCGGGCGCCGTGTCGATGACGTTGACCATGACGTTGCGCTGGCGAGGAGCGCCCTGCCGCGCCCGGTCAGCCGCGGACATTGTCGGGTCGATGTTGCGGATGTTCTGGAACATGCCGCCGGACATGGCCAGCGGCCTGACCTGAACCACTTCCGGGTGATTGTAGATCAGCGGGATGTACCGACGCGGCATGCCCATCGGGCCGCTGAACAGCGCCGTGGCGCCGGGCGGCAGAACGATGACATCGGCGCTTGAGCGCTCAATGGCGGCCGTGAAGCCCTTGCCGATGCCGATGAACACACCGGTCATGGCCAGCACCAGCAGGCCGGACAGGGCCAGCGCCATGACCGCGGCCATGTAGCGGCGCCATTCGTAGAGCAGCGTTGCAAGCGCGAGTGACATCGAACCCCCTTCGTTGTCCCCCTGTCTGAAGGCCAGCGTTCGCCGGGCCAAGTTAAATCGGGGTAAGGGTCGGAAAGACGGGCCGTTTTCCCTTTCACATCAAGGTGTCGGCCTCAGTGCTGGCGCGCCGGACCCGGCCTTGCTAGTCAGTTCGCCCACAAGCGCCGCGGTTGATCGGCGCGCTCAGGGAGCCTTCACCCATGTCGCTTCGCCTCACCGTTTCGGCCGCCGTCCTGGCGCTGGCCGCCTTCGCCTCGTCCGCCGCCCAGGCCGACGAAGGCATGTGGACCTTCGACAATTTTCCCACCGCCACGGTGAACGCGAAATACGGCACCGACATCGATCAGCGTGGCTGGACAGCGTGCGCGGCGCGGCCGTCCGTCTGTCCAGCGGCTGCTCGGCCTCGGTGGTCTCGGGCCAGGGGCTGGTGCTGACGAATCACCACTGCGTGGTGTCCTGCGTCCAGGACCTGTCGGACGCCGAGAATGACTATGTCCAGAACGGCTGGATGCCCGCCGCCCGCGAGCAGGAGCGCCAGTGCCCCGGCGTGCAGGCCCAGATCCTCACCGAAATCACCGACGTCACCGATCAGGTGCTGACGGCGGGTGCGGGCCTTGAGGGCGCCGCCTTCGTCCAGGCCCGCAACGCGGTCAGCCGCGCCATTCAGGAAGAGGCCTGCGGCGACGACGACACCCGCACCTGCCAGGTCATCAGCTTCTATCGCGGCGGGCGTTTCGCTCTCTACGAGTACCGCAACTATTCCGACGTCCGTCTGGCCTTCGCGCCGGAGTTCCAGGCGGCCTTCTTCGGCGGCGACCCGGACAATTTCAACTATCCCCGCTACGCCCTGGATGCGGCCTTCCTGCGCCTCTACGAGAACGGCCAGGTCGTCGAGACCCCGAACCACCTGACCTGGAACCCCGCCCCGCCGACCGAGGGCGAGCCGGTGTTCGTGGCGGGCAACCCGGGCTCGACCTCGCGTCTGCTGACCGTGGCCCAGCTGGAGAACCTGCGCGACCAGCAGATCCCCGTCAGCCAGCTGCAGCGCTCGGAGCTGCGCGGCCGTCTGATCGCCTTCGGCGAGCGCGGCGAGGAGCAGGAGCGCGTGGCGCTGGACACCCTGTTCGGCGTGGAGAACAGCTTCAAGGCCTTCTATGGCCAGCAGCTGGCCCTGAACGACGGGGACTTCATGGGGACCAAGCGCGAGCAGGAGGCCGAGCTTCGCGCCGCCGTCGCCGCCGACCCCGCCCTGGCCGAGCGCATCGGCGATCCCTGGACCGAGCTTGAGACGGTGCAGTCGTCCGTCGAGGAGCTGTATCTGCCGTATCGCCAGCTGGAATCGGCGGCGGGCGGCGGATCGACCCTCTACAGCTACGCCCGCGCCATCGTTCGCGCGGCCCGGGAAGGCGCCAAGCCGGCCGGCGAGCGCCTGCCGGAGTACGCCTCGGAAACCGGCCTGACCAACCTGCGCCGCCGCCTGGCGGACGGAACGCCGGTGTCCTCCGAACTGGATCAGCTGCTGCTGGGCTTCTGGCTGTCCAAGACCCGCGAATACCTGACCACCGACAATGCGGCGGTCCAGACCCTGCTGGGGAATGAAAGCCCCGAGGGCCTGGCCGAGCGGCTGGCCACGGGCACGACCCTGACCGATCCGGCCGTGCGCACCGCCCTGTTCGACGGCGGACTGGCGGCGGTGGAGGCTTCGACCGATCCGATGATCCAGTTCGTCCTGCGCACCGAAGGCCTGGGCCGCGAGCCCCGCGCCCAGTGGGAGCAGCGCGTGTCGGCCCCCACCGGCCAGGCGGCCGAGCGCATCGCCCAGGCCCGCTTCGCCGTCTATGGCGACAGCCAGTATCCCGACGCCACCTTCAGCCTGCGGCTCAGCTACGGCGCCGTCGAGGGCTGGAGCTATCGCGGCGTGGACGTTCCGCCCATGACCTACATCGGCGGCCTGTACGAGCGGGCCACCGGCGCCGAGCCCTATAACTTGGCGTCGCGCTGGGCCGAGGCCGAGGGTCGCGTGAACCACGAGACCGTCTACGACTTCGTCTCCACCAACGACATCATCGGCGGCAACTCAGGCTCGCCGGTGATCAACGCCCGGGGCGAGGTGATCGGCGCGGCCTTCGACGGCAACATCCATTCGCTGGGCGGCGCGTTCGGCTATGACGGAGAGCTGAACCGGACGGTCTCGGTCTCCACAGCCGCCGTGACCGAGGCCTTGCGGAACGTCTATCGTCTGCCGCACCTGCTGGAAGAACTGGGCGTGGAGTAAGCGCCTCCAACCTTCTCCCGGTGGGAGAAGGGGGACCCGCGCACCGGAGCGCGCAGCGCGGAGGTCCTTGCGTGGGGGATGAGGGTTCGGTGGTTCCGCAAGGACTCGCCCGACCCTCACCCTGCGCGCTCAAGAAGCGGTCTGCTTCGCATCCCGCTGCGCGCAGCCCTCTCCCATCGGGAGAGGGGCCCTGCCTGAAGGAGACCACCATGCGCCTGTTCCTCACCGCCTCCGCCGCCGTCCTGGCCCTGGCCGCCGCGTCTTCGGCTTCGGCCGAAGAGGGCATGTGGACCTATGACAACTTCCCGATCCAGCGCGCCAACACGGCGCTGGGGACGGACATCGACCAGGCGTGGCTGGACCATGCGCGGCTGTCGTCGGTGCGCCTGACCACCGGCTGTTCGGCGGGCATCGTGTCGGGCGAGGGACTGGTGATGACCAACAATCACTGCGTCTCGTCCTGTGTGCAGAACATCTCGACGCCCGAGGTGCAGTACGCCGAGACCGGCTTCACCCCGGCCAGCCGTGAAGAAGAGCGTCGCTGCCCCGGCATGCAGGCCGAGGTGCTGATCGACATTTCCGACGTGACGGAGCGCATGCAGGCGGCGGGGCAGGGGCTGGACGGCTCGGCCTTCACCCGCGCCCGCGACGCCGAATCCGGCGCCATCGAGAGCGCGGCCTGCGAGGGCCGGGACGACCTGCGCTGTCAGGTGGTCAGCCTGTATCGCGGCGGCCAGTTCAAGCTCTACACCTTCCGCAAATACGCCGACGTGCGCCTGGCCTTCGCGCCGGAAGAGCGCGCCTCGTCCTTCGGCGGCGACCTGGACAATTTCAGCTTCCCCCGCTTCGCCCTGGATGCGGCCTTCCTGCGTCTCTACGAGAACGACCGGCCGGTCGCGACCGAGACCCACTTCACCTGGAACGCCGACGCGCCGACGCCGGGCGAGGCGGTGTTCGTCTCGGGCACGCCGGGGTCGACCCAGCGCCTGCTGACCCAGGACCAGCTGGCCACCGTGCGTGACGTGGTCCTGCCCATGGACCAGCTGATCGCGTCCGAACTGCGCGGGCGCCTGATCCGCTTTTCGCAGGAAAGCGACGAGAACCGCTTCATCGCCTCATCCGC
>NZ_BATC01000055.1 GCF_000466985.1 Brevundimonas abyssalis TAR-001
CCGGGCGCGATCCTGCCCGCCACACCCCGCCCACAGCCAACCCCGCCAAGCCCCGCCCGCCGGGTCTCGTCCGCATCATCCGCAAGTTCGACCCCGCCGCCCGCGACCACCGCAACCGCACCCTCGGCCTGATGGGCGAACAGCGCGTGTTTGACCACGAGTGCGCCTTCCTCATCGCCAACGACCGCGCTGATCTGGCGCGGAAAATCGAATGGACCTCGCAGGAGCATGGCGACGGCGCCGGCTACGATATTCGCAGCTACGCACCCGACGGCCGCGAGCGTCTGATCGAGGTCAAGGCCACACGCGGCGGCCCCACCACCGACTTCTTCCTGACCCGCACCGAGCGCGAAGTTTCATTGGAACGCCCCGACGCATGGCGCCTCTACCGCCTGCACGATCTGCCCAAGACGCCGGGCCTTTTCCAGCTCAAGCCCCCGCTGGAGGTTGCCGTGAACCTGAGCGCGGAGACATGGCGCGCGCGGTTCTGACCGACGGGCTGCGCTCGAACCGGATCAGATCGTACTTCTCGGCGAACCATTCCAAGAACGCGGCGGGCGTTTGGCCGTCGCGCCAATAGTCGGTTAGTTGCTGTTCGTCGATCCCGGCATCTTCAATGCCGATGCACCACTCGCGGCGCATCAGTTGATCGACGGCGGCGGTCCATTGAGCCTTGTTCATTGCGGAGCCTCCTTGGGCGGCATCAGCCGCCCGACTGGTCTTTCAGGGCCTTCGCCTTGGCCCTTTCCAGTTGACCGATGCTTGTGTCCGGCGTGGGCAGGTGCTCAGGCATCACGCCGCCCAGTTCGGCGATCGTGCTGCGCACCTTCCTTCCCACGGCATGATGAATGTCGTTCGCCTGCGCCTTGGTGCGCGCGCCATCGCGCTTGAGCTTTTCCTCGGCCTGCGTGGCGCGGAACAGGTTCGCCGCAAGTTCGGTCGAGCCCATGTGATCCAGAATCTTCTGGCTCTTCTTCAGCCCCTTCAGGGTGTGAATGTCCCGCATGGTGCGGCCGCCATAAAGGCCCCGATAGCCGTGATCCTGAAAGATCGCATAGTCCAGCCCAGTCTCCACGCCCGATTGCCGCGCTGCCGATGCAAGGGCCGTATTGTGCTGGGCCATCTCCCGACGAAGCATCAGCCGCCGGTCATCTTCCGAAAGCCCGGCGAAGGACGGATCGTCCTGAATCTCCTGACGTCGAGTCTGGACGGCGAAATAGGTCTGGCCTGCCGCGATCACCGGCTTGGCCGGATCGCCATTCTGGACAATCAGGTAGCAGGCATAGCGCGATAGCCGAACGTCCGCGATCGCGCGCCGAGCGCCGGAGCCAATGTCGACCATTTTCCCGACGTCGGCAAAATGGTCGGCTTCCTCCAGCCCAGCCTGCACACATGAAACGCGCGCCTTTCTTACGACCTGAAGGAAGTTGTCATATTTCTCGTACCCCAGAACGGGCGCCAGTTGCCTGGCCAGCCAGTACTCCGCGCCCTCGTTCTCATGACGGATCGACTCGAAGGTCTGGCGGTGCGGATGAGCGATATCGGTCATCAAATGAGTATGCTCAACTAAGAACATAATGGCAACGCGCATTGCGTGCGGGGCCAAGAATCATGCGACCCTCTCTCCGCTATGGATGATCGAAGCGTTCCGCTCAATGAACTCCCGGGCTTTCTGTCAACCATTTCCATGGTTGAGGATGATGGGCGGGAGACCGTCAAAGGCTTGGTTGCCGCGGAGCGAAAATCGCCGCCCCGCTATGATGCGGCGCGGCAACTATTTTTGAGCGTATTGGAAGGGCGAATGACCCTCGCCCAAGCTCAGTCATATGCATCGGGCCTGCCTGATCCGATAGACCGCCGATGCGCTGAAGGCGTTATGGGGGCAGGGGCCATCTTTCTAAAAGAGGCTATCGTAAGCCCGATTGGCCAATTGCCTCCGCTTACCTTTCCGGTACGGGCTGACCTGACTCTCAAGATATCGCCAATCCGTGTGCGACAGCTGGAAGAGCCGCGTCTCTTATTGTTGCACTTGTGGGATCGGCCGCTCAACGAACGGCAAATCCGGGCCGCCCTGGCGATTTTAAAGCGTGGCCTTCTGGAGCAAGCACCAGATTATGCTTACTGCGACGTCGATTTTGTCATCTTATCCACTCAGCCGTTATCGGCCCATCGGTCTTGTCGCGTTTACGAATGGCCCACCCTCCCGGCCATGAAACAAGAAGAACTAAATCAGTTCCTAGAGATGTTGACGACGGCATGGGACGAATATCAACGTAAAGGGCCGCGCCTGATCAAGAGACGTCATCAGCCTAGGCTTCTTTAGAAATATCCTGACCGACATCAATCATCGTCCATCTTCAGCGCGGCGATGAACGCCTCCTGCGGGATCTCCACCTTGCCGAACTGGCGCATGCGCTTCTTGCCGGCCTTCTGCTTCTCCAGCAGCTTCTTCTTCCGCGTGGCGTCGCCGCCGTAGCACTTTGAGGTCACGTCCTTGCGCAGGGCGCGGACGGTCTCGCGGGCGATGATCTTGCCGCCGATGGCCGCCTGGATGGGGATGACGAACATGTGGGGCGGGATCAGCTCCTTCATCTTCTCCACCATGCCGCGGCCGCGCGTCTCGGCGCGGTTGCGGTGGACCAGCATGGACAGGGCGTCCACCGGCTCGGCGTTGACCAGGATGTTCATCTTGACCAGATCGCCGGGCTTGTAGCCCGACAGCTCGTAATCGAAGGAGGCATAGCCCTTGGAGATGGATTTCAGCCGGTCGTAGAAGTCGAACACCACCTCGTTCAGGGGCAGCTCATAGACCACCAGGGCGCGGCTGCGACGTAGCTGAGCTCCACCTGGCTGCCGCGGCGGTCCTGACACAGCTTGATGACCCCGCCCAGATACTCGTCCGGGGTCAGGATGGTGGCCTTGATCCAGGGTTCGCTGATCTCGAGGATCTGCATCACGTCGGGCAGGTCGGCGGGGTTGTGCAGGTCGATCTCGGACCCGTCGCGCATGGCGATCTTGTAGACCACGCTGGGGGCGGTCGCGATCAGGTCGAGATTGAACTCGCGGCTCAGGCGCTCCTGGATGATCTCCAGATGCAGCAGGCCGAGGAAGCCGCAGCGGAAGCCGAAACCGAGGGCGGCGCTGGACTCCATCTCGTAGGTGAAGCTGGCGTCGTTCAGGCGCAGGCGGCCGATGGCGGCGCGCAGGTCCTCGAAATCGGCGGCGTCCACGGGGAACAGGCCGCAGAACACCACCGACTGGACTTCCTTGAAGCCCTTGAGCGGGGCGGCGGTGGGGCGCTTCTCGTCGGTGATGGTGTCGCCGACGGCGGCGTGGGCCACTTCCTTGATCTGGGCGGTGATGAAGCCGACCTCGCCGGGGCCCAGCTGGTCCACCGGGGTGTTCTTGGGCAGGAAGACGCCGACCCGGTCCACCAGATGGGTCGAGCCGTTCTGCATGAAGGTGACGCGCTGGCCGGCGCGCAGGTGGCCGTCGAACACGCGCACCAGCAGGATGACGCCCAGATAGGGGTCGTACCAGGCGTCCACCAGCATGGCCTTGAGCGGGGCGTCCGGGTCGCCCTTGGGCGGGGGCAGGCGGGTGACGATGGCCTCCAGCACGTCCTCGATGCCGATGCCGGACTTGGCCGAGCACAGCACGGCGTCGGAGGCGTCGATGCCGATGACGTCCTCGATCTGTTCGCGCACGCGCTCGGGCTCGGCGGCGGGCAGGTCGATCTTGTTGAGGACCGGGACGATCTCGTGGTTGTTGTCGATGGCCTGATAGACATTGGCCAGGGTCTGGGCCTCCACGCCCTGCGACGCGTCCACCACGAGGATCGAGCCCTCGCAGGCGGCCAGCGAGCGCGACACCTCATAGGCGAAGTCCACGTGCCCCGGGGTGTCCATCAGGTTCAGCACATAGTCCAGCCCGTCCTTGGCCTTGTAGGTCAGGCGCACGGTCTGGGCCTTGATGGTGATGCCCCGTTCCTGCTCGATCTCCATGTTGTCGAGCACCTGCTCGCGCATCTCGCGCACGGTCAGGCCGCCGGTCAGCTGGATCAGCCGGTCCGACAGCGTCGACTTCCCATGGTCAATGTGCGCAACGATGCTGAAGTTGCGAATGCGTTCGATCGGCGTCTGGCTCATGACCGCGCCGGTATCACGCCGCCGGGGGACCGCCAAGCGCGGTGCGGGGACGCCCTGTCGCACGGGGCCGGAAACCGCCTGCAAATTAAGATGTCGTAATACACCCTAAGATCGTTTGAGGGCGCCGGCCAAACCGTCTAATCAGCCGGTCTGTCGGTGTCGTGTGGACGCTGGCCTTTGCGCGCCCGCCTCCCCCTTGTGGCCGCGCGCCCAGATGAAGGAATCATGGCGTGGCGCAGACGACCGCGGCCGGAACCGGCGATCGCCTCAAGACAACCCTGCGCGGCGGAGCGGCCGTTCTCGGCGCCTGCGCCCTGCTGGCCCTGGCCGCGTGCAGCGGACACGGCGGCGACGATGCGGCCGAGGGCGAAGGCGCCGGCGGCGCCTCGTCCCAGACCGTGACCGTGGCCGTGGCCACGACCCAGGATCTGGCGCGCACCATCACCGCCTCGGGCACCGTCAACGCCTGGGAGGAGGTGCCGGTGGGCGCCGAGGCCGGCGGCCTGACCGCCACAGCCGTCTATGTGGATGAGGGCGAGTATGTGCGTCAGGGCCAGGCCTTGGTGCAGTTGAACAACGACCTGTTGCGCGCCCAGCTGGCCCAGCAGGAGGCGGCGGTGTCGTCGGCCGAGGCCAACGCCGAACGCGAGAGCGCCGAGCTGGGCCGCGCCCGCGAACTGCGCGAGCGGGGCTTCCTGGCCCAGGCGTCGCTGGATCTGGCGATTTCAGAACAGCGCGCGGCCGACGCCCAGCTGGCCTCGGCCCGGGCGTCCCTGTCCGAGACCCGGACGCGCCTGAACCAGAGCACCATCGCGCGCCCGTTTCCGGCCTCGTGATCAGCCGCAGCGTCACGCGCGGCCAGATCGTCCCGGCCGGGACCGAGCTGTTCCGCATCGTCCGCGACGGCCGGCTGGAGCTGGACGCCCGGGTGCCGGAGACGGAGCTGGGCCTGATCCGCGCGGGGCAGAGCGCGACGGTGAACTCCGACGGAGTGGGCTCGGCCACCGGCCGCGTCCGCATCGTGACGCCCGAAGTGGACTCCCAGACCCGCCTGGGCGTGGCGCGCATCGCCCTGACCGGCAACAGCGGCCTGCGCCCCGGCATGTTCGCCCGCGCCGACATCGATGTGGGCGCCAGCCCGACGGTGACCGTGCCGACCCCGGCCATCCTGTACCGCGAGAACCGCGCCGGGGTGTACGTGGTCGGAAACGAGAACCGCGTCACTTTCCAGCCGGTGGAGATCCTGGCCCGGACCGACGAGCGCAGCTCTGTCGACGGCTTGCCCGAAGGCGCCCGCGTGGTGGTTCAGGGCGCCGGTTTCCTGGGCGAAGGGGACCGCGTGACGGTGGCCCAGCCGGCGCGGGCCGCGGCGCCCGCCGCCACCGCGCCTGCGGCTGAATAGGGCCGCGCCATGAACCAGATCTCCTCCTGGTCGATCAAGAACCCGATCCCGGTCATCCTGCTGTTCATCATCCTGACGCTGGCGGGGACGATCAGCTTCACCGGGATGCGGATCAACAATAACCCGGACATCGACTTCCCGTTGGTGCAAGTCAGCGCGGGACGTCCCGGCGCGGCCCCGGCCGAGATGGAGGTCCAGGTCACGCGCCTGATCGAGGATTCGATCACCTCCCTGTCCGGCGTGCGCCGCATCTACTCAAATGTGGGCGACGGCTATTCGTCCACCACCATCGAATTCGAGCTGGGCACCGACACCGAGCGCGCCACCAACGACGTGCGCAACGCCATGTCCGGTCTGCGCGCCGACCTGCCGCAGGACATGCAGGAGCCGTCGGTCCAGCGCATCGACATCACCGGCGACGCCTGATCACCTATGTGGTCCGCTCGCCGACAATGAGCCCGGAAGAGCTCAGCTGGTACGTGGACAACACGGTCAGCCGCGAACTGCTGGCCGTGTCCGGCGTGGGCGAGGTCAATCGTCAGGGTGGCGTGGACCGGGAGATCCGGGTCCAACTGGACCCCGACCGACTGGCCTCCTACGGCGTGACGGCCGCCTCGGTCAGCCAGGCCCTCAGCAGCGTCAACTCCGACCTGCCCGGCGGGCGCATCACCGTGGCGGGCTCCGAGCGCGCCATCCGCACCCTGGGCTCGGCCGGCTCGGTCGAGGCGCTGGGCGAGACACTGATCCCGCTGTCGGGCGGCGGCACCGTGCGCCTGCGCGACCTGGGTTCGGTCGAGGACAGCTGGACCGAACCGCGCCGCATGGCCCGTTTCAACGGCCAGGAGGTGGTGACCTTCAACTTCCTGCGCTCGCGTGACGCGTCTGAGGTCCGGACGGCCGAACGGGTGCGTGAGGCGGTGGCCCGGCTGGACGAACAGAATGACGACGTCTCGATCGAGCAGATCAGCGCCAACGTCGAATACATCGAGGAAAGCTATCTGGCCTCCATCGAGGCGCTGCTGCTGGGCGCGGCCCTGGCCGTGGCCGTGGTGTTCGTGTTCCTGCGGGACTGGCGCGCCACTCTGATCGCGGCGACGGCCATGCCCATGTCGATCATCCCGACCATGTTCATCCTGGACCTGACAGGACAGTCGCTGAACGGGGTCACCCTGCTGGCCCTGTCGCTGACCATCGGCATCCTGGTGGACGACGCCATCGTGGAGATCGAGAACATCGTCCGCCACATGCGCGGCGGCAAGAAACCCTATGACGCGGCCATGGAGGCCGCCGACGAGATCGGTCTGGCCGTCGTGGCCACCACCGCCACCATCATCGCCGTGTTCGCCCCCACCGGCTTCATGCCCGGCATCGTGGGCCAGTTCTTCAAGGCCTTCGCCATTGCCTCCTGTGTCTCGGTGGCCTTCTCGCTGCTGGTGGCGCGGACCCTGACGCCGCTGATGGCCGCCTACATGCTCAAGCGCGACGAGAAGCATGAGGACAAGGATCCGTTCTGGATGCACCGCTACATCCAGGCCCTCTCGTGGGTGATGGGCAATCGGTGGAAGGTGTTCGTCATCGGCACCCTGCTGTTCGTGGGGTCCGTTCCCCTGGCCGGCGCCCTGCCGTTCGAATTCCAGCCGGCGGGCGACCGCTCGCGCGCCTCGTTCTCGGCCGAGCTGCCGCCCGGCTCCACGCTGCTGCAGACGGATGCGGTGGTCCAGCGCATGGCAAGCGACCTGCGTGAACGGCCAGAGGTCCTTTCGGTCTACGCCTCCATCGGCGGTTCGGAGCCACGCCAAGCCTACGTTTACGCCGACATCGTCCAGCCGGGCCAGCGGACCATGACGCAGCAGGAATTCGCCCGCGAAATGGTGGATCAGTGGGACTCCATTCCGGGCACCCGCATCGGCGCCGGCATCGCCCAGCAGGGCGGCGGGCCCAGCGACGGCACCAGCTACACCTTCTCCATCCTCAGCGACGACGGCGAGGCTCTGGAAGCCGCCGCCCGCCAGATCGAGGCGGAGATGCGCGGCGTGCCGGGCCTGGCCAATGTGGTGAACACCGCCGCCATCGCCCGGCCCGAGATCCTGATCACCCCCCGCACCGACCAGGCCGCCATGATGGGGGTCTCCACCGGCGCCATCTCCCAGACCGTTCGCGTGGCCACCCTGGGCGACGTTGAGCAGAACCTGCCCAAATACAATCTGGGCGACCGCCAGATCCCCATCCGCCTGCTGCTCACCGAGGACGCACGGGAGGATCTGTCGGTGCTGGAGACGCTGCAGGTGCCGACCAACACCGGAAGCAGCGTGCCCCTGTCGTCCGTGGCGGACATCCGCTTCGGCGCCGGGCCGTCCCAGATCACGCGACAGGACCGCGCCCGGGTGGCCACCATCACCGCCGAGCTGGACGGCATCCGCTCGGGCGAGGCGGCCCAGGCGGTCAACCAGCTGGAGTCGGTCCAGAACCTGCCGCCCCAGGTGCGCCAGACGCCCGCGGGCGACACCGAGTTCATCCAGGAGATGCTGACCGGCTTCATCATCGCGTTCTCGACCGGCATCCTGCTGATGTACGCGGTGCTGGTGCTGCTGTTCAAAAGCTTCGCCTATCCGATCACCATCATGGCGGCTCTGCCGCTGGCCATCGGCGGCGCCTTCGCGGCCCTGCTGATCTCCGGATCCAGCTTCTCGATCTCGTCGCTGATCGGCATCCTGATGCTGATGGGCATCGCGGCCAAGAACTCGATCCTGCTGGTGGACTACATCATCATCGCCGAGCAGGAGGGCATGAGCCGCTATGACGCCATCATGGATTCGGCGCACAAGCGGGCTCGCCCGATCATCATGACCACCTTCGCCATGGGCGCGGGCATGATGCCGGTGGCCCTGGGCTGGGGCGCGGATGTGGAGTTCCGCTCGCCCATGGCCATCGCCGTGGTCGGCGGACTGATCTCGTCCACCTTCCTGTCGCTGCTGTTCATCCCGGCGATCTTCACCATCGTGGACGACTTCTCGCGCTTCATCCGTCGTCTGCTGGGCAAGAAGCGGGAAGACGAGGTGCCGCGCGGGCAGCAGCAGCCGTTGCCGGCGGAGTGATCCCGCCGCCCGGCTCAATTCCCGGCGCAGACCCGGAAAGACGGACATCGGGGGCCGCCTGATCCCGCTTTTTCCGGGCCCAATACCTTGGCCCGCAAGGGCCGGGCGCGAAAATCGTCGCTTTTCCGCCCCCTCCCTTTCGGCCGGTCTATGATCACCGCTGCGTGGAGGGGGCGGGCCGATTTCAGACTATTCAGACTATTCAGACCCTGTTTTTTCGGCGCCGGAGTCTGAAATCCCGACGGACTCCGTGAACCTTTCTGCGCGCGGGCGCGACTATGGTCGTGAAAGCGCAACGGGGGCCGTCCGTGCCGATATCCGAACTTGATCGCGTCCATGACGAACTGCTGGTGGTTCTGGTCCAGGCCGGCGACCGCCGGGCGGGCGAGCGCCTGGCCGCCCGCTGGCAGCCGCGTCTGCTGCGCGCCGCCCGTCGCATCCTGCGCAGCGAGGACCGCGCCCGCGACGCGGTTCAGGACGCCTGGACCTCGATCTTTCGCGGCGTGGCGCGACTGAACGATCCGGCCGCCTTTCCGGCCTGGGCCTTCGGCATCCTGAACCGCCGCTGCGTCGACCGCATCCGGGGCGACAGCCGCCGCGCCGAGGCGGTCGTGGATGTGGACCAGGTTTCCGCCCCGTCGCCGGCCGAGACCGAGGGCCTGGACCTCGTCCGCGCCCTGGCCGGGCTGGACCATGATCACCGCACGGCCGCGGTCCTGCACCTCTGCGAGGGCCTGACCCTGGCCGAGGTCGCCGCCGCGGTCGGCGTGCCCCTGGGCACCGCCAAGTCCCGCATCTTCCACGCCCGCCGCCGGCTCAAGGCGGCCCTGTCCGGAGACACCTGATGACCCAAGAGACTGACCGCCTGCGCGCCGCCCTCGAGGCGGATGACGAGGCCTTCCTGAACAGCCTGGAGAAGGAGCGCGGCCTGTTCGCCCAGATCGGCGAAACCTTTCGCGGCCCCATGCGGGCCATGACCATCGCCGCCAATGTGGTGGTCCTGATCGCCACGGCGGTCGGCCTGTGGGCCGTGTGGAAGATGTTCGACGCGTCCTCGACCCGCGACCTGATCCTGTGGGCCGCCGCCGCCTGGGCCGCCTGGACCATGCAGATCGGCATCAAGCAATGGATCTGGTCGCGGGTGAACACCCTGTCGATCCTGCGCGAGATGAAACGGATGGAGCTGCGCATGGCCGCCCTGGAGGCGCGCCTGAGGTGAGGCTTGAGCGGGGCCGGGCGGAGCGATAGGGCTAGATTCGTCCTTCCTCCGCGCGAGTCGATCATGAGCTACAAGCCCCTGTTCTCCCGCGCCCTGGGCGCTGACCCCAAGCGGCTGCACTTCGCCGCCCACAGCCACCACCTGTGGCCCGACGCCAGTTTCAACGGCCAGGTGCAGGCCTGGGCCGACGCCAACCGCCACGCCGACCGCAAATGGGAGCTGATCTTCGGCGAGGTGGTGCCGGAGGCGCAGGGCCATGTGGCGCGCGAGCTCAAGCTGCCCTCGCCCGACACCGTGGTGTTCGCCCCCAACACCCACGACTTCCTGGTCCGCATCGTCTCGGCGGTGGAGAAGAAGCCGGTCCGCATCCTGTCCACCGACGGCGAGTTCCATTCCTTCCGCCGCCAGGCGGCGCGCTGGGAGGAGGCCGGCGAGGCGGTGGTGACCCGCGTGCCCATCGCCCCCTTCGACACCTTTCCGGCCCGCTTTCTGGAAGCGGCGCGTGCGGGGGGCCACGACCTGATCCTGGTCAGCCAGGTGTTCTTCCGCACCGGCTGGATGGTCGAGGCGCTGGACGAGCTGGCGGCCCTGGCCGACCCCGCCGGGCCCTGGGTGGTGGTGGACGGCTACCACGGCTTCATGGCCGCCCCCACCAATCTGTCAGCGGTGGCGGACCGGGTCTTCTACGTCACCGGCGGCTACAAATACGCCATGTCCGGAGAGGGCGCGGGCATTCTGCATGCGCCGCCCGGTTTCGGCCCGCGGCCGGTCGTGACCGGCTGGTTCGCCGAGTTCGGGGACCTGCAGGGTCCGCCGGGCGGGGTGGGCTACACCACCGACGCGGGCCGGTTCTGGGGCGCCACCTTCGACTCCACGCCCCTGTACCGCTTCAACGCCGTGCGCCGCATGCTGGACCACGAGGGCCTGACCACGGCGGACGTGGCCGCCCATGCGCGTTCGCTTCAGGCCCAGTTCGCCGAGGCCGCGAGCGCCGGGCGCTGCGGGCGGCTGAAGGAGGCCGAATTGCTCAATCCGGTGCAGGGCCACGCCCGTCGGGCGCGTTTCCTGGCCTTCCGCCACCCGGACGCCCAGGCGTGGAAAGCCCGGCTGCAGGACGTGGATGTGATCACCGACGTGCGCGACGACGTGCTGCGCTTCGGCTTCGGCCTGTATCAGAACGAGAACGACGTGGAGCGCCTCATCGAGGTCTGCCGCCGCGTTCTGTGACGCGGCTCAGAAGAAGGTGGCGTCTTCCTGCTTCTCGGCGCGCGGCGCCTCGCGCGGCGTCGTCGGGCGCGACGGCGTGGGGCGGGAAGGCTCGGCGCGGCTGCCCCCGGGCGCGGATCGACCGGGGAGCTCATGGGCGGCTCGCCGGGCGTGGGCGCCCCGGACGGCGGGATCTCGGGCAGGTCGCCCACCTCGGGATAGGGCAGGGGCTCGGGCGCGAAGTCGTCCTCGCGCGGCGTCTCGGCCGGTGAGGTCTGGTCAGGCGCGTCCAGGTCGTCGCGGATGAAGGCCCAGGAGCGGGGATCGGAGCAGGCGCAGGCCTTCAGATAGCCCTCGCGGTCCCGCCACAGGATCAGCGGATAGCCGGCCCCCACGCCCTGGCCCCGCAACAGGCCGTTCAGCCGGTCGATGAAGTCACGCCCCGCCTGGACCACGGCGCCCCGGGCCAGATTGCCGTCGGCGCCGGGAATGCCCGCCGCGGTCCAGTTGCGGCTGGGGGTGGCGGTCCAGCGCTCGTAGAGGGTCCAGTCGCGGCTCAGCCAGATCTCGGCCACGGTGGCGCGCTCGGCGGCCGTGGACTGGGCCATCCCCTCACGGTCCGGCCGGGCGAAGACGATGATGCGAGGCTCGACCCCGGCCGCGCGCAGCTTGGGGAACTCCTCGCGCTCGTAGCGCTGGGCCGCGGCGCTGTCGCGCCAGGCCACCATGTAGAGCGGCTCGCCGCCGCCGCCGGGCGAGATCCACGAGGCCTCGTCCAGCAGGCGCTGGATCTCGGCCTGGTCCCGCTGGATCACCACCGGCTGGAACCGGGCGTAGAAGTTCCAGTAGGCCCAGTACCCGCCTCCGGCGAGCCCGAGGCCGATGATCAGCGCCAGGGCGCTCCAGACCAGAAATCGACGCATGGACGGCTCCCCCGATTCAACTGGGCCCTACATAGCGCGGGAATGAGCAAAAATCAGGCCGGACGCGTGATGGAGGATTCGTCACTGCATCCGCCAGTGGATCGGCAAGCGGATGAGCGCTTACCGCACCTGGTGTGGCGCTGTGTCATCACTCCATTCGGAAGTTCGTCGTCCAGCTGATGATCACCGTGGGGACCTCGGTCACTGAACGGTCGACGTTTCTCAGACGTCCGCTCCGTGTCGCGCGAAGGGCGGCTTGGCCAAAGCCGCCATCTGCAGGCCACTCTGTTTCGACCACGCATTCCCGCAACCGACCGTCCGGCTGCGTCAGGCAACTCACCACAGCCACGCCCCGTGTGTAGGTGGGACCCATAGGATACGAGCCACTAGGCTGACGGGCCCATTCAAGGTTTACGGGCAACCCATTCTCGGGGAGATCCTCCAGAAACACGTCGCGCGGGTCGTCCACAGGCTTGCCGCATGCCTCCAACGTCTGGTTCACGGCTGAGGCAGACGCCGGAATCTCAAAGACGTAGCGCAGGTTTTCGCCATTCGGCCCAGCTTCGCTGACAATGATGTCCAGAGTGCCTCCTTCGCGAAGGCGGCGCGCGTAGAACGCGGGCATGTAGCTGAAAGCGGTTTGCGCTTCCTCTCCGACGAACCAGCTTTGTTGACCCCAATCATCATCCTGGAACCGCACCCGCATCTGACGGGTGACGCCCTCCTCGGGAGCGAGGCCGGTCACGAGGAGATGAAAGGATTCGTCCTTGCATCTGGCGAGTACGCCCCGGCCGCCTTCATACGCCACGAAAGCGGCGGTCAGATCCTCGTCAGGATCGACAATGACCTCCCAATCCGATGTGTCCTGCGCGGCGGTCGTCATGGCGACAACAGCCAGAATGGCCGCCAATGCCTTCATCACGCCTGCTCCACCGCCTGTTCGATGGCGCCGAAGAGGGTGTGGCGGCTGTCGTCCAGCATCTCGATGCGGACGGTGTCGCCGTGCTTCAGGAAGGGGGTTTCGGCCTTGCCGCGCAGGATGGTCTCGACCGTGCGGACCTCAGCGATGCAGGAGTAGCCCAGGCCGCCGTCGCTGACGGGCTTGCCGGGACCGCCGTCGGCGTCGCGGTTGGACACGGTGCCCGAGCCGATGATGGAGCCGGCGCCGAGGGTGCGGGTCCTGGCCAGATGGGCGATCAGGGTTCCGAAGTCGAAGGTCATGTCTACCCCGGCGTCAGCCTTGCCGAAGGGCCGGCCGTTCAGGGTGACGGTCAGCTCGCCGTGCAGCTTGCCGTCCTTCCAGCGGTCACCCAGGGCGTCGGGGGTGACGAAGACGGGCGACAGGGCGCTGGCGGGTTTGGACTGGACGAAGCCGAAGCCCTTGGCCAGTTCGCCGGGGATCAGGTTGCGCAGGGACACGTCGTTGACCAGGCCGATCAGGCGGATGTGGCCCAGCGCCTCCTCGCGGGTCACGCCCTGGGGCACGTCGCCGGTCACGACCACGATCTCGGCCTCCAGGTCGCAGCCCCAGGCTTCGTCCTTCAGCGGGATGGGGTCGCGGGCGCCGAGCATGGAGTCCGAGCCGCCCTGATACATGAGGGGGTCGGTCCAGAAGCTGTCGGGCATCTCGGCGCCGCGCGCCTGACGCACCAGCGCCACGTGGTTCACATAGGCCGAGCCGTCGGCCCACTGATAGGCGCGAGGCAGGGGCGCGGCGGCGTCGCGCTCGTGGAACCGGCCGCGGGGCACGGCTTCGTGCTCGAGGCTTTCTGCCAGGGCGCGCAATTGCGGTTCACAGCGGTCCCAGTCGTCCAGCGCCGCCTGCAGCGTCGGGGCGATCAGGAAGGCGTCGGTGAACCAGTTCAGGTCGTTGGAGACGACCACGAGGCGGCCGTCACGGCCGTGCTTGAGCGATGCGAGTTTCATGCCTCAGGCTTAAAGCCCGCGCGGCCCGATGGGAAGGCGTCAGGACAGGTTCGCCCGGGCGCGGCGCAGCTCCCGCATCCGAGCCTCCTTGTCGCGCCAGTGGTCGGCGAAGGCGTGGATGGCCGCGCGCAGGCGCTCGATCTCGGCGCGGCGGTCCGGGGCGTGGCTCTCCTTCGATGGGGCGCAGGCGTCGGGCTTGTCGCCGTGGCCGGTCTCGTAGCCCTTGCCCGCTTCGCCGCCGCCCGCGTGGACCACGAGCTTGCCGGTGTTGACCACGACGAGCTCGGAGGCGCGTGCGGGCGCGGCGCGGCCATGCTCGGCGCCGGGATGGGGCTCATGCTTGTCCGGCCTGGGGTCCAGCACGTCGCGGATCGTCGCGCACGGGCCGGTGACGCCGTCGGCCAGGGCCAGGACGCCGCCGAGGCGCCGGTCGATGACAGTCAGGAGGCCGCGCGCCTGGCGTGGACCTCGTCGCGCGAGGCCTTCAGGGCCGTCTCGGCCGCCTTGCGCACCTCGTTGTAGAGGGCGTCGCAGGGGTCTTTGGGCTTCGGCCCCATCTGCTCGCGGGCGTACCAGCCGCACAGGAGCGCGAGCAGAAGCAGGAGCAGGAACAGGAGCAGGATCACCGGCGGGACGCTGAGGAACAGGTCCGAGTCGGCGGGGTAGGCGGCGGCCGGGGTGTCGAACTCCGATGGATACATGGCGCGCCTCCCCTGATCTTCTGCGCGCCGCCATCTTGGCCCAGCGGCGCCGTGTGGCAATGGAAAAGGTTAACGGAGGTCGTCGAACGAAGGTCTCAGGGCTCCGATGCGTCCTTCGTCAGGGTCGCGCCGGCCTCGGCGCCCTCGCCGGCGCCGGGGTCGCGCACCTCCACCTCGACGCGCACGGCGCCGGGCGGGTCATGGGCCCAGATGTAGCGGCGCTCGATCTCCACCTCGCGGCCCGAGGGGGCGAAGCCGGTGAAGCTGTCGCCCCAGGGGGTGATGCGGGTCAGTTCGGGCCAGGACAGGCCGCAGGCGGCGTCCAGCTCCTCGATGGCCATGGCCGAGAGCTCGTCGTCATTCACAGCCATCGGCGCACCCTGGCCTTGTAGGCGCGGTAGGGCTCGCCGAACTTGCGTTCCAGATAAGCCTCCTCGCGGACGATGACGAAGCGGTCGATGACGATCAGGCAGGGCAGGATCATGGCCGCGGCCAGCGGGCTGTCGAGGCCGATGGCCAGTCCGGCGTAGATGATGGTGAAGCCCACATAGATCGGGTTGCGACTCAGGGCGTAGATGCCGTTCGTGACCAGCGCCGTGGAGGGCTTCCACGGCTCCACCGCCGTGCGTGCGCGCCGGAACAGGCCCGCCGCCCAGCCCTCGACGACCAGGCCCGTGACGATCAGCACAAGGGCGGCGCCGCGCCGCCACAGGTCGGGCAGGCCCAGGGAGGGCTCGCCGATCAGATTGCCCAGGGTCCAGCCGCCCGCCAGGAAGGCAGGAAGATGATGGGCGGCGGGGCGATGACGCCGGGGATGTCGCGGGGTTCGGAGGTCATGGCGTCAGGATATCGCTCGGCTCGCGTTGGAGGAAGTTTCAGACCCGGGGCGCGAAAAACAGGGTCCGAATTGTACGAATTGTCCGAAATCGCTGTCTTGCTCCTGACGCGCCCCGGCCATTGTAAGGCGCCGGGAAGGAGCGGGATCAAATAAATCCGGAATTCAGTCCTCGTCGCCGTAGATGGCCACGCGGGCTTCGCTGTCGGAGGCAACCGCGCCCCGGTACATGCCCGAGGTATTGAGGCTGAAGACCACGTTCCCCTCGACGTCCAGGGCGATGACGCCGCCGTCGCCGCCCAGTTCGCCCACCTGCCGGATCTCCGCGTCGGCGGCGGACTGGATGTCGCCGCTGATGGCGGTTCTCAGGCAGATGTCCCGCGCGACCGTGGCGCGGATGAAATATTCGCCCGAGCCGGTGGCCGAGACGGCGCAGCCGTCGATGTTGGAGGCGTAGGTGCCCGCGCCGATCACCGGCACGTCGCCGACCCGGCCCCAGCGCTTGGCGGTCATGCCGCCGGTGGAGGTGGCCGCCGCCAGCCGCCCTTCGGAATCCAGCGCCACGGCGCCGACGGTGCCGAATTTGCGCTCGTTCAGGGGCGGGGCGGGCAGGTCGGCCTGCGCCCCGGCGGAGGGCGCGCCTGCGGGGCGCTCGGGGACCGGCAGACCCTGCGCCTCAAGGGCGTTGACCAGCCCGCGCCAGCGGCGCTCGGTGAAGAACCAGGACGGGTCCGCCTGCTCCAGATCCTGTTCGACGGCGAAGGCGTCGGCGCCCTGGCCGATCAGCATGACGTGGGGGGACCGCTCCATGACGGCGCGGGCCAGGGCGATGGGATGGCGGGTGCGGGTGACGCCCGCCACGGCGCCGAGGTTCAGGTCGGTCCCGTCCATGATGGCCGCGTCCAGTTCATTGGCCCCGGCGGCGGTGAAGACCGCGCCGCGCCCGGCGTTGAACAGGGGATCGTCCTCCATCAGCTGGACCGCCGCCTGCACCGCGTCGAGAGCCGAGCCGCCGTTGCGGAGCACCGCCGCGCCCGCCTCCAGCGCCGTGGACAGAGCCGCGCGATAGGCGGCGTCCTGTTCGGGGCTGAGATCGGCGCGCTCGATGACGCCCGCGCCGCCGTGGATGGCCAGGGACCAGCGGGGCTCCGCGTCCTGGGCCTGGGCCGCGCCCGCGCACAGGGTGAGGCTGATGATCGTGGCCGCTGCGGCCAGGGCGGTGTTTTTCATAGGAAGGCGTCCCTCATGGCTCCCCGCCGTCATCACCCGGCTTGTCCCGGTGATCCATACGCTCCGACCTTGCGAGGTGATCAGTGGCGACCTGAACACCCCGCCTTCGCCATGTCAAAGCGCGCGTATGGATGACCCGGGCGAGCCCGGCCATGATGATTGTGATGTCAGGAATCCGTCAGTGCCGCCCCGAGCGCCAGCGCCAGACGCGGCCGATGAGCCAGGGAAGGAAACCGACGACGAGCCCGATCAGCACCAGCTCCCAGTAGCCGACGCGGGGCAGAAGGGCGTAGGCGGCCAGAACGGCCAGGCCCGCCAGCGGCGGGCCCAGCCAGGGCAGCCATCGGGGCGGCGTCCTCACCGCCGGGCCTCGATCAGGCGTCCACCTTGATGACGCCGCGCCGGATCTGGTCCAGCTCGATGGAGTCGAACAGGGCCTGGAAATTGCCCTCGCCGAACGCCTGGTTGCCCTTGCGCTGGATGATCTCGAAGAAGATCGGGCCGAAGGTGTCCTGGGTGAAGATCTGCAGCAGGATGCCGTCCTCGTCCGAGCCGTCGATCAGGATGCGGTTCTCGCGCATGCGAGCCACGTCCTCGCCGTGGTTGGGCAGGCGTTTGTCGATCAGATCGAAATAGGTCTCGATCGTATCCTGGAAGGGGATGCCGCGACGCTTCATCTCCTCGACGGTCTCGAAGATGTTGTCGGTGGCCAGGGCGATGTGCTGGATGCCCTCGCCGTTGTAGCGCTTCAGGAATTCCTCGATCTGGGAGTTGTCGTCCTGGCTCTCGTTCAGGGGGATGCGGATGGCGCGGTCCGGCGCGATCATGGCCTGGGACAGCAGGCCGGTCGCCTTGCCCTTGATGTTGAAATATTTCTGCTCCTCGAAGGCGAAGACGTCGCCGTAGAGCCCGACCAGGTGCGCATCTGGCCGCGGCGCACATTGTGGGTCAGGTGGTCGAGGCTGAACAGGCCGACGGCGTTCTTGCGCTCGGCCTCCTGCCAGCCCTCGATCTCGGTCCAGCCGTCGTAGAGGGAGCCGGCCTCGCCGTATTTGTCGACGAGGTAGAGCAGCGAGCCGCCGATGCCTTGCAGCACATAGGGGTAGCCGTCGCCCAGCGCGCCGCCCTCGTGGCCCTCAGCCGCCTTGGCGCCGCGCGAAACGGCGCCGTCGAAAGCGGCTTTCGCATCGGCCACGCGGAAGGCCATGCCGTTGGCCGAGGGGCCGTGGTCGTCGGCGAACGCCCTGGCCTGCCCCTTGGGCGAGCGGTGGACGATCATGTTGATGTCGCCCTGCTTCAGACGCACGGCGTCGGTCCGGGGATGCACATGGGACTGGGTGAAGCCCATCAGCTCCAGCCGCGCGATCATGGCCTTGGGCTCCGGGCCGGTAAACTCGACGAATTCGAAGCCGTCCACGCCTAGCGGATTCTCGGCGTCCAGAGCCTTGGCGGCGGCGGTCTGAGGGGCGTCGTGCATGGGGGGTCTCCCTGAGTCTTGTACGTCCCGGGCGCGTTCGCCCCGGGGATTTGGCCCGGAACCTAGGCGTCGAAGCGACGCGGGACAAGAACGGGCGCCATATGGAAACCTTTGTCAGGCAGGATCGCTCCCGCTCATGACCCAGGTTCACGCAGACATGACCGACGCCGCAAGCGCGGGCGACCACTCCGGCAATGGGGGACGGCATCAGGACGACGCTCGCCGCGGCGCCATCGACATGATCGTCCACCTGGCCCGCGAAGGCGCGGCGGAGGGCCTGACCCTGCGCGACATCCGCGACCATCTGGATGAGCGCGGCTTCGGCCTGATGATGCTGATCCTGTCGATCCCGTGCCTGGTGCCGGCGCTGTACGGCGTGCCGCAGGTGCTGGGTGTTCCCATGCTGCTGCTGGCCGGGCAGATGCTGGTGGGGCGTCAGGAGCCGTGGCTGCCCGCGACGGTGCTGGACCGGCGCGTGCCCGCGTCCTGGCTGAAGCGCATGGCCGATTTCGCCGACAACCGCCTGCGCTGGACCGAACGGCTGTCGCGGGCGCGGCTCCGGGTCTTCGCCGCCGGCCCGGCCGAGCAGGTGGCGGCCTTCTTCATGATCGTGGCGATCCTGACCATCGTCCTGCCCATGACCAACACCGTGCCCTCGGTGGGACTGGCGCTGATGGCGGCGGGCCTGATCCAGCGGGACGGCCTGTTCGTG
>NZ_BATC01000054.1 GCF_000466985.1 Brevundimonas abyssalis TAR-001
CCCGGTCATGGTCACCCCGGCGCCCGTCTCGGCGAAGTCGCGGACGGTTTCGCGCGCCAGCCGGGTCAGGTTCAGTCGGGAGCGCAGCTGCCCCCCCGTCCTCTCCCCGCGCATAGGCCAGGGCGTGGGCGATCAGGGCGTCCATCTCCTCGATGTCGGCGGCCATGCGGTCGCGTACAGCGGGCTCGGCCTGTTCAGCGCGGAAACGAAGGCGGGTCAGGGGCGTGCGCAGGTCGTGGGCGATGGCGGCGATGGTCTGGGTCCGCTCGGCCACGTGACGGCGGATTCGGTCCTGCATGTCATTGAAGGCGGCCATGGCGGTGCGCACCTCGCGCGGGCCGGACGGGGTCAGGGGCTCGGCCTCGGGATCTGCGCCCAGGCGCTGGGCGGCTTCCGCGAACAGGCGGATGGGCCGGGTCAGACGCCGGGCCATGATCCAGACCAGCGGCGCCAGCAGGGCCAGGGTGATCAGAAGCCCCATCAGGATGCGCGCCTGCCACGGGCTGAGCAGGCCGCGCGGCGGCGCCACCACGGCCCATCGCCCGTCCTCAAGCTGAAGCGCCGCCGTGAAGGGCGCGAAGGTCAGATGCTCGGCCAGCAAGGTGAACCCGGTCCCACCCCGCTCGATGCGGATCGGCGCCCCCGCTTCTCCCTGACGAATGACCCGAACCTCGGTATGGATTTCGCCTTGGGCCACGGCGGACGGCGGAGCGGGGACAGGCGGTCTGTCTTGCTCGTCGCGCTGGACGAAAACGAAGCTTTCGCTGCGTTGCCGGCCCGGGCCACCCGGGGCGGGGCCCCGCAAGGTCGGTGCGAAACGATCGCGGCGCGGCGGCTCCAGCCGCACACGAACGGCCTCAGGCTCCACTTCAAGACGTTCGGCGAGGGCCGCGGCCAGCGCGACTTCGAGGGGCGAGGTCTGGGGCGCAGCGGGCGGTTCCGCAGCGATGCGACGGCGCAGGCGGCGGCCGTCCGAGGTTTCACTCTCGCCTCCCCTAAGGGCCTCGGCGGCGGCGGGCACGCCGAAGCCGGCCGGGCGCGGCTCGGGCGCCAGGACGATCAAAGTGAAGGTCACGGCCTGGGCCGCGATCACCGCCACCGCCGCCAAAGCCGCCACCTGGACAAGCACCGGCGGCGCGGCCCATCGGGAGAACCGGCGCCTCATCGTTGCGTCACCGGGGTGTCGAACAGATAGCCCTCGCCGCGCCGGGTGACGATCAGCGACCGGCCCGAGCCGTCGTCCAGCTTTTTCCTCAGGCGGCTGATCTGCACGTCCACGGCGCGGTCAAAGCTGTCTGTTGTCTGGCCGAAGGCGGCGTCCAGCAGCTGATCGCGGCTCATGACCCGGCCGGGCCGTCGCACCAAGGCGTGCAGCAGGGCGAACTCGCCCGCCGTCAGGGTCACGGCGCGTCCGTCCGGTGCCGTGAGTTCATGGCGGGTCAGATCCAGCCGCCAGCCCGCGAAGGCCAGCACCGGCGCTTCGCCCACGGGGGCCGAGCCGTCGCGCCGCCGCAGCACCGCCCGCACCCGCGCCAGCAGTTCGCGGGGATTGCAAGGCTTGGCCAGGTAGTCGTCGGCGCCCAGCTCCAGCCCCACGATGCGATCCGTCTCCTCGCCCATGGCCGAGAGCATGACCACCGCCTGCCCCCGAGAGGCCAGGCGGCGGCAGGCGGAAAGGCCGTCCTCGCCGGGCATCATTACATCCAGCACCACCAGGTCGGCGGGCCGCGCCTGCAGCGCCCGGTCCATCTCGGCCGCCGAGGCGGCGGGCTCGGCCGCATAGCCGTGTCGGTCCAGATAGTCGCACAGCACCTCGCGGATGCCGGGGTCGTCATCCACGACCAGAAGGCGGGGGCGGGCTTGGGTGTCAGTCATGGCCCTCATTGTGAAAGGCGGTCGCGGCGACCGTATTTCAAGGCTGAAACAAAGGCGGGGTCGAGTGAAATATCCCCGCAAGGCGCGTGGTTCATCAGGTCGTATCCGCGCCCTTTCGAAGGCGCATTCAACGGGAGACCTCTCATGCGCACAGCCGCCGCCATCGCCGCCCTCATGCTTATCGCCCCCGCCGCCGGGGCGCAGGAAGCCGAGAACCGCACCGAAACCCGCGTCATGGTCCTGAACGGAGCGGGCAGTGAAGGCGGGCTGGACCGCGACGGCGACGGCTATGTCACGCGCGAGGAGTTCCTCATGCCCATGATGACCGCCTGGACGCGCATCGACGCCGAGGGCGCCGGGCGCGTGTCCACCGAGGCCCTGGCGCAGGGCGTTCGCGGGGCGAGGGCGGCGACCGTCACGTCTTCATGTTCCGCTCTGGCGAAGACGGCCCGATGGAGTGGCATGGCGAGGGCGGGCCGGTGATCATCGAACGCTCGGACGGCGAGACCCGCGTGGAGGTGCGCCGCATCGTACGCGGCGGCGCGAGCGGCGGCGAGCACGGCCCGCGCATCATGATGCTGGGCGAGGGGTCGGACGCCATGGACACGGATGGCGACGGCCGCGTGTCGGAGGCCGAGTTCCTGGCCCGCATGGGCGAAACCTTCCGCCGCATGGACGCCGACGGCTCCGGCTATCTGGAAGACGGGGAACACGGGCAGCACAGGATGCTCCGCCGGGAACGCAGGGAGGACTAGGCGACGTACGTCGAGGGCGAGGATATGGCGTCCTCGCCCTAGACGGGATCAGACCGTGGTCGCGGTCGGGCGGACGATGATCTCGCTCACGTCCACCTCGGGCGGCTGTTCAATGGCGAAGCGCACCGCGCGGGCGATGGCCTCAGCCGGGATCGCCTTCTTGCGGTATTCGTCGATGAAGGCGGCGGTGTCGGCGTGGGTGATGGTCTCGGCCAGCTCCGACACGGTCACGCCCGGCGACACCACCGACACCCGCACCTTGTCCGTCTCCTGACGCAGGGACTCCGAGATCACCCGCACCGCGAACTTGGTGGCGCAATAGACCGACGCGGTCGGCAGGATCTGGTGCCCGGCGGTCGAGGCGATGTTGATGATCTGGCCCTCGCCCTGCGCCTCCATGATCGGCAGCGCCGCCGCGATGCCGTGCAAGACGCCGCGGATGTTGACGTCGATCATGCGGTCCCACTCGTCGACCTTCAGGGCGGCCAGCGGCGACAGCGGCATGACGCCGGCGTTGTTGACGATCACGTCCACCCGGCCGAAGCGCTCGCGGGCCGCCTCCACGAAGGCCTGCACATCCTCGCGCGAGGTCACGTCCAGGGTGCGGGCCATGGCCTCGCCACCCGCCGCCTCGATGTCGGCCTTCAGGGCTTCGAGCCGGTCCAGCCGCCGCGCGCCGATCACCAACCGGGCGCCGGCCCCGGCCAACTCGCGGGCGATCGCTTCGCCGATGCCGCTGCTGGCCCCGGACACGAGCACCACCTTATTCATTGCTTCCGTCATGTTTGCCTCCTTGGTCTGACGAGACCGGGATAGGGCGTGGACATGCGGACGCGTTAGAATGGTCCTTTCGGATTCTTGCACGATCCTCCACTGTGCGGCATGGCCCGTTGCACCCGGCATCTGGCGGTGGAATGCAGGGAACATGGAGCCACTCGCCTCACTGATCGCCCGACACACGCCCGGAGACGGCATGTTCGATACGGCTGTTCCCGGCATGGCGCTCATTCGGCAGGGGCAGCCGACAGAACGGATTCCCGTTCTGCATCAGCCGGCCGTATGCATCATCGCCCAGGGCGCCAAGGTGGTCATGCTGGGCGAGGAGACCTATCGCTACGACGCCGCATCCCACCTTGTGGTGTCCGTCGACCTTCCACTGACCGGCCAGGTGACCGAGGCCTCGACCGAGCGTCCCTACCTCTGCCTGCGCATCGACCTGGAGCCGGCGGTCTTGATAGACTTGATGGCGGCCCGCCCACCCGCGCCGGGCGGCGAAGGTTCGCGTGGGGTGCATCTCAGCCGCACCACGCCAGAACTGGCGGACGCGGCAGTGCGCATGGTGCGACTTCTGGACAACCCCGGGCATGCCGCAGTGCTGGCGCCCCTGATCCGACGCGAAATCCACTACTGGCTGCTCACCGGGGATCAGGCGGGCGTCGTCCGTCAGATCGGCGCGCCCGACAGCCGCCTGTCCCATGTGACCCGCGCCATCGCCTGGATCCGCGACAATTATGATCGTCCGTTCAGCATCGAGGCCCTGGCCCGCGAGGTGGGCATGAGCCCCTCGGCCCTGCACCAGCATTTCAAGGCGGTGACCGCCATGAGCCCCCTTCAGTATCAGAAGCAGATCCGTCTCCAGGAAGCCCGCCGCCTCATGCTGAGCGAGGCCTGCGACGCCCAGGGCGCGGGCTTTCAGGTCGGTTACGATAGCCCCTCCCAATTTTCGCGAGAATACGTCCGCCTGTTCGGGGCGCCGCCCGCACGGGACGCGGCGCGGCTGCGCGTGGAAGGGATGCCGGCCGCAGTCGTCTGATCCGCCCCTCAACTTTGCAGTTCCCGACCATATACGATGTGTCTAGCTTGACCGCATGATGCCGTGCATCCGCCTGTCCCCGATCCTGATCGGCCTGACCGCCCTGGTGCTGGCCGCGTGCCAGAGTGCGCTGCCCTATGTGCGGTCGGGCGAGCCGACGCCGGCGCCGGTGGTGGTGGCGGACGGGTCGGCCGAGCGGCGGGCGGTGAACGAACAGGTCTATGACGCAGCGACGGCCTGGGTGGAACAGCTGTTCTACCGTGCCGACTTCAACGGCGTGGACTGGCCCGTCGTGGCGGCCCAGCGGCGCGAGGCGGTGGTCGCCCAGGCCGACGAGTTCGCCTTTTATGACAGCTTCAACGAGGTGCTGGAGGTGCTGGACGACCGGCACACCAACGCCATGGCGCCCCACCGCCGCCAACGAAACGAAGCCATCGAGCGGGGCGACCATCACGCCAGTTATGGCATGGCCCTGCGCTGGTCGCCGGACGGCTGGTTCGTCCATTCAGTGCGCGGGGACGGCTCGGCGGTGGAGGCCGGGGTCCAGATCGGCTGGCGGCTGGAGACCCTCAACGGACGACCGCTGGAAGGTGCGGCCCCGCCCGCCGACGGCCGCGTGGACGAGGCGGTGTTCACCGACGAGCATGGCGCACGCCAGGTCAGATCCCTGACCGGGGAGATCCTGCCCGCCGAGCCGCGACGCACCGTGGAGCGCCTGGACGGCGGCGTGATCTATGTGGCCTTCGAGGATTTCGACGGCCCCACCGCCGACTGGGTGCTCGAGCAGTTGGCCATGGCGGCGGCCGAGAACCCGTCCGGCGTCATTATCGACCTGCGCGAGAATGACGGCGGCCAGATCAACGCCATGCTGCGGATCATGGGCGGGCTGATTGAGCGGAAACAGACCGCGGCGTTGCGCACCGGACGCCTGATCGATTTGCGCTATGAGGCCGAGCCCGCCGAGGCGCCCTGGCTGGGGCCGCTGGTGATCCTGGCTGACGGCGGTTCGGCCAGCGCATCCGAGATCTTGGCCGCCGCGCTTCAAGAATCCGGGCGCGCGGTGGTGATGGGCGAGCAGACCACCGGCATTGTGGTTCTGTCCAACACCCTGAACCTGCCCGACGGCGGGCGGCTCAGCGTAGGCGTCCACGAATTGCGCACGCCGTCGCGTGTGGTGTTGGAGGGACGCGGCGTGATCCCCGACGTGGAGATCGTCCCCACTCTGGCCCAGCGGCGCGCGGACGAGGACGTGATCCTTGCGGCGGCTGTGGCGCGGCTGGCCGCTAACCCCTGACCGGCTTGACCCTGGAGGCGGCTTCGCGCGCCCGGTCGCGAGCCTGATCGGTGGTGTCGCCCCGGGCAAGGGCCACGCCCATGCGGCGATGCTCGAAGCTCTCGGGCTTGCCGAACAGGCGGATGTCGGCGGTGGGCACGGACAGGGCGTGGTCGACGCCCTCGAAGGCGATGCCCTGCGCGTCCATGCCGCCATAAATCACGGCGCTGGCGGCGATGTCGGTGCGGCTCACGTCCACCGGCAGGCCCAGGATGGCGCGGGCGTGGATGGCGAACTCGCTGAAACGCTGGCTGGCCAGCGTCACCAGCCCCGTGTCGTGCGGTCGGGGCGATACCTCGGAGAACCAGACCTGATCGTCCTTCACGAACAACTCGACGCCGAACAGACCGAGGCCGCCGAGCGCGTCGGTGACCTCGCGGGCTATGTCCTGCGCAGCGGTCAGGGCGGCGGAGCTCATGGGCTGGGGCTGCCAGCTTTCCACATAGTCGCCCTTGACCTGACGATGGCCGATGGGGTCGCAGAAATCGGTGACCACCTGTCCGTCGCGCAGGGAGCGCACGGTCAGCAGGGTGATCTCGAAATCGAAGTCGATGCGCCCCTCGACGATCACCCGCGTCGTCTCGACCCGGCCGCCGGACTGGGCGTAGGCCCAGGCGTTGGCGCAGTCCTCCAGCGCCTCCACATAGCTCTGGCCCTTGCCGGACGAGGACATGACCGGCTTCACGAAGACCGGCAGGCCGATGCGGTGAGCCGCGTCCGCAATCTCCATGGCCGAACCGGCGAAGGCGTAGGGGCTGGTGAGCAGCCCAAGCTCTTCGGCGACCAGACGGCGGATGCCTTCGCGATTCATGGTCAGTTGCGTGGCGCGGGCGGTGGGGATGATCGTGGCCATGCCCGCCGCCTCGATGGCGGCCAGCACGTCGGTGGCGATGGCCTCGATCTCGGGCACGATGATGTGCGGCGCCTCGGCCATGATGACCCCGTTCAGCACCTGCGGGTCGGTCATGGGGATGACGTGGCTGCGGTGCGCCACCTGCATGGCCGGGGCGTTGGGATAGCGATCAACCGCCACCACCTCGGCGCCCAGACGCTGCAGCTCGATGGCCACTTCCTTGCCCAGTTCGCCCGCGCCCAGCAGCATCACGCGCACGGCGGTGTCGGATAGAGGGGTGCCGATGCGCATGGTCAGTCTCCAGTCTGCGGCGCCGGATACAGGCGTCGGAACGCCTCCAGCGCGGCCCCGTGATAGATGGTGGCGTGGCTTTCGGTCGGGCGCGGCGTGAAGTCCCAGGTCACACCGGGTATGGCGTGGTCCCGCAGATTGGCCAGTAGAACGTCCATGGGCGCCTGCATTTCAGCACCCTCGTCGCCCAACGTCAGGATCAGGGTGCGCGGATCATTGGCGTGATCCCTCAGATGCGCGCCCGCCTGCCGCGCCAGCCGCCCGCCGTCCCACCACAGACTTGGACTGACCGCCACATAGGCGTCGAACATCTGCGGCTCCTTGAGGAAGGTCTCCACCACGAACAGGCCGCCCAGCGACTCGCCCATGAGCGCGGTCTCGCCATTCGTCCGGAAGCGACCCTCGATGAAGGGCTGTACCTCTTCCGCGATGAACCTGCGGAAGCGACCGGACTGCCCCTGCGTCGGATAGCGAGAGATCAGCGCCGGGTCTTCGGTCGGCAGCGCCAGCTCGTTGCGCCGGTCTGCCGAAGCGATCCCGACGACGATCACATCGCGCGACGTGCCGTTGACGGTGCCCAGCTGGGCGATGCCGGAAATGTGGTGGAAGTCCTGAAACGTCACCCCGCCGTCCAGCAGGTAGAGGACGGGATAGGCGGTCGCGCTGTCGTCATAGCCCGGCGGCAGCCAGACGTTGATCTCGCGCGCGGTCCCATAGATCGAGGAGGCCAAGGCGTAGGAGGTCCCGATCACGATGGGCGTCTCGGGGGGCGCCTCAGGGGTCGTCTCCTGCGCGCGCGCAGCGGGCGCAGCCCCGGTCAGGAAGGCGGCGACGACAAGCATCCCCAACAGGCTCCTCATCGTCGGTCTCCCTTGAAGCCGGGCCTTACAGCCGCGCCTTCACCTGTTCCACCACCGCATCGGCGGTGATGCCGAAGCCTTCGTACAGGCGCGGGGCCGGGGCCGAGGCGCCGAAGGACGACATGCCCACAAAGCCACCGTCTTCGCCGATGAACCGCTCCCAGCCCTGCTTGATGGCGGCCTCGACGGCGACGCGGACCGTGCCGCGGCCGATTACGGCGTCCTGATAGGCCTTCGGCTGCTGCTCGAACAGTTCGAAACACGGCACCGAGACCACCCGGGTCGGCACGCCCTGGGCCTGCAGGGTGTCGCGGGCCTTGAGCGCCAGCGGAACCTCGGTGCCGGTGGCGAACAGGGTGGCCTTGGCCTCGCCGTCAGCGGCGCGCAACTCATAGGCGCCCCGGGCGCACAGGTTCTCGTCTGACGCGGTGACGCGCACCGCGTCGGTCTTCTGGCGCGACAGGGCCAGGGCCGACGGGGCGGTGCGGTGCTCCAGCGCCAGCTTCCAGCACTCGAACGCCTCCACCGTGTCGGCGGGGCGGAACACCAGCAGGTTGGGAATGGCGCGCAGGGCGGCCAGATGCTCCACCGGCTGGTGGGTGGGGCCGTCCTCGCCCAGACCGATGGAGTCGTGAGTCAGCACATGCACCACCCGGATGCCCATCAGGGCGGCCAGGCGGATGGACGGGCGCGAATAGTCGGAGAACACCATGAAGGTGCCGCCGTAGGGGATCACGCCGCCGTGCAGCGCCATGCCGTTCATGGCCGCGGCCATGCCGTGCTCGCGGATGCCCCAGTTCACATAGCGGCCGGAATAGTCCGGCGTGTCGAGGATCGGCGTGTCCTTGACGTAGGTGTTGTTGGACCCGGTCAGGTCGGCCGAGCCGCCGATCATCTCGGGGATGCGGCCGAACAGCTCGGTCAAGGCGGCGCCCGAGGACTGACGTGTGGCCTGGGCCGGCTTCGTCTCCACCAGTTCGGCGATCTTAGCGTCGAGGGCGTCGAAGGCGCCGGCGGGCAGATCGCCCTTCATGGCGCGGGTGAAGTGGTCCGCCTGTGGGTGAGCGGCCAGACGGCCTTCCCAGGCCTTGCGCAGCTTGCCCCCCCGGCGGCCCACGGCGCGCCAGGCCTTCTCGATGGTGTCCGGCAGGTCGAACGGGGCGTGATCCCAGTTCAGACCCAGACGGGTGGCGGCCACCTCGGCGGCGCCAAGGGCCGCGCCGTGGGTCTTGTGGCTGCCTTCCATGGTGGCGGAGCCGCGCCCGATCTTGGTCTTGCAGGCGATCAGGGTCGGCTTATCCTGGCGCGTGGCCCACAGCAGGGCGCGGCGGATCTGGCCCTCGTCATGGCCGTCGATGGCCTTGACCGCCCAGCCCGAGGCCTTGAAGCGCGCCAGCTGGTCGGTGGCGTCGGACAGGCGCACCGCGCCGTCGATGGTGATGTCGTTGTCGTCCCACAGCACGGTCAGCCGGTTCAGCTTCAGCCGTCCGGCGATGCCGATGGCTTCCTGGCTGACGCCCTCCATCAGACAGCCGTCGCCGGCGATGACCCAGGTGCGGTGGTCCACCAGATCCTCGCCGAAGCGCGCGTTCAGGTGCCGCTCGGCCATGGCGAAGCCCACGGCGTTGGCCAGGCCCTGGCCCAGCGGACCGGTGGTGGTTTCGGCGCCGGGGATGTGGCCGTACTCCGGGTGACCCGCCGTCTTGGATCCCCACTGGCGGAAGTTGGACAGCTCCTCCTTGGTCACGGCCTTGTAACCGGTCAGGTGCAGCAGGCTGTACAACAGCATCGAGCCGTGGCCCGCCGACAGGATGAACCGGTCCCGGTCCGCCCAGTCCGGACGGCTGGCGTCGAACTTGAGATATTTCGAGAACAGCACCGTCGCCACATCGGCCATGCCCATGGGCATGCCGGGGTGGCCGCTGTTGGCCTTTTCCACCGCGTCCATGGACAGAACCCGGATCGCATCGGCCATCTGGCGCATTGAGGGCTTGGCGGACGGAGTGCGGGTGGTCTGGGGCTCGGCCACGGCGGCGGACCTCTCGAAGAATGAATAGTAAACGGGGGCGGCGCCGCTTTACCCCGACGCGCCTTCGGGTTCTATACGAAAACTGGAGGATTTGAGCATGGCTGACGCCGTCGAGGCCGCACGGGCCCGCATCGACCGTGCGCTGAACGATCTGGAGCGCAAGGTGCGTGAGCTGAAGGCGCGGCCGGCGCACGTGGCCGACGACGACCTGTTCGCACCGCGATCCGGCGGCGCCGCCCCCAATGCCGAGAGCACCGCCCGCGTGGCCGAACTGGAGACCGCCGCCGATGAGGCGTCCCGAGCCCTGTCGCGCGCCGCCGACGAGGTCCGCGCCATGTTGAATGGAGAGGGCTGATGGCCACCGTCACCGTCGAGATCAACGGCCGGCCCTATGGGGTGGGCTGCGCTGACGGGCAGGAAGAGCGCGTGCGCATCCTGGCCAAGCAGTTCGACAACCATGTGCGCGACGTGGCTGCCGACGTGGGCCAGGTGGGCGACATCCGTTTGTTCCTGATGGCCGCCCTGGTGCTGGCGGACCAGCTTCAGGAAGCCCGTATGGGCGAGACTCCCCCCGCCCCCGCCGCTGCGCCCTCCGAGGCCGGGGTCGCCGAGGCTCTGAACGCCGTCGCCGCACGGATCGAGAAGATCGCAGCTGGGATCTGATCCGCCTTGTTGAAGACACCGCTCGCGCCTATCTTGCGCGGTGGCGGGTCATGCTGTGGCTCACGTCGAAGGCAACATATCCTCGCGGCCTTAATTCACTCGAAGGGAGTTGTCCCTGTCCGGGCTCGTGGGCCCGGGCATACGGCGCCCACCTGGTTATCCAGGCTCGAGAGGATCAAACCGTCCTTCACGGCTCTCGCGGCGCCGCCAACCCTTTCCCCCGAAATACGCTAGGCTGGGATCGTGACCGTCAAAGCCGATCTTCGCGCCGCCATGCGGGGCCGCCGCAAACAGGCCGCCGACGCCAACCCCTACGCTGCCGAGCGGCTGGTGGAGCATGTGGGCGCCATGCTGGATGCTCTGTTTTCCAGCACCGGCGACTTCGCGACAGACGCCTCCGACCGAACCCTCACCGCCGCCCTCTATGGCGCGCTGGGCTCGGAGATGGACGCTGCCCCTCTGGCCCGCGCCCTGATGGTTCACGGGCTGGAACTGGCCCTGCCGGTGGTGGTGCGTCGCGACGCCCCGCTGGTCTTTCGCCGCTGGCGCCCCGGCGATCCTCTGGAGCTGGATCAGGCCGGATGCCCGGCGCCGCTGGACCTGGCCGGCGAGATCATCCCCGACCTGATCATGGTGCCGCTGCTCGCGTTCGACGCCGCAGGCGGACGGCTCGGCCAGGGCGGTGGCTATTACGACCGGACGCTAGGGGCCCTGCGTGCAGAAGACCGCATGCCCCGCATCGCCGCCGTCGGCCTGGCCTATGCGGCCCAGGAAATGGACAACCTGCCCATGGACGCCCACGACCAGCCTCTGGATGGAGTCCTGACCGAAGCGGGCTATAGGACCGCGCAAAAGGGTATCTGAATGAGACTGGCTTTCTTCGGCGATGTTGTGGGCAAGTCCGGGCGTGACGGGCTGTCCGATCACCTGCCGGGCCTTCGCCGCGACCTGAAGCTGGATTTCGTGGTGGTCAACGCAGAGAACGCGGCGGGCGGCTTCGGCATCACCGAGAACACGGCGCGTGACATCTTCAACGCCGGCGCCGACGTCCTGACCCTGGGCAATCACTCCTGGGACCAGCGCGAGGCCCTCACCTATATCGTGCGCGAGCCGCGCCTGATCCGACCGGCTAACTACCCGCGCCTGATGGACGCGCCGGGCCGTGGCGCCGACGTGTTCACGACATCGGACGGCCGTCGAGTGTTGGTCATGAATGTGCTGGGCCGGATTCACATGGACCCCATGGACGACCCGTTCAGCGCGGTGGAGCGTGAGCTCAACGCCGCGCCGCTGGGCGTGGTCGCCGACGCCGTGATCGTGGACATGCACTGCGAGGCCACCAGCGAGAAGATGGCCATGGGCCATTTCTGCGACGGCCGCGCCTCTCTGGTGGTGGGCACCCACACCCACGTCCCCACCGCAGACTGCCAGATCCTGCCGGGCGGCACCGCCTACCAGACCGACGCCGGCGGCTGCTGCGACTACGACTCGGTCATCGGCAACGACAAGGAAGAGCCCTTGCGCCGCTTCACCACCCGCCTGTCCGGCGGTCGCTACGTGCCGGCAAGCGGCCCGGCAACCGTCTGCGGGGTCTATGTGGAGACGGACGACCGCACGGGCCTCGCCACGCGCGTCGAGCCGATCCGGGTCGGCGGCCGATTGAGTCAGGCGATTCCGGCCGTTTGATTTTCATGTCATCCATTCGTCCTGACGCCAGTTGACGCAGGAGCTGTCCATGATCGGCCCAACTTCGGAATTCTCAAGCAGACTTACGTTGTCCCGTCTTGTTCTGGATATGGACCCGGTGGTTCAGCTTAATTTGCTCATCTTGGTCGCGTTTGCCTGTCTTTTAATCGTGCTGGCGGCATCAGAAATTCTGACTGAAGGAAGGGTCAAATCCGGCACGCTAGTAACGACGACAACGCTGGCCCTACTAGCTCCCCTCATGGGCGTCTACGCTGCTGCCTACAACCTGATGAACACCTTCATCGGCGGAGCCAACACTGGCTCCGTCAATCTGGCCATTTCTTATGTCTCGTTTGCCGAAAGTGCGTTTTGCATTGGGTTCGGAGCTTTGATTGGGATGTTCGCGCTAGTTGCCAGAATGGCGTTCAAGCTGCGGGAGGCAAGGGACGAGCAGGAGTACGGCGATAGGCCCGAAACCCCTCGCAAGAACCCCTGACAAATCCCATCGAAGGCTCGGACCGGTCCGGCCTCCACGGATCGTCAGTCGTCCAGCCACCCCATGAGCGCCAAGCGCCGACACCGGTCAGCACGCCCAACGCGAAGGCGGTGACCACTGCGCCGGTGGCGACGGCAGTCGAGACGGTGACGGGCCGGGCCTCGTACCATTCCACGATGTCGGCTTCGTCGTCTTCGTCGATCAGAACGTCTTCGGCGGCCATGTCATCCCTCCAGCTGGCTGATCCAGGTCTAATCCCCGGCCGGCGCACCGGTTCCTTGTTAGGCTGAACGGGTTGCGCTAGATGGCGCCCTTCCCTTTCCGACCCAGATTCCGGGGTTCCGCATGGCCGGCCATTCCAAGTTCAAGAACATCATGCACCGCAAGGGGCGCGCCGACGCGGTGCGCTCCAAGCTGTTCTCGCGCCTGTCGCGGGAAATCACCGTGGCGGCCAAGTCCGGCCTGCCCGACCCGGCGCTGAACCCGCGCCTGCGCCTGGCGGTCAACAACGCCAAGGCCGAAAGTTTGCCCAAGGACGTGATCCAGCGCGCCATCAGCAAGGCGGCCGGCGGCGACGTCGATACCATGGAGGAGATCCGCTACGAGGGCCGCGGCCCCGGCGGGGTGGGCATCATCGTCGAGGCCCTGACCGACAACCGCAACCGCGCGGGGTCGAACATCCGCGCCGCCTTCACCAAGAACGGCGGCGCCCTGGGCGAAATGAACTCCGTCGCCTTCATGTGGGACCGGGTCGGCGAGATCCGCTATCCGGCCGAGGCGGGCACCGAGGACGCCGTCATGGAAGCCGCCATCGAGGCGGGCGCCCAGGATGTGCACAGCGATCTGGTCAAGCCCGACATCTACGAGGATGCGCCCGGCCACACCATCTGGACCGCTTTCGAGGATCTGAACGAGGTGGCCGAGGCCATGTCCAAGGTTCTGGGCGATCCCAAGTCCACCGCCCTGGTCTGGAAGCCCCAGTCCGAGGTTCCGGTCACCGGCGAAGCGGTCGGCACCCTGTTCAAGCTGCTGGACGCCCTGGACGCCGAGGACGACGTGGCCAACGTCTATTCCAACGAGGACATTTCGGACGAGGACGCCGCGAAATACGGGGGCTGATCTTCCTGTAACGCGGCGTGACTTTGCCGCCGCCGGACGCTAGACAGCGGCAAAACAACATATTCAGGGGTATTTCGGCATGGATCTCGCGGCTCTGAACGCGGTGGCGACGGCCATGGTGCAGCCCGGCAAGGGCATCCTGGCGGCGGACGAATCCACGGGCACCATCAAGAAGCGCTTTGACGCCATCGGGGTGGAGAATACCGAGGACAACCGCCGCGACTATCGCGAGCTGATGTTCCGCGCGGACGCCATGAAGGACCACATCTCGGGCGTCATCCTGTTCGAGGAGACCCTGTTCCAGGACGCCGCCGACGGCACCCCGCTGGTGGACCTGATCAACGCCTCCGGCGCCATCCCCGGCATCAAGGTGGACAAGGGCGCGACCAAGATGGCCGGCTTCCCCGGCGAGACGGTCACCAAGGGCTTGGATGGTCTGTCCAAGCGCCTGCGCTCCTACCGCGAGCGCGGCGCGCGCTTCGCCAAGTGGCGCGGCGTCATCGAGATCGCCGACGGCGTGCCCACCTGGACCTGCATCAAGTCCAACGCCCACGCCCTGGCCCGCTACGCCCGCATCTGCCAGCAGGAGCAGATCGTGCCGATCGTGGAGCCGGAGGTGCTGATGGACGGCCCCCACGACATCAACCGCTGTGACGAGGTCACGCGCCAGGTGCTGCAGACGGTGTTCAGCGAGCTGTTCGAGCAGCGCGTGGCGCTGGAGGGCATCGTGCTGAAGCCCAATATGGTCATCTCGGGCAAGGGCAGCGTGCGTCAGGCGACGGTGGACGAGGTGGCCGAGCGCACCATCGCCGCGCTCAAGGCCACCGTGCCGTCATCGGTCCCGGGCATCGCCTATCTGTCCGGCGGTCAGACCGACGAACAGGCCACCGCTCATCTGGACGCCATGAACCGCATCGGCGGTTTCCCCTGGAAGATGACCTTCTCTTACGGCCGCGCGCTTCAGGCCGCGCCGCAGCGCGCCTGGGGCGGCGACAACGCCAACGCCGCCAAGGCCCAGGCCGCCTTCGCCCACCGTGCGAAAATGAACAGCCTGGCCAGCCTCGGCCAGTACGACGCTTCGATGGAGACCGAAGCCTAGAGCGAGCCTACGCCGCCGCCTCGGCCGGAACGCCGGCGGCCCAGGGCGGCAGGGGCAGACCCTTCGACTTGAGGAAGTCGGTGTTGAACAGCTTGGACGCATAGCGCGTGCCGGGATCGCACAGGGGCGTGACAATAGTCTTTCCGGGGCCGATCTCGCGCGCCAGCCGCAGGGCGCCGGCGATGTTGACTCCGCTGGAGCCGCCCAGCGACAGGCCCTCTTCGAGGATCAGGTCGAAAACGATGGGCAGGAATTCCTCGTCGGGAATCTGATAGCTGTGGTCGGGCGTGAAGCCTTCCAGATTGCCGGTGATGCGCGCCACGCCGATGCCCTCGGTGATGGACGAGCCCGCCCCCTGCATGACGCCGGTGGTGAACCAGCTGTAGAGCGCCGCGCCCATGGGGTCAGCCAGGGCGATGCGGATGTCGGGGTTGCGCTCCTTGAGGAAGGCCGAGACGCCGGTGATAGTGCCGCCCGAGCCCACCGCGCTGACAAAGGCGTCGACCTTGCCCTCGGTCTGCTCCCAGATTTCCGGGGCGGTGCCGGTGTAGTGGGCGTTGCGGTTTGCGGTGTTGTCGAACTGGTTGGACCAGAAGGCGCCGTTGGGCTCGGTCTCGTTCAGCTCCTTCGCCAGCCGCCCGGAATAATGGACGAAGTGGTTGGGGCTGGAGAAGGGCGCGGCGTCCACCTCCACCAGCCGGGCGCCGAGGGCGCGGATGGCGGCCTTCTTCTCCTCGGTCTGGGTGCGGGGGATGACGATGACCACGGGGTGGCCCAGCGCCGCGCCCACCAGCGCCAGGCCGATGCCGGTGTTGCCCGCCGTGCCCTCGACGATCACCCCGCCGGGAAGCAGTTCGCCCGAGGCGCGGGCGGCGGTGACGATGCCCAGCGCGGCGCGGTCCTTGATGGACTGGCCCGGGTTCAGGAACTCGGCCTTGCCAAGGATGGTGCAGCCCGTGAGTTCGGACGCCTTCTTCAGCTTGATCAGGGGCGTGTTGCCGATCAGGTCGGCGACGGACTGGGTGACGGGCATGGTTGTCATCCGGGCAGGTGGGAGACGAGACATATAGGACGCCGCAGGCGGCGGCGCGACCGGGATCAGGCGGCGCGGGCGCTCAAGTGAATGCCGCACTCCACCTTGTCGGCGCCGGACCAGCGGCCCGCGCGGGCATCCTCGCCCGACCGCACCGCGCGGGTGCAGGGCCAGCAACCGATCGAAGCGTAGCCTGATCAGCCAGCGGATGAGCCGGCAGGTCGTGGTCGTCGAAGCGCGCCTCGACCTCGTCCGCGTCCAGATTGGCCAGCGGATTGACCCGCACCTGACCATCCAGAACCTCGAACACGGCCAGCCGTTCGCGGGTCGTCGCCTGATAGCGCTTGCGGCCGGTGATAAGGGCGTCATAGGCCGCCGCCGCGCGGCCCAGGGGACGGACCTTGCGCAGGTCGCAGCAGGCGTCCGGGTCGGAGCGCCACATATCGTTTTTCGGGTCCTCGCCCGCGCGCTCGGCGGCGTCGGGCAGAACAATCTTCACATTGGTCAGGCCCAGACGGGCCGTCAGCTTATCGCGATAGGACAGGGTCTGCAGGAAATGCTGGCCGGTATCGAGGAACAGGACGGGCGTGGCGGGATCGACCTGCGCCAGCAGATGCAAGCTGACCGCCGCCTCGGCGCCGAAGGACGACAGCTGGGCGATGCGGCCGGGGAACTCCCGGTGCGCCGCCGCCAGCACTGTTTCGGGATCGGCGTCGCGATAGCGGGCGTCCAGCCGGGCGGCCTTCTGCTCCAGCGTCTCCACGGCCGCACGGCGGTGCCAGACCGGAACGGCGACGTCAGACGCAGGCTGATAGACCGTGTCGATCACCGCCAACATGGCGCGCCATTCCGCTGGGTCGGCGCCCGCGTTCAGCCGCACGGCGTCGAAGCCGGAGCGTTTCAGATGGCGGGCCTGATCGGGCAGCAGGTCGCCCGCAGCGATCAGCTCGCCGCCATAGCCCCGCTCGCGCAGGATCGACGCCAGCGAGAAGCCGCGCCCGTCGCGAAAGGCGCCGAAGCGGATGGTCAGGCGGTTGGCGCCGACAGCCGCCGCCTCGACCTCGGCCAGCGGCGTGTCGCCCGGGATGGCGCCGTCCGGCTCGTCGGTTTCGGGCAGGGGATCAAGCAGCCTCATAGATGGCCTCGCGGAAGGGTTCGGCGCCGGTGCGGCGCACGGTGTCGATGAAGCGTTCGCCCTCGTGGCGGATGGCCAGGTAGCGGTTCAGGGCCCGCTCGATGGCGGGAGCCACGTCCTCGGCGGGCAGGCTCTTGCCCACGATCTCGCCCAGGGCCGCCTGCTCGTCGGGCGAGCCGCCGACGGTGATCTGGTAGAATTCCTCGCCCTTCCGGTCGACGCCCAGCACCCCGATGTGGCCCACGTGGTGGTGGCCGCAGGCGTTGATGCAGCCGCTCATGTTGACGCGGATCGGGCCCAGCTTCTCCTGAAAGTCCAGATCGGCCAGCCGCTTCGACAGGGCCTGCGCCACCGGGATGGAGCGGGCGTTGGCCAGGCTGCAGTAGTCCAGCCCCGGGCAGGCGATGACGTCAGTGACCAGATCGGCGTTGGCCGTGGCCAGACCGTGGGCATGCAGGGTGCGCCAGACCTCGGGCAGGTCGTCCAGCTTCACATGGGGCAGCACCAGGTTCTGCTCATAGGCCGCGCGCACCTCGTCGAAGGAGAAGCGCCGGGCCAGCTTGGCCACCACGTCCATCTGGTCCGCCGTCATGTCGCCGGGCACGCCGCCCACGGGCTTCAGCGAGATGATCGCGCTGGCGTAGCCGGGCGCGCGGTGGCGACGGACGTTGTTGCGGCTCCAGCGGGCGAAGTCAGGATCCGCCAGCAGGGCCCGGTCGAACGGGCCGGAGTGCTTCGGCAGGGTCTCGAACGGCGGCGGCGCGAAATAGGCCTGGATGCGGGCCAGCTCGTCGTCCGGAATGCGCAGATCCTCGTGGCGCAGGGTCTCGAACTGGCGCTCCACCTCCTCGCGGAAGGCGTCGATGCCCAGGGCGGCCACCAGAATCTTGATACGCGCCTTGTGGATGTTGTCGCGCCGGCCCAGCAGATTGTAGGCGCGCAGGATGGCGGTCAGATAGGCCAGCAGTTCGCGGCCCGGCACGGCGGGGGCGATCTCCTGGGCGATGTGGGGCAGTCGCCCCTGCCCGCCGCCGACGAAGACGCGGAAGGCCGTCTCGCCGTTCTCGCCCCGCACGATCTGCAGCCCCACGTCGTGGGTGCGGATGGCGGCGCGGTCAGTCTCGGAGGCGATGACGGCGATCTTGAACTTGCGCGGCAGGAACGAGAATTCCGGGTGGATCGTCGACCATTGCCGGATGATCTCGCACCACGGGCGCGGGTCCTCGATCTCCTCGTCCGTGGCCCCGGCGAAGACGTCGGTGGTGACGTTGCGGATGCAGTTCCCGGAGGTCTGGATGGCGTGCATCTCGACCTCGGCCAGCTCGGTCAGGATGGCGGGCAGGTCCGACAGGGCGGGCCAGTTGTACTGGATGTTGGTGCGGGTGGTGAAATGGCCGTAGCCCTTGTCATAGACCCGCGCGATGTGGCCCAGCTTCTTCAGCTGGGCGCTGTTCATCGTCCCGTAGGGCACCGCCACCCGCAGCATGTAGGCGTGCAACTGCAGATAGACCCCGTTCATCAGCCGCAGGGGCTTGAACTGGTCCTCGGTCAGGCGGCCGTCGACGCGGCGGCGGACCTGATCGGTGAACTCGGCGATCCGTTCGCTGACCAGGGCATGGTCGAACTCGTCATAGCGGTACATCAGGCGGCCCCTTCGATGTCGGGACGGCTGTGGCCGACCGTGGGCCCGGTGGAGCGGATGAACTCCTTGAAGCGGTCGCGGCCCGAAGGCTCGCCCGCGTTCACCTCCACCAGATAGGGGTTCACGAACAGGTCGGGCCGGGCGGCGGCGGACGCCAGGGCGCGCTCGGCCTCGGCGTCGTCCAGCCACAGGGCCTCGGCCAGGGCTTCGGTGGCCAGACCCTGCGCGCCCCAGTACAGGACGCGACCGTCGGACAGGCGGTTGGCGGTCAGCACCTTCATGCCGCGGCCTCCTGAAGCTGACGGGCCGGCTCGACGAAGGCTTCGGCGAAGGCCGCCACCTCGCCCACGAACAGCATGGCGGGGCCGGTGACGGCGTGACGGGCCACCAGTCCGCCCAGATCGTCCAGCCGTCCGGTCAGCACCCGCTCCTCGGGCCGGGTGCCGTTCTCGACGATGGCCACGGGGGTGGAGGGCGCGCGGCCCGCGGCGATCAGGCTGGCGCTGACCTGATCCGCCAGGCCGGCGCCCATGTAGATGGCGGCGGTGTGATTGGCCGTAGCCAGCGAGGCCCAGTGGGCCGC
>NZ_BATC01000053.1 GCF_000466985.1 Brevundimonas abyssalis TAR-001
AGGTCGATCATCGCCGGTTCGGGCTGGAAATATCCCGGCGCCCGCCGCGCAGCCGGGTCCACGGCGGGGATCGGCGTCCCGGGCCACATCACCTCCGCCGCCGCGGCCAGCGCCGCCGTCTGTGCGATCAGTTCCGCCTCGGTCTGGCGGACCAGGGTGTTCTCATAGACCCGCAGGAATATGGCGCTGGCGCCCGGCAGGATCGCCGCGAACAGCAGCACGGACAGCAGGATGGTGCGAAGCCGGAGAGCCGGCCAGTGGGCCCGAACGACAGCTCGCAGGCGCTGGAGCGCGGCTCGCGTCACGCCTCGCCGCCGAGACATGGCCCCATCTGGTAGCCGACCCCGGCGCGGGTCTCGATCACATCAGAGCCGCCGACGGTTGCGAATTTAGCCCGAAGATTGCGGACGTGACTGTCTATGGTCCGGTCGGTCAGTGCAAAGCCCGGCCCGTGAATACGGTCGATGATCGCGTCCCGCGTGAAGACCTTTTGCGGGGCAGCAGCCAGCGCCTTGATGATGCTGAACTCGGTCAGGGTCAGGGAAACCTCGTCTTCACCCCAACGGCGCGCCAGCCGTCCGTATCCAGCGAAAGCCGGCCGACCTGCGCCGCGCCCGGCGGCGGGGGCGGCGGCGACAGGTTCACCCGCCGCAGGATGGCGGCGACCCGGGCCACCACCTCCCGCGGACTGAAGGGCTTCACCACATAGTCATCGGCGCCCAGTTCGATGCCCAGGATACGGTCGATCTCGTCGTCCCGCGACGACAGGAACAGCACCGGCAGGGCGCCATGGGCCCGAATGCGGCGGCACACCTCGATGCCGTCCATGCGCGGCATGTTGATATCCAGAATGACCAGGTCGGGGGCCTGTTCGGCGATGGCGGCCAAAGCGGCTTCCCCGTCTCCCGCCTCACGGGTCGCCAGCCCGGCCTTGCCCAGGGCGAAGGTCAGGAGGTCGCGGATATGCGGGTCATCATCGACCACCAGAACCGAGCGCTGCATGATCGCCATGTTCAGTCTCCAGCCGTGGAGGTCAACGGGACAGTGGGAGAATGGCCGGCCTTTCGGCCGCTGCTGCAAGGCGGGGCGGCGGGATCAGGCGTCCGTCGCAGTCCCGGCCGCCGGGCGCCGGGGCCGCCAAGGGGTGGTCTGAGGTCATGCGCGCCACGCGATCCAGCCGTCGCTGGTCGCGCCAGCGCCAGCCCCGCCAGTCAGACTGACGCGCCTGTATGGCCGACATCTGGCGAACCCGCACGGCGGCGGTGCGATCCCTCAACAGCGGGTCCGGGGTGCGCTGCTCGAGTTCGACCAGAGCCGTGAGGGCGGCGCCGTTGAGGCTGTTAAGATAGCAGAGGTCCAGTTGGGCGCCTTGTCGGTCCGGGTCCAGCGCCTGGCGAATGTTCCAATGCGCTGCAAGCGTTCCCAGATCCACCGCACTGACCACAGCAAGCACGGTCAGCGCCACGCCGACGTTGGCGTTGATCAGCCAGGCGGCGCTGCGGTTCCTGAGCAGCCGCCAGCAGATCAGGCCCAGCCCGATGCCGACGAGCACCATCCAGATCATGGCGGCGATGCGGAACCGGGTCAGGGAATAGGCTTCGATATAGTCTGCAGTGCGCAGCAAACTGGAGGCGACCAGAAGCAGGTTCTGACCCACCCAGATCACCACCAACCACCTGACGAGCGGTCGCCCGGCGGTTTCCGACGCCGGGCGGAGGAAGACCAGGACGAAGAGGGCCGCCAGCAGAGCCGTGACGATCAGCGGATAGGCGCCGCGGTGCGCATACTGCGCCAGGGTGATCCCGTCCGGCAGCGGCGCGCCGCTCCAGAGAATGGCCAGGTCCAGCCCGTTCTGAACGGCGAACAGCAGGTTGAACACGATCAGTGACAGGGTGACCGACGCCGCCGTGACGCCCGAGAGCTTCTGGCCGTCCAGCGAGGGCAAGGGGAGAAGCCGTGACCGCCAGCGCGGGCGAAGAATTCCGCCGACCATGAAGACGCAGAGGATCCAGAACATCACCCGCGCCACCGCCTCACCGGACAAGGGCGGCAGCCGCAGCCGGGCGGTCAGGTCTCCGATCACGGGATTGGCGCTGGCGAACAGCGTGATGAAGACCGCCCCGCCCAGAACCGGCAGGATGAGGAGCCGCACTACCCCGGGTACATTGAAGGCCCGACGCTGCCGCTTCACCCGGTTCAGCCGCAGCAGATCAAGCCATGGCCCCACGACGGCGGTCGCGGCATGGACCACCAGGCGTTGCGCCCAGCGCCAGGCGTCCTCGTTCCGTCCCACCCGCGCGGACAGCATCGCGATCATCAGGCGAGCCCGAACAGCAGCCACGCAAGCGCGCTCGGGCGATCAATCAGGATCAAGGCCATGCCGGCGGCGGCCGCCGCCGCCGCGAAGCTCGAGGATCCGACGCCCAGCCTCTGCGGATCACCGCCGCCGTCGCCAACAAAAGGACAGCGAACAGACCCAGGGCTATTCCGATCGGCCTCAGGAAGAGCAGCCAGTCAGCAGCTACGACCAGAAGAAGCCCCAGAACGATTTTCAGCGCGAAGGATGATCGGATGGATGAAGTGTACACGGCTGGTCGGCGCCTCCCGATGAGGCCGCCGTTGTCACCCGTTCATGTGGAGCGGTGATGCGCGGGGCGTGGGGTTTTGAACCCCGCGCCGTGCAGAAACAGTGCAGAGCACCGGAAGGGAAGCCGTCTTGGCGCCAGGGCCAGACATGGCCTTGGGGAGACGCACGGCCCCGGCCGGACGACTCTCAGACGGCGTCTATGGCCGCGCGCAGCTTCTCACCGACCGACCGGGCGTGCCGCAGCAGCTCCGGATTGTCGATCGCGCTCATGGAAGCAGCCGGATCGACCGCGAACACCTCGGCCTGGCCGTCGATCTGCTGGACCACCACATTGCACGGCAGCATGACGCCCACATGAGACTCCATCTCCAGGGCCTCGTGGGCCATGCGGGGATTGCAGGCGCCGAGGATGCGATACGGGCGGAAATCCTCGCCGATCTTCTCCTTGAGGGTCGCGGCCACATCGATCTCGGTCAGGACACCGAAGCCTTCCGCCTTGAGGGCGTCACGGGTGCGGGCGAGCACCGCGTCGAAATCGGCGTCGATGATGCGGGCGTGGTAGTAGGTCATTTCTCGGCTCCTTCAGTGGCGTTCCGCGACAGGTCGCACACGGACATGATGATCCGCCGCCCCTTTGGTTCCGCGAGACGGTAGTAGATCGTCTGGTTGTCCCGGCGCGAGACGACCAGCCCTTCATCGCGCAGGCGGGCCAGATGCTGGGAACAGGACGACTGCGAGAGGCCGACGAAGCGCGCCAGATCCCCGACGGAATGGTCGCCGTCGGCCAGCCTGCACATCAGCCTGAGGCGATGTTCGTTGGCGAACAGCCGCAGCACCCGCGCCGCGGCCTCGGCGCCCGCCTCCAGACCGGACGTCTCCAGCGGGCGGGCGTCGGCGGCGGGCTCAGCCATGACCTCCGCTCCCGCCGTCATCGCTCATCGCTCGCCCGTCATCCTTCAGCGCCACATAGATGGCCGGGATCACGAGCACGGTCAGCAGGGTCGAAGACATCAGCCCGAACAGGAGCGAGATCGCCAGACCCTGGAAAATCGGGTCGAACAGGATCACCCCCGCGCCGATCATGGCCGCCAGGGCGGTGAGCAGGATGGGTTTGAACCGGATGGCGCCGGCCTCAAGCAGCACGTCCCGCAGGGGCCGCTCAGGCGTCCGGGCGTGGCCGATGAAGTCGACCAGAAGGATCGAGTTGCGCACGATGATGCCGGCCAGGGCGATGAACCCGATCATGGAGGTGGCCGTGAACGGCGCCCCGAACAGCATGTGGCCGATGACGATGCCGATCAGGGTTAGCGGGATCGGCGTCAGGATCACCAGCGGCAGCCGGAAATCGCGGAACTGGGCCACCACGAGCACATAGATGCCCAGCAGCGCCACGCCGAACGCCGCGCCCATGTCTCGGAAGGTGACCCAGGTGATCTCCCATTCGCCGTCCCACAGGATCGTCGCTGTGGTCTCGTCGTCAGGCTGGCCGTTCAGGCGAACCCGGGGACGCGGCAGGTCGCCCCAGTCATGGGCGTCGATGGCGTCCCCGATGGCGAGAATGCCGTAGATGGGCGCTTCGAACTGGCCGGCGAGTTCTGCGGTGACCATTTCAGCGGCGCGTCCGTCCCGTCGATAGATCGGCCAGCTGGCCAGTTCCCGGCGGGCCTCGACGACCTCTCCCAACTCGACCAGACGGGCGCCCCGTTCAGCGTCGTGACCGCCACCGGCATGACCGCCAGTTGCTCTGTCCAGGCGCGGGCCTCCTGTGGCAGGCGCACGGCGATCTCCACCGGGGGGCGCTCGTCGTCCCGGGCGGCGTAGCGAGGGCCTGTCCGCCCATGACCGCGGCGATGGAATCCAGCACCTCCCGCTCGGACAGGCCGAAACGTTCGATACGCTCGCGGTCGGGAACCAGCCTCAACACGGGTCGCCGCTCGCCCCGGCTGTTATCCACGTCCACGATGGACGGCTGAGCCCGGAACAGGGTCTCCAATTCCTGCGCCACCGCGCGCCGGGTCGCCGCGTCCGGCCCATAGACCTCGGCCAGCAGCGTCGCCAGGACAGGCGGCCCCGGCGGGGCCTCCACGACCTTGATCACGGCGCCGGGCGGCAAGGGCAGCTCGGCCAGGCGCTGTCGAAGATCGAGGGCCACGTCGTGGCTGCTGCGGTGACGATCGTGCTTGGGCGCCAGCATGACCGCCACGTCGCCCTGTTCAGGGCGGTCGCGCAGGAAATAGTGCCGGACCAGACCATTGAAATTGAACGGCGCCGCCGACCCCGCATAGGTCTCCATCGACAGGACCTCGGGCAGGGTCTGGACGACGACGGCGGCCGAGGCCAGCGCCCGGTCAGTCGCTTCCAGGCTGGTCCCTTCCGGCATGTCCAGCAGCACCTGAAGTTCGGATTTGTTGTCGAACGGCAGCAGCTTCACCGACACCGCCCGCAGGCCGAACATGGACATGGAGACGAGGGTGGCGATCCCCACCACGATCAGGAAGATCCAGGCCGCCCGCCGTGTGCGGATCACCGGAGCGGCGATCCTGCGATAGAGTCGACCCAGCCTGTCCTCGCCCTGATGGTGAGCGCCGTTCAGGGCCCGGCGCGCCAGTCTGATCATCAGCCACGGGGCGATGACCACGGCGACGAAAAAGGAGAAGACCATCGCCGCCGAGGCGTTGATGGGGATCGGCGCCATGTACGGCCCCATCAGGCCGGACACGAAGAGCATGGGCAGCAGGGCGGCGACGACCGTGAGCGTGGCCACGATCGTAGGGTTGCCGACTTCCGCAACAGCCTCCACCGTCGCCTGCTGGCGGCTGCGGCCGTCATTCATGGCCCAGTGCCGCGCGATGTTCTCGATCATAACGATGGCGTCGTCCACCAGGATGCCGATCGAGAAGATCAGGGCGAACAGGCTGACACGATTGATGGTGTAGCCCATCAGATTGGACGCGAAGAGCGTCAGCAGGATCGTGGTCGGAATGACCACGGCGGTGACGGCCGCCTCGCGCCAGCCGATGGCGAACCCGATGAGCACGACGATGGAGACCGTCGCCAGACCCAGGTGCATCAGCAGTTCGTTCGCCTTTTCGTTGGCGGTCTCGCCATAGTCGCGGGTGACGACCACCTCGAGGCCCTCGGGAATCAGCGTGCCCTGAAGGGCCTCAACGCGCGCCAGCACGGCATGGGAGACCACCACCGCGTTGGCTCCCCTGCGCTTTGCGATGGCCAGACTGACCGCCGGCGCCCGGGTCCACCCGTCCTCGGCGCGCGCATAGTGCGCCACGCGCGCCTGGTCCTCCCGCGGCGCCTGAACAATATCGGCGACATCGTTCAGGTAGACGGGGTCGCCGGTCAGCGACCGCACGGTCAGAAAGGCTGCATCCTGCGGCGTCGACAGGCGGCCGCCAGCGCGAACGACCAGCGATTGCCCCTGATCGCGCACAGCGCCTGCGGGGACGGTGCGATTGGCCTGGCGGACGGTGTCGAGAATGGAGATCAGCGGCACCCCCCGGGCGGACATGCGGGCCGGGTCCGGCTCCACCCGGATTTCGGCCGGACGACCGCCTTCGATGAAGGTCAGACCCACATCCTCGACCTTGGTGATCTCGGTCCTGAGCCTTGAGGCGACGTCATGAAGCGCCTGGTCGCTCCACCGGGCCGCCGCCTCGGGGCGGGGCGTCAGGGTCAGCACCAGGGCGGGCACGTCGTTGATGCCCCGCGTCACGATCTGTGGTTCGGAAACCCCTGTGGGAATGGCGTCATAGTTGGCGCGGACCCGCTCGTGGACGCGCACTGCCGCGTCATCGGGATCGGATCCCACCTCGAACCGCGCCGTGACCATCACCCGATCGTCCTCGACCTGGGTGTAGACGTGCTCCACGCCGTCCAGGCTGCGGACAATGGCTTCCAGAGGCTTGGCCGCCAGCTCGGCGGCGTCCGAAGCGTCCAGCCCCGGCGTGGCCACCAGAATGTCCACCATGGGCACGCTGATCTGGGGCTCCTCCTCGCGCGGGATCGAAACGAGCGCCATCAGACCGACAGCGATCGCCGCCAGCAGCATCAACGGGGTCAGCGGCGAATTGAGCGTCAGTCGGGTCAGCCGGCCGGAAAGCCCCAGATTCATCGCCCCGGCTCCGGCGCCACGAGTGTGTCGCCCTCGCTCACACCCGAGAGGATGCGGACCGTGTCGGCGTCATCGGAGTCGCCCAGTTGCACCGGCGCCTCGCTGACCCGCCCCGAGGCGTCGATGGTCCGCACATAGGCCAGCCCATGGCGCATCGCGATGAAGCGGCGCGGCGCCAGCAAAGCCTCTTGCTGGCCCAACGGCGCCTGCACCAGCACCCGCTGGCCCACCCGGTCGCTCGCCAGACCCTCGACCGCTATGTCGGCGACGATTCGGCCAGCGACGGCCGCGGGATAGATCTGGGCCACGGTTCCGGCGGCCGGAAGATTCTCGCCCTCCACCCGGATCTGTTGGCCCTGCCTCAGTCGGCGGCCTTGCGCTTCGGGCAACTCCAGCCTGAGGACCAGCGGGCCGGCCGTGATCGTGGCGATGGACTGACCGGCGACGACGACTGACCCTTCCGGCACGTCGGCAGTCAGCACCCGCCCCGCGACCGGCGCCAGAATCCGCCCCTGGCTCGCCGTTTCGACGCTGGCGGCGCGCTGGGCCCGGGCCGCGCGCAGGTGCGCCTGGGCGGCTTCAGCGCCGGCGCGGGCCTGATCCAGCGCCGCCTGGGCGTAGAAACCGCGATCGAAGAGCGTCTGAACACGCGCCAAGCTATCCCGGGCCAGCACGGCCTCCGCCTCGGCAGCTGAAACGGCAGCGTCGAGGGCGGTGGTCTGGAGGGAAAGACGGTCGTCAGACACGACCCCCAAGACCTGACCCTCGCTCACGATCATGCCCTCGCGCACGTTCAGCCGCACCAGGGTGCCGGAAATGCGCGCGCGCGCCTCGGCGAGATCACGAGAGGTGATGACAGCAGACGCCGGTTTCAGGATCGGGACGACCTGCTGTCGGATGACGAGACGCTCGCCCCGGACCTCGGTCGGCGCCACAGGTTCCGGATCGCCGCCACAGGCGCCGAGCAGGAAAACAATCAACGCCGCCAAGACTGTCGTGGATTTCATCTGACCCTGCAGGTGACCTCTGACGGAGAGATCATCGCCCCGGCGGCGGGGTGATTTCCTTGATACGGATCAAGGACGCCATGAATCGTATGGTGAAGGGTGCGGCCTCCATGCCATGGCAAGGGAAGCGTGCTCATGAACCGGCCAACAATCGTCATCATCGGCGCCGGCCTCGGCGGGGCCATTGCAGCCTTCGACATTCGCCATGTGGTCGGAGACCGGGCGCGGGTTGTGATGGTCTCCAAAGGAGACGTTTTCCACTTCACGCCGTCCAACCCCTGGGTGGCCGTCCGCTGGCGCACGAGGGACGCGATCGAGGTCAGGCTGCCCGATGTGATGAGGCGCAAGGGCGTCGAGTTCATCAATGTGCCGGCCACGCGCATCCGCCCCGACGAAAACGAGATCGACCTCTCGGACGGACGCGCCCTTCACTACGATTATCTGGTCATCGCCACAGGCCCTGACCTGGCCTTTGACGAGATTCCCGGTCTCGGCCCCGAAGGTCATACGGTCTCGATCTGCCATGTGGACCATGCGGTCGAGGCGGCGGCGGCCTTCGACGCCTTCATGGAAGCGCCCGGCCCGATCGTCGTCGGCGCGGTGCAGGGCGCTTCGTGCTTCGGCCCGGCCTATGAATTCGTGATGATCCTCGACACCGAGCTGCGCCGCCGCAAACTGCGCGACCGCGCCCCCATGACCTTCGTCACCTCCGAACCCTACATCGGCCATCTTGGCCTGGACGGCGTGGGCGACACCAAGGGTCTGCTGGAAAGCGAGATGCGCCAGCGGCACATCAAATGGATCACCAACGCCCGGGTGACATCCGTCGACGCCGGCATGATGCACGTGGAGGAGGTCGCGCAGGACGGGTCGGTCAAGGCGAGCCATGACCTGCCCTTCTCCTACTCCATGATGCTGCCCGCCTTCCGGGGCGTCGAGGCGATCCGGGGTGTCGAGGGGCTGACCAATCCGCGCGGGTTCGTCCTCGTGGACAAGCACCAGCGCAACCCGACCTGGCCTGACATCTTCGCCCTGGGCGTCTGCATCGCCATTCCGCCCACAGGCCCGACCCCTGTGCCGGTAGGCGTGCCCAAGACCGGATTCATGATCGAAAGCATGGTCACGGCGATCTCGATCAATCTCAGGGACATCATCGACGGCAAGCCGCCGACAGCGGAAGCCAGCTGGAACGCCATCTGTCTGGCCGACTTCGGCGACGAGGGCGTGGCGTTCATCGCCCAACCCCAGATTCCGCCGCGAAACATCAACTGGGCGGCGCGCGGTCGCTGGGTCCACGCCGCCAAGGCCGCTTTCGAGCGCTATTTCCTGCACAAGGTTCGCCGAGGGCAGGCCGAACCTCTCTACGAGAAGCTCGCGCTCAGCCTTCTCGGCGCCCCGAAGCTGCGATCGCCCGCCGCCCCGTCATCACAGGAGACCACCCCGTGACCCTTGATCATGCCGTCATGATGCTGGCCGGATCCCTCGTCCTCGTCGGAGCGGCCCTGGCCTACTGGGTGCATCCGGCGTGGATATGGCTGCCGGCGCTGGTTGGCCTCAATCTGATTCAGGCCTCGATCACGGGCTTCTGCCCTGCGGCCATTCTGCTGAAAAGGCTGGGCGTGCGTCCAGGGGCCGCGTTCCGTTGAACCCAGGTTGTTGCGGCAACCACGGCCGGGACTTCCGGGTGTTCAAGGAAGCTCATGTTTGCGGTCAGTGGCCGTATCTCTGCCGATACCAGTCCACGAATGCGGGCACGCCGCGGCTGATCGGGGTTTCGGGCTTGTAGCGGATCAGGCGCTCCAGCAGGTCGGCCGAGGCCGTGGTGTGCGGTACATCGCCGTCCTGCATGGGCAGGAAGTTCTTGGTCGCTGTGCGCCCCAAGGCGCGCTCAAGTTCACCGATGTACTCCATCAGGAGGATCGGGCGGCCTCCCCCGATGTTGACCATCCGAAAGGGTGCAACGGGCGACAGGCTGTCGTTCTCGACCCGATTGGCCTCGTTCGGCGCCACATCCATCAATCGCACAACGGCTTCCACCAGATCGTCGATGAAGGTGAAGTCGCGGGACATGTCGCCGCCCCCGTAAACATCGATCGGTTCGCCCGCCAGGATGGCTTTGGCGAATTTGAACAGGGCCATGTCCGGCCGGCCCCACGGCCCATAGACGGTGAAGAAGCGAAAGAAGGTCGTCGGAACGCCGAAGAGGTGCGCATAGGCATGCCCCATCAGCTCTGTTGCGCCTTTGGTGGCGGCGTAAAGCGTCATGGGATGAACCGCCCTGTCGGTCTCCCGGAACGGCATATCGACGTTGGCGCCGTAGGCCGAGCTGGTGGAGGCGCACAGCAGGTGTCGGACCGGCAGACGCCGCGCCGCCTCCAGCACATTGAACGAGCCGACCAGATTGGCGGAGATGTAGGCCTCGGGATGGTCGATGCTGTAGCGGACGCCCGCCTGGGCGGCCAGGTGGATGACCACCTCGGGTGAGAACGCGGCCCAGGCCGCGTTGAACGCGGGGCCGTCCTCCAGCGCCAGCCGCGCCACACGGAACGCCCCGTACCCCTCCAGGATGGTATTCCTGTCCTCCTTCAAGGCCAGGTCATAATAGGGCGAGAAGCTGTCGACCCCCAGCACCTCATGGCCATCTTCAAGCAGCCGCCGGGCCAGGTGAAAGCCAATGAACCCGGCCGTGCCGGTGATCAGATAGCGCATGCCATGCCCTCCTTTTTCCCCGACAGCCATCCCTCGGACGGCGGGCTCTGCGGCTCGTGCCGTGCAAGCGGTTCATCGCCTCTCGCTCAGACCACATCTCGCCATCCAAGGCTTCCCAAATTCTAAACCAGGGAAATGGCTGCGCTGAACGCTCGGACTGCTTCCGCAATCAGCGCAGGACAGATCAAGAGTCGTGCCTGAGAAAGGGCCGGCGGCGGGGGATAGGACAGCGACGGCCGGCTCTGATATGAGAGGCGCGGGCCGCGCGGGCATCCGTTTTCGCGCGGGAGTCGTTTCTGAGCCATGACCCTCCTGGAAATCCTTCTCCTCCTCGCGCGCAATCTGGCCCTGATCGTCGTGGTTATGCTGGCGCTTTGGCTCCTCGCCCTGAAGCTGAAGGATGTCAGCTTCATCGACGGGGTCTGGGGTCTGGGCATGGTGCTGCTGGCGGGGGCCACGTTCCTGCAGACGGACGGCGATCCCCTGCGCAAGGGGCTTCTGACCGGGCTGTGCGCCGTGTGGGGCATCCGGCTGGGCGTGCACCTGCTGAAACGCTGGCGCGCCCACGGCCCGGACCGGCGCTATCAGGCCCTGCTGAAAAGCCGCGCGAACAAGGGGCAGGGCTTCGCCCCGGCCTCGCTGATGTTCGTGTTCCTGCCACAGGCGGTGCTGCTGTGGCTGACCTGCCTGCCGGTGCAGCTGGGCCAGGTGGCGGCGGCGCCCGCCGTGGGCTGGATCGGCTGGATCGGCGCGGCCCTGGCCCTGTTCGGCATCGTGTTCGAGACCGTGGCCGACGCCCAGCTCTCGGCGTTCAAGCGCGACCCGGACAGCAAGGGCAAGGTGCTGGACACCGGCCTGTGGCGCTACACCCGCCACCCCAACTATTTCGGCGACGCCTGCGTCTGGTGGGGTCTGTGGCTGGTGGCGGCGGAGACCGTTCCGGGTCTGTTTGCGATCCTCGGGCCGATCTTCCTCACCTTCACCCTGACCAAATGGTCGGGCGCGCCCACCACCGAGGGCGGGATGCACAAATCCCGGCCCGGCTATGCGGATTATGTGGCGCGCACCAGCGGCTTCTTCCCCCTGCCGCCGAAGAAGACAGCGGGCTGAATTCGCCGGATTGGCGATAAGCGAACCAAGTGCGGACGGCTGCGTTAACCTTTGCGGCCGAGCTGGAGAACCGCCATGAAATCTGTGCTGTCGATCGCCGGAGCCGGAACGCTCGGCGCGCTGCTGCTGTCCGCCGCCCCCGCGTTGAGCCAGAGCTACGGCTCCGGCTACGGGGCCGGCTATGATTATGACCGGGGCGCCTATGCCTATGGCAACGCCTATGCGGGCCAGGATCGGTCGTACGGCTACGCCCGACGCGGCTCATACGACAGGGGCTATGACGACCGGGGATACGGCGACAGACGATATGAGGACCGCGGGCGTGGCGACGATCATCGCCGTCGCGAGCGGTACGATCCGCCCCAGCGGCCGGCACCCTACACCAGCTATAATTCCTACGGCGTGAACAGCGCCCATGTGACCGGATACAGCTACGGCTATGGCGGGGCGGGCTACCCTTACGCACAGACGCAAAGCTACAGCTACGGCTATGCTCAACCGTCGCGGGGCTACAGCCAGTACGGCTACGCCGACCGGGGCGGGCGATACGGGTACAGCCGGGACTACCGGCATGACCAGCGGCGGCCCGGCTACCGGGACCGGCATGGATATAACGACGACCGGCCGCCTGCCCGGCATCGCACCGAGTATCGGTATGACAACGACTACCGCTACGACCGGGACTGCTATTGCCAGGACGTTTATCTGTACGACCGCTGAGGATCGTCAGGCGGCGGCCATCTCCTGCACGATGGCTTCGGCCGCGACGCGCGGATCGGGCGCGGCGGTGATGGGGCGGCCCACCACGAGGTGGGTGGCGTCGGCCTGCAAGGCCGAGGCCGGGGTGGCGGCGCGGGCCTGATCGTCCAGGGCGGCGCCCGCCGGGCGGACGCCCGGGGTGACGATCAGGAAGTCGGGGCGGCCGGCGGCCTCGGCCAGGGCGCGCACCTGCGCCGCCTCGTGGGGGCTGGAGACCACCCCGTCGATGCCCGCGTCCAGCGCCTGACGCACCCGCAGCGCCACCAGATCGGCGGCGGACAGGCTGTGGTCGTCGGCGGTCAGGTCCGCGTCGGTCAGGCTGGTCAGGACCGTGACGCCCAGGATCTTAAGGCCCGAGCCTTCGGCGCCCTTTCGGGCCGCCGCCATCACCTGCGGCTGGGCGTGGACGGTCAGCAGGTCGCAGCCGGATCTGGCCAGGGCGGCGGCGGCCTTTTCCACGGTCGCGCCGATGTCGTGCAGCTTCCAGTCCAGGAACACCTGCTTGCCGTCCGCCTTCAGCTCGCGGGCCAGGACCATGCCGTCGGTGGCGAACAACTGCAGTCCCACCTTGTAGAATTCGACGGCGTCGCCCAGCCGCCCGGTCAGGGCGCGGGCCTCATCGGTGGTGGGGAAATCGAGTGCGCAGATCAGGCGCGGGTCGGACATGGCGTGGTCTCCGGGCGCTCGAGTGAAGGAACGCGGGTTGCGAAGCGGCGCGACCCGGCCGATAGAGGCGGAACGCGGGGCAGAACAGATTTTCAGGCCAAGACATGGACATGAACGCCGTCGATCTCGGGGTCAACCTCTTCGTGGCCCTGTTCGCCCTGGCCGATCCCATCGGCAATGTGCCCATCTTTGCGGCCGCCACCCTGGGCGCCACGGCGGCGCAGCGGCGCGGCATCAGCGGCATGATCGCCCTGACCATGATCGGGTTTCTGGTCTTCTTCTTCGTCACCGGCCTGGCCCTGCTGGAGTTCTTCGGCATCTCGCTGGCGGCGTTCCGCATCGCCGGGGGCATCCTGCTGCTGTTTCTGGGTCTGGACATGACCCGGGATGATTTCCTCAAGGCCTTCGCCGACGTGGACCCCACCAATGATCCGGGCGACGTGCGCGGCTATGCGCGGCGGCGGTTCCAGCGTCTGGTGGTGCCCATCGCCATTCCGCTGCTGATCGGGCCCGGGGCCATTTCAGCGGTGATCATTCAAGCGGGCGAAGCCCGCGAGATCGGGGCGGCGGGCTGGGCCGCGGGGCTGGCGGCCATCGTGGCGGTGTCGGTGGTGACCTTCGCCTGTTTCTCGGTCTCGGGCCTGATCAGCCGGCTTCTGGGCGAAGTGGGCATGGCCATCGTGGTGCGGGTGCTGGGCCTGATCCTGTGCGCCCTGGCGGTTCAGTTCATCATCGTGGGCCTGGGTGAGGCCACCAACGGCTTCATCAACCTGGCCGCCTCGGCGCCCTACGGCGAGGGTGGGCACTGAGGGCGGATCAGCCCTTGCGGATGACAGCCAGCAATTCGTCCCGCACCTCGGGCTCATAGGGAATGGCCGGGCCGCGCCCCCAGACCGGATCGGGCCACAGGCCGTCATCGCGGCGCCGGCCGACCACATGGACGTGCAGCTGGGCGGTGACATTGCCGATGGCGGCGATGTTCAGCTTCTCCACCGGGCGCATGGACCGCTGGCCGATGGCCCGCACCATGGCGCCCGCGCGTACGGTCTCCTCCATCAGCACCGCCCGTTGTTCCGCCGTCAGCTGGTCCAGTTCGATCAGGCCCTCGAAGCGGGGAATCAGGATCAGCCAGGGAAAGCGCGCGTCATCCTGCAGCCGGACCTGACACAGCGGCCAGTTCGCCGCCTCGATCGAACCGGCGTCAAAGGCCGGGTCGCAGCGAAGGCCTCCGTCATCGCCCCAGCGCCGCCCGCTGCATGGCGAACAGCTCGGCGCAGCCGCTTTCGGCCAGCCCGAACAGGCGGTCGAACTCGGCCCGGCTGAAGCCGCGCTTCTCGCCGGTGGCCTGGATCTCCACGATGTCGCCTGACCCGGTCAGGACAAAGTTGGAATCGGCCTCGGCATTGGAATCCTCTTCGTAATCCAGGTCCAGCACGGGCGTATCCATGAACACGCCGCAGGACACCGCCGCCACCTGATCCAGAATGGGGTCGGTTTTCAGCACGCCCTCGTCCTTCAGGTAGTTCAGGGCCGAGGCCATGGCGACCCAGGCGCCGGTGATGGCGGCGGTGCGGGTGCCGCCGTCGGCCTGGATCACGTCGCAGTCGATCAGCACCTGACGCTCGCCCAGCGCCTTCATGTCCACCACCGCCCGCAGCGAGCGGCCGATCAGGCGCTGGATTTCCTGCGTCCGGCCCGACTGCTTGCCCGCCGCCGCCTCCCGCCGGCCCCGGGTGTGGGTGGCGCGGGGCAACATGCCATATTCCGCCGTGACCCAGCCCTGCCCCTTGCCGCGCAGCCACGGCGGCAGGCTTTCCTCCACCGACGCGGTGACCAGAACCTTCGTATGGCCAAAGCTGACCAGGCACGAGCCCTCGGCGTAGCGATTGACCCCGATCTCGAGGGTGACGGGGCGAAGCTGTTCGGGCGTGCGGTCAGACGGGCGCATGGGTCTCGCTTATCGTATTGGAAGTGGTGGCCCGGACGCTTATCCTGAAAGGGTGAGCCTGTCCCGTCCAGAAGCCGTGAAAGCCGTTTATCCGCACCCCCCCGCAGCGGAGGCCCGGTCATGAGCCTGTTCGCCCCCTCCGCCCCCCTGACCATGCTGGACGACCGGGCGCGCGACATCTTCCGCCGCATCGTCGAGACCTATCTGGAGACCGGCGAGCCGGTGGGTTCGCGCACCCTGTCCCTGAGCGGGGTGTCCCTGTCGCCGGCCTCCATCCGCAACACCATGCAGGACCTGACCCTGGCGGGGCTGCTGCACGCGCCCCACACGTCGGCCGGAAGGGCGCCCACCCACGCGGGCCTGCGTCTGTTCGTGGACGGGCTGCTGGAGATCGGCGACGTCAGCCAGGAGGAGCGGCGCGAGATCGACGCCCGTCTGGCCGTCCACAAGGGCGCGGCGGGCCGCGGCGGCTTCGAGGAGGCGCTGGATGCGGCCTCGTCCCTGCTGTCGGGTCTGGCGGGCGGCGCCGGCGTGGTGGCCAGCCCGGTGCGTGACACCGGCGTGCGCCATGTGGAGTTCGTGGCCCTGGGTGAGGATCAGGCGCTGGCGGTTCTGGTGGCCGAGGACGGCACGGTTGAGAACCGCCTGATGCCGCTGGCCGCCGGGGTCACGGCCTCGACCCTTCAGGAAGCCTCCAACTTCCTCAACGCCCGGCTCAAGGGCCGACCGCTGCAGGAGGCGCGCAGCGAGATGAGCGCCGAGCTTCAGGCCGCCCGGCGCGATCTGAACGAGGCCGCCGCCCGGCTGGTGGAGGACGGCATGGCCGCCTGGTCCGGCGGACCGGACCGCGAGCGGGCCCTGATCGTGCGCGGCCGCGCCAATCTTCTGCAGGACCGCGAGGCGCTGGAGGATCTGGAGCGGGTGCGCGTCCTGTTCGACGACCTGGAGCAGAAAGAACAGCTGATCGGCCTTCTGGACGGGGTCACAAACGCCCAGGGGGTGCGCATCTTCATCGGCGCCGAAACGCGACTGTTTTCACTTTCGGGTTCCGCCGTGATCGCGGCGCCCTATATGTCGGGCCGACAGCGGGTTCTGGGCGCCATCGGCGTAATCGGACCTGCAAGACTGAACTACGCCCGTGTCATTCCGTTGGTGGACTATACCGCCCGGGTGCTGGGCCGGATGCTGGACGGACAGGAAACGTGAGCGACACCTATAACGACCGAAACGACGCCGAAGCGCGCGACGAAGCCGACCTGAACGCCGAGGCGGGGCTTGACGCCGATCCCGCCCACGCGTTCGAGCAGGAGGACGATCTGGGCCCCATCGACGCCCTGATCACCGAGCGCGACGAGTGGAAGGACCGCGCCCTGCGCGCCGTAGCCGAGGCCGACAACGTCAAGCGCCGCGCCGAGCGCGAGATGAATGACGCGCGCGCTTACGCCATCACCCGCTTCGCCCGCGATCTGCTGGGCGTGGCCGACAATCTGTCGCGCGCCTTGCAGGCGGCTCCGAAGGAGAACGCCGACGCCGCCGTGGGCGGTCTCGTCACCGGGCTGGAGATGACCGAGAAGTCGCTGCTGTCGGCCTTCGAGACAAACGGCCTGACCCGCGTGGCGCCCGAGGCGGGGGAGGCGTTCGACCCCAACCTGCATCAGGCCATGATGGAGCAGCCCTCCGACACCGTGGCGGCCGGCCAGGTCATCCAGACCATGCAGGCGGCTACGCCCTGTTCGGCCGGGTCGTGCGTCCCGCCATGGTGGTGGTGGCCGCGCGGGGATCTGGCGGCGGCTCGCAGGAGCCCGGCGCGCGACTCGACGCCAAGGTCTGATACCTAGAGGTGAGCCTGGAAGTGCGCCAGCAGGCGTGACCAGCCGTCCGCCGCCGCTTCGGCTGATAGCTGGGGCGGTAGTCAGCGTGAAAGGCGTGTCCGGCGCCCGTATAGAGCACGATCTCGCTGGCGGTCTGGCCCTCCCGGGTCAGGGCCTCGCGCATGGCTTCCACCGACGCGACCGGAATGCCCCGGTCGTCCTCTCCGTACAGGCCCAGCACCGGCGCCTTGAGGTCGCCCGCCAGGTCCACCGGCCAGGGCGCGCCGGCGGTCGCGCCGTCTTCCGGGGCCAGCCGCCCGTACCAGGCGACGCCCGCGTCAAAGGCGGCGAAGCGGGCCACCGCCTGCCAGACCACCTTGCCGCCCCAGCAGAAGCCGGTGATCCCCACCCGCTCACTGTCGGCCCAGATCTGGCCGCCCAGCCACTGCAGGGTCGCCGAGACGTCGCCCATGACCTGTTCGTATCCGGCCGCCCCAACGATCTCGAACACTCGCGCCATGTCCGACAGGGGCGCTGGATCCTCCACCCGCACGAAGAAGGCGGGGGCGATGGCCGCATAGCCCTCCCTGGCCAGGCGGCGGCACACGTCCTGGATATAGGCGTGCACGCCGAAGATCTCCGACGCCACCACCACGATGGGGAACGGCCCTTCGCCCTCGGGCCGCGCCACATAGGCGGGCAGGTCGAAGCCGTCCGGCGCGGGCAGGTTCACCGTCTCGGTCACCAGTCCGTCGGCATCCGTCACCACCGGCTCGGCCGATTGCGACACCGCCGCGGTCGCATAGCCGGCGAACAGCAGGCCCCCCAGCAGCCGGCGACTGATCTTGAAATCCTCGGGCCGGGGGCCTTCGGGGCGGATCAGGTTCACGCTCATGACGGGTCTCCGGGGGTCGGCTCGGGAAAGCGCGACTGTGCGCCGCCCCGTGGGTCCGGTCCAGTCACGACCCGGTCAAGCGGCCGTTCAGGCGGCACGTCGCAGGGTCAGGTTCATGCGCCCGCCCCCCGGCAAAAGGCTGGACGATCCGCCCAGAATCCGGTCGATCCCGTGCCGCGCCAGCCGCGCCGGCCCTGACAGCATGCATGCATCCCCCGAGGCCAGCCGCACCGAGCGCGTCCGCCCGCCGCCCGCCGCCCCGATCCGGAACACCGCCGTGTCCCCCAGCGAGACCGACAGCACCGGCGCGGTCAGGTCCCGCTCATCCTTGTCCTGATGCAGGCCCATGCGGGCGTCGGCGTCATACAGATTGACCAGACAGGCGTCGGGCGGCGCGGGCCAGCCGGTCAGATCGTCCCACAAGGTCAGCAACATCTGGGGAATCGGCGGCCAGGGCGCGCCTGTTTCGGGATGAACCGCCTGATAGCGATAGCCCGCCCGGTCCGAGACCCACCCCAGCGGCCCCAGATTGCTCATACGCACAGAGAACGGCCGTCCGCCTGGCGTGACAGGCCGATACAGCGGCGCGGCCTCCAGCGCCGCCAGCACCTGATCCCGCAGCTGCGCCTGATCCGCAGCCGTCAGTCGCCCCGGCCAGAGGCGAAAACCGTCGAGCGAGTCATCCAGCGTCATGTCGGCGGGCGAGGTCATTGACCCCATATCGGATGGGCCTGATCTCGCGCCAAGCCCTTGCACCCCTTGCGGGCTTTCCCATATCCGACCGGAACGTGGACAAGACCCTATTCCTTTGAGGGAATTGTTCGCTTAAGGAGCCCCACCGCCGGTTCGCCCGGCAAGCCTAACAACCCACAGGGGGCGGTCACGCGCGGCGCTTGATCCGAAGGCCGCCGCATCGCCCGCCGATACGGAGTGAAAGACAACGCCCATGAGCAAGATCATCGGCATCGACCTCGGCACCACCAACTCGTGTGTTGCGGTCATGGACGGCAAGAATCCCAAGGTCATCGAGAACGCCGAGGGCAACCGCACCACCCCGTCGGTGGTCGCGATCCAGGAGGACGGCCAGTCCCTGGTCGGCCAGCCGGCCAAGCGCCAGGCGGTCACCAACCCCGAGAACACCTTCTTCGCCATCAAGCGCCTGATCGGCCGCAGCTATGACGACCCCGTCGTGGCGAAGGACAAGAAGATGGTCCCCTACGAGATCGTCAAGGGCCCCAATGGCGACGCCTGGGTGCGCGCCCACGGCAAGGACTATTCCCCCCAGCAGGTCTCCGCCTTCACCCTTCAGAAGATGAAGGAGGCCGCCGAGGCCTATCTGGGCGAGAAGGTCGAGAAGGCGGTCATCACCGTCCCGGCCTATTTCAACGACGCCCAGCGTCAGGCCACCAAGGACGCCGGCAAGATCGCCGGCCTTGAGGTCCTGCGCATCATCAACGAGCCCACCGCGGCCGCGCTGGCCTATGGCCTCGACAAGAACGACGGCCAGAAGATCGCCGTCTACGACCTGGGCGGCGGCACCTTCGACGTCTCGATCCTGGAGATCGGCGACGGCGTGTTCGAGGTGAAGGCCACCAACGGCGACACCTTCCTCGGCGGCGAGGACTTCGACCTGCGTCTGGTCGATTATCTGGCCGATGAGTTCAAGAAGGAGCAGGGCGTCGACCTGCGCTCCGACAAGCTGGCCCTGCAACGCCTCAAGGAAGAGGCCGAAAAGGCCAAGAAGGAGCTGTCCTCGGTCACCCAGTACGAGGTCAACCTGCCCTTCATCACCATGAACGCCTCGGGCCCGCTGCACCTGAACATCAAGCTCTCGCGCGCCAAGCTCGAAGCCCTGGTGGACGACCTGATCCAGCGCAGCATCGAGCCGTGCCAGAAGGCCCTCAAGGACGCGGGCCTCAAGGCCTCGGACATCGACGAGGTCATTCTGGTCGGCGGCATGACCCGCATGCCCAAGGTGCAGGAGGCCGTGAAGGCCTTCTTCGGCCGGGAGCCGCACAAGGGCGTGAACCCCGATGAAGTGGTGGCGCTGGGCGCCGCCGTTCAGGCCGGCGTGCTGCAGGGCGACGTCAAGGACGTGCTTCTGCTGGACGTGACCCCCCTGACCCTGGGCATCGAGACCCTGGGCGGCGTGTTCACCCCCCTGATCGAGCGCAACACGACGATCCCCACCAAGAAGAGCCAGGTGTTCTCCACCGCCGACGACAACCAGTCGGCCGTGACCATCCGGGTGTTCCAGGGCGAGCGGCCCATGGCGGCGGACAACAAGATCCTCGGCCAGTTCGACCTGATGGGCATTCCCCCCGCACCGCGCGGCATGCCCCAGATCGAGGTGACCTTCGACATCGACGC